>NZ_RFFI01000001.1 GCF_003696205.1 Cellulomonas triticagri
CTGCTCCGCGAGCAGGGCCGCGCGCCGCTGCACGAGGCGCTGCCGGGCCTCGGCCGCCTCCGCCGCGGCGGCCGCGGCCTGCGCGTGCTCGACCGCCCGGGTCGCGACGGCCCTGGCCTCCTCGGTGCGGGCGCGCAGCGCGGCGAGGCGGTCCTCGACCACGGTGGTGATGGCCGCCGGGTCGTCGGCGGAGACCTCCCGCAGCGCGGCGGCGGTCTCGTCGTCGGCGCCCGACGCCCCCGCGAACCGCGCGGCGGTCTGCTGGAGCACGGCGCGGGAGTCGGTGACGGCGCGCTGCGCCTCGCGTCGGAGCTCGTCCAGGCGCTGCTGCACGCGCTCGTAGACCTCGGTGCCGAAGATCCGCTGCAGCAGCCCGCGCCGCTGCTCGGGGTCGGCGCGCAGGAACGCCGCGAACTCGCCCTGCGGCAGCACCATGGTCTGCACGAACTGGGCGCGGTCCAGCCCGACGACGCGCGTGAGCTCGGCGCCCGCCTCGTCCAGGCGGGTGGACAGCAGCTCGCCGCCCGGGACGGCGGCCTCGGCGATCCGACCGTCGGGCGTGAGCAGGGCGTCGTCCGGTCCGGCGTCGGAGACCGCCTCGGGCGCGGACGTGAGCCGCCAGAGCTGCACGGTGGCCTGCTGCCGCGCCCGGCCGGTCCCGCGCTTCTTGGCGCGCTCGTACGCAGGGGTGCGCCGCACCCGGTAGACGCCGGACCCGGTCTCGAAGACGAGCTCCACGACCGTCTCGGTGTCGTCCGGCGCGAACGCCGAGCGCAGCCGGTCCTCGCTGGCCGACGCGGACGCGACCTTGCCGTAGAGCGCGAACACGACGGCGTCGATGACGGTGGACTTGCCCGCGCCGGTCGGCCCCTCCAGCAGGAACAGCCCACCGGCGGACAGCGCCGCGAAGTCGACGGTGTGCCGTCCGGCGAACGGGCCGACGGCCTGGAGCGTGAGGGAGTGCAGCCGCATCAGGCGCTCCGCTCCGCGGCGACGACGTGCTCGTAGGCGCGCCGCAGCACGGCGGCCTCGGCGTCGGTCGGACGGGTGCCGCTGACGTGCGCGACGAACTCGGCCGCGACCTCCAGCGGGTCCCGGGCGGCGGTGACCTCGGCGGCGCGCGGTCCACCCTCGCGGACCGGCGGCTGGTGCTGCACGACGAGGGCGTGGGGGAACCGGCCCCGCACCCGCCGGTACAGGTCGGTCGGGCGGTGCGCGTCGGTGACGGTGACGCGCACCCAGTCCTCGACGTGCGGCTCGCCCGCGGGTCCGAGCAGGTCCTCCAGCGGTCCGGTGAGGTCGGTGAGCCGGCGTGGCACGGGCGTGGGCAGCAGCCGCACGGTGGCCGGGCCGTCGGAGCCGAGGTCGACCAGGGCGGTGGACTTGGTGTGCCGGGCCTCGGAGAACGAGTACGCGAGCGGCGACCCCGAGTAGCGCAGGACGGTGGGGCCGTCGGCGTCCCCGACGCGCTGCGGCCCGTGCAGGTGCCCGAGGGCGACGTAGTCGACGCCGTCGAACACGGCGGCCCGGGCGTGGTCGACCCCGCCGACCCGGATGTCCCGCTCGGACTCGCTGGCGGCGCCGCCGACGACGAAGGCGTGAGCCAGGACGGCGGAGCGCGGAGCGGGACGCCCGGCGGCGCTCGCCGCGGCCGTCCGGGCGGCGAGGTCGGCGCGGACCCGGTCCATGGCCGCGCCGAGCACGGCGGCGTGCGAGCGGGCGAGCGGCGCGCCCTCCGTGCCGAGGGCGCGGCGCGCGGCGTCGGGGTCGAGGTACGGCAGCCCGTAGACCAGCACGTCCGCTCCCCCGTCGGCGGCGGGCAGGACGACGGGCCGGTCCAGGTCCTCGACGCGGGCGAGCACCCGCACCCGGTCCTGCATGACCGAGGCGCCGAAGCCGAGCCGGATCGCCGAGTCGTGGTTGCCGGGCGTGAGCACGACCACGGCGTGCTCGGCGAGGCGCCGCAGGGTGTCCGAGAGCTGCGCGACCGCCTCCACGGGCGGGATCGCCCGGTCGTAGACGTCGCCCGCGACGAGCACCGCGTCGACGTCCTCGGTGCGCACGACCTCGACCAGGTGGTCCAGGAACACCTGCTGGTGGCCCGTCAGGTCGACCCCGTGCAGGGTGCGGCCCAGGTGCCAGTCGGAGGTGTGCAGCAGCCGCATGCCCCGACCGTAGCCGCCACCCCCGACACCCTCCGACCGCGACGCCCCCGCCTGGGGACGACGGATCGCAGGTGCGGTGGTCAGGCGATGGCGCGCTCGGGCTCGAGCGGGATCACGTCCGCCATCCCGATCAGGTCGAGCTTGTCGATCAGCTCGCGGCCCGGGTCGTGCAGGGTCATCTGCTGCCCGGTCTCCCCCGCGGCCAGGTGCAGCTGGAGCACGAAGGCCAGGCCGGAGGAGTCGATGAAGGTGAGGTCGGTCGCGTCCACGAGGATCGGCGCGGTGCTGGCGAGCGCCTGCGCCATGGAGGCGCTGGCCTCCGCCCGCAGCGCACCGTCGACCTCGCCCCGCAGCCGGACCACCGTGCGCCCGTGCGCGGTGGTGACCTCGATGCCCCCCAGGGGCGCCGGGGTGCTGTCGGTCGGGTCCATCGGGTCCTCGTCCTCTCGTCCGCGCGCGGCCTGCGCCGCGTGCGGGGTGCTGGTGGTGGTGCCGGTCGGCCGCTGCTGGACCGTGGGGATCATGGACCGTCGCGCGCACGCGCGCACGCCGGGACGGTCGGTGCCGCCCTGGTGGGCGTTCCTCCGGTGGCTCACGTCCGGTCCAACGTCATGCCGCGCCGGAACGTTCCCCCGGCGCTGAACTCCTCTTGACCAGAACTTGACCGGTCGGTCGGGATCGGGGTCAGCCCTCGCCCTCCGGCAGGGGGTCCGTGACGTCCGCGACGGTCGCGTCGAGCACGCGCGCCAGGTCGTCCCCGTCGACCGTGGCGCCGACGCCGTGGCCGCCCCCGCCGATCGAGGCCGGTCGGCCCGGCACCCTCTCGTCCGCGACCACGGGCCACGCCCGCAGCGAGCCGAACGGCGTGATCGTCCCGCGCTTGTACCCGGTGACGTCCTTGGCGGTCGCGGCGTCCGGCATGGACATCCGGCTCACGCCGAGCAGCGACCGCAGCTTGGGCCAGGAGATCGTGCGGTCACCCGGCACCAGGACGAACAGGTAGTCGTCGTCCCCCCGGCGCACCACGAGCGTCTTGACGATGCCCGACGGGTCGACGCCCCGCGCCGCGGCCGCCTCGGCCAGCGAGCCGACCCGGCCGTGCCGGGTCAGCGTGTGCGGGATGCCGGACTCCGCGAGGGCGCGGGCGGCGCGCTGCTCGCCCTCGCCCGCCGGGGGCACGTCGGTGCTGCTCATGCCACCCACAGTAGGCCGCACCACCGACACGCCACCGGTGGACCGTCGGGCCGCCCCCACGAGCCGCCCGTCCACCACCGCCACCTCGGCGCCGTGCCACGTCCGGCGCAGCCACCGGTCGTGCGACGCCACCACGACGGCGCCGGGCGCCGTCCGCAGCGCCTCGGCGAGCTCGTCGGCGAGCGTCAGCGACAGGTGGTTGGTCGGCTCGTCGAGCAGCAGCACGTCGGGCTTCTGCACCACCAGCAGGGCGAGGACCACCCGCCGTCGCTGCCCGACCGACAGCTCGCGCAGCGGCCGGTCCAGGTCGCGCGGGGCGACGAGGCCGAGCTCCGCGAGCGGCACGGGTCGCGGGGAACCAGCGGTCACGAGGTCGTAGACGCCGCGCGGCGTGCGGGCGTCGTCCGCGAGGCCGACGTCCTGCTCCAGCAGTGCCACCGACACCCCGCGGGCCCGGCCGACGGACCCGGAGGCGGGCGCGAGGTCCCCGGCGAGCAGGTGCAGCAGCGTCGACTTGCCGGAGCCGTTCGGCCCGGTGACCAGCAGGGCGGCGTCCCGGTGCAGGTCGAGGGCGTCGACCCGGAGCCGACCCGGCACGACGGCGTCCCGCACCGTGACCGCCGTGCCCCCGGTGGCGTGCTGCCCGGCGGACCGGGTCGACCCCGGCGTCCCGGCGGCCTCGTCGCGCGGCGCGGCACCACCGTCGGAGGTGAGCGCGGCGGTGAACCGCAGCGGCCGGGGCGGGCGCGGCACCTGCTCCCGCTCCAGGTCGTCCAGGCGCCGCCGGGCGTTGCGCACCCGTCGGGAGAGCTGCTGCCCGACCCGGTTGCCGTGCATCCCGTAGGCCATCTTGTTCCGGTCGGTCATCGCCCGGCCGGGGGCGACCGTCCGCGCGGCGCCGTCGGCCGCGAGCGCCGCCCGCAGCCCGGCCATCTCCTCGCGCTCGGCGAGCCAGCGCTGCTCCCACTGCTCGCGGGCCACGCGCTTGGCCTCGCGGTAGTCGCGGTAGCGCCCGCCGGTGACGCGCGGGCCGTCGAGCCCGGGGTCGAGGTCGAGGACCTCGGTGCACACCTCGTCGAGGAACACCCGGTCGTGGCTGGCGAGGACCACGGCCCCGGGCAGGTCCACGAGCGCGGCGGCGAGGAACTCGGCGGCGTCGTCGTCGAGGTGGTTGGTCGGCTCGTCCAGCAGGACCGCGCCGGGGCGGCGCACCAGGACGGCCGCGAGCGCCAGGCGGCTGCGCTGCCCGCCGGACATCCGCCCGGTCGGGCGGTCGGGGGCGACGTCGGCGAGGCCGAGCCCGGCGAGGACCCGCTGCGCCCGGGCGTCGGCGTCCCACACCTCCGCGGCCTGGGCCTCGGCGAGCGCCCGGTCGTACCGGGCGGCGGCGTCCTCCCCGGGGTCGGCGAGCGCCGTCGCCGCCTCCTCGAGCGAGGCCCCGATGGCGCGCACCGCGGCCAGGGCCTCCTCCACCACCTCCGCGAGGGTGGCGTCGGGACCGAACGGCGGCTCCTGGTGCAGGTACGCCAGGTCGGCGGGTCGCTGCACGCTGCCGGAGTCGGGTCGGTCGGCGCCCGCGAGCAGCCGCAGGAGGGTCGACTTGCCCGCGCCGTTCTCCCCGACGACGCCGAGGCGGTGGCCCGGGTCGACGGCGAGGCTGAGGTCGGTGAGCACCCGGTGCTCGCCGAACAGGCGGGAGACGCCGACGGCGCGCAGCACAGGGCCGCGGGGGCCGTCGACGGAGGAGGGGGTACGGACGACGTCGGGTACCGGCACGCAGATCACCACCAGGGACGCCGGCGCGGGGCCGGCGGAGTCAGGGACAGGACTCGGGGCGGTTCAGATCCACATGGCGACGACGGTATCCAGGACCCCGCGGCGCCGTCACGGGGTTTTCGACGCGCCCCTCGACGTCGCCGCGCCCGCGGCCCGGCGGTAGTCGCGCGGGGCGAGCCCGAGGACCTGGCGGAAGTCCGCGCTCAGGTGCGCCTGGTCGGCGTAGCCGAGCCCGGCGGCGACCGCCGCGATGGTCACCGACGGGTCCTCGCGCAGCCGCTGCGCGGCCTCCTGCAACCGGTAGCGCCGGATGACCGCGAGCGGGGCGACGCCGATGTACCGCCGCGCGAGGCGCTGCACCGCCCGCACGGTGAGCCCCAGCCGCTCGGCGGCCTGGTCGACCCGCACGACGTCCCGGTCGCCCGCGACGAGGTCCTCGAACGCGTCGGCGAGCAGCCCGCCCTCGTCCGGCGGGGCGAGGCGCTCGTTCGCCCACCCGGTCGCGACCGCCACGGCCTCGTCGTCGGCACCGGCGGCCATCGCGGCGGTCACCGTCGCGAGCAGGTCGGGCTCGTCCAGCGGCACGGACGTGTCCCGCACCGCGGCCGGGCCGCCCGGCAGCGACGTCCACGCGGCCGGGCGCAGCAGCAGGCCGACCGCCCAGCCCGACCCGGTGAGGTCGCGGTGCGACGCCCGGGTCGACGGCCCGTGCAGCCGCACGCCGCCCGGCTCGACCACGAGGTTCGACGCCGGGAACGGCAGCACCTCCTGCCGGGACACCACGCCCGCGGGCAGGTCCCAGCGCGGCAGCCAGCACCACCGGACCAGACCGTGCAGCGACTCCGGCGCCGGGACGCGGGTGAACGTCGGCAGCCGCTCGGGGAACAGGATGCCGCGACCGTCGGGGGCGTCCAGGGCGGGCCTCCTCCGTCGTCGCGAATCTCCAAGCCACCGCCCGGCGCCCGTCCCTACGGTCGTGCCATGGACGAGACCCTCGGCGTCACCGGCGCCCACACCACCGACGGCGTGCCGCACGGCGCGACGAGTCTGACACCCTTCCTCGCCGTGCCCGGCGCGGCGGAGGCCGTCGAGTTCTACCGGGACGTGTTCGGGGCCCGGGTGGTCGACGTGACGCGGATGGGCGGGGTCGTGGTGCACGCGGACCTCGACCTCGGGCACGGGCACCTGCAGGTCGGGGAGCCGAACCCGACGTACCACCTGGTCGCGCCGCCGGTCGGCGACGACCCCGACGCCGTCTGCTACTCGCTCGGCCTGTACTGCGCCGACGTGGACGCCGTCGTCGCGCGGGCCGTCACCGCCGGGGCCGTCGTGCGGGAACCCGCGACGACCTTCGTGTCCGGGGACCGGTTCGCCTCGGTGCGCGACCCGTTCGGGGTGCGCTGGTCGGTGATGTCCCGGGTCGAGGACCTGTCCGAGGAGGAGAGCGCGCGCCGCGTCGCGGAGTGGGCGCAGCATCAGGCCTGAGGCGTCGCGTCCGCCCTGCGCGAATCGAGATCGCGTCCGGGGCGCCGGTGCGGTGACAATGGACCGCCGTGACTGCCGCCGACCCCACCTCCCCCGCGCCCGCCCCCCGTGGTGACGACGCGACCGGGGGCGACCGCACCGGACGTCCGCGTCGTCGGCGCGGCGGCCGTGGTCGGCGTCCGGCGGGCACCCGGGAGGCTCAGGAGCCGCGCGAGCCCCAGGAGGGCGGCGCGCGAAGCGCCGGGGGTCGCGGGCACCGCGACTCCACCGCCGGCCGCGCCCGGCGCCTGGCCGTGCTCGCCGACGCCCGCAGGGCCGTCGTCCTCCCGCCGGTCGTGTACCCCGAGCAGCTGCCGGTCTCGGCGCGCCGGGCTGAGATCGCCGACGCGATCCGGGACCACCAGGTCGTCATCGTCGCGGGCGAGACGGGCTCGGGGAAGACGACCCAGCTGCCGAAGATCGCCCTGGAGCTCGGGCGGGGCCGCGACGGGCAGATCGGTCACACGCAGCCCCGGCGGATCGCGGCGCGCACCGTCGCGGAGCGCATCGCGGAGGAGCTCGGCACCACGATCGGCGCGCTCGTCGGCTACCAGGTGCGGTTCACCGACGAGTCGTCGGACCGGACGCTCGTCAAGGTCATGACGGACGGCATCCTGCTCGCGCAGATCCAGCGCGACCCGGAGCTGCGGGCGTACGACACGCTCATCATCGACGAGGCGCACGAGCGGTCGCTGAACATCGACTTCATCCTCGGGTACCTGGCGCAGCTGCTGCCCCGGCGCCCGGACCTCAAGGTCGTCATCACGTCGGCGACCATCGACTCGGCGCGGTTCGCGGCGCACTTCGCGAGCCCGGCCGACGCGGCCGACGCCGAGCACCCGGACGGCGTGCCCGCCCCCGTCGTCGAGGTCACCGGGCGCACCTACCCCGTCGAGGTCCGGTACCGCCCGCTGTCCCCGGACCGTCCCGGGCCGGGCACGGACGACACCGACGCACCCCCCGCCGCGCCCGGGCCGGACCCGCGCGCGCGACGTGCGAAGGCCGCCAAGGCCGCCCCCCAGGCCGCGCCGCCCGAGGACCGCGACCTCATGACCGCGATCTGCGAGGCCGTCGACGAGCTCGCCGCCGAGGGACCCGGCGACGTGCTGGTGTTCCTGTCCGGCGAGCGGGAGATCCGCGACGCGGAGGAGGCCCTGCGCGGGCACCTGGGCGTGCGGGTGCAGGACCAGCGCCGCCCGGACGCCGTCGAGCTGCTGCCGCTGTACGGGCGGCTGTCCGCGGCGGAGCAGCACCGGGTGTTCCAGCAGCACAGCACCCGCCGGGTGGTCCTGGCGACCAACGTGGCGGAGACGTCGCTGACGGTGCCGGGCATCCGGTACGTCGTGGACCCCGGCACCGCGCGCATCTCGCGGTACTCCAAGGCCACGAAGGTGCAGCGGCTGCCGATCGAGCCGATCTCGCAGGCGTCCGCGAACCAGCGGTCCGGGCGGTGCGGGCGCGTCGCCGACGGCATCGCGATCCGGCTGTACTCCGAGGACGACTTCGAGTCCCGGCCGCGGTTCACCGAGCCGGAGATCCTGCGCACCTCGCTGGCGTCGGTGATCCTGCAGATGATCTCCGTGGGCGTCGCGACCGGGCCGGACGACGTCGCGTCGTTCCCGTTCGTGGACCCGCCGGACACCCGCGCGGTGCGGGACGGCGTGCAGCTGCTCACCGAGCTCGGCGCGCTGGAGACCGGCCCGCGCGGCACCCGGCTCACCGAGACGGGGCGCGCGCTCGCGCAGCTGCCCATGGACCCGCGCCTGGCGCGGATGATCGTGGAGGGCGGGCGGCGCGGCGTCGCCCGCGAGGTCATGGTCGTCGCCGCGGCGCTGTCCATCCAGGACCCGCGCGAGCGCCCCGTCGAGCAGCGGGCGCAGGCCGACCAGCTGCACGCGCGGTTCGCGGACCCGACGTCGGACTTCCTCGCGTACCTCAACCTGTGGCAGTACGTGCGGGACGCGCAGCGCGACCTGTCCGGCTCGGCGTTCCGCCGCACGGTCAAGGGCGAGTACCTCAACTACCTGCGGCTGCGCGAGTGGCAGGACGTCGTCACCCAGCTCAAGGAGATGGCGAAGCCGCTCGGCATCACCGTGAACCCGCCGCGCAGCACCGACCGGGACCTCGCCGCCGCCGAGCGCGACCCCGCGACCGAGGGCCGCGGCGCCCTGCGGCTGGAGTGGGACGCCGACCGGATCCACGTTTCCCTGCTCGCCGGGCTGCTGTCCCAGATCGGCATGCAGGAGGCCACCGACCTGTCCGGCGGCGCCCCGGCGCGGGGCAAGGGCGGCGGCGGCCGCACCCCCGACCGGCGCGGGCGCAACGAGTACCTGGGCGCGCGCGGCGCGAAGTTCGCGATCTTCCCGGGCTCCGGGCTCGCGAAGAAGCCCCCGGCCTGGGTCATGGCCGGCGAGCTCGTGGAGACGTCCCGGCTGTGGGCGCGCGACGCCGCGCGCATCCAGCCGGAGTGGGCCGAGGACCTCGCCGCGCACCTCGTGAAGCGCTCCTACTCGGAGCCGTCCTGGTCCTCGAAGCAGGGCGCGGCGATGGCCGTCGAGCGGGTCATGCTCTACGGCGTCCCCATCGTCACCGGCCGCCGGGTGCTGTTCGCCAAGGTCGACGCCGAGCACGCCCGCGAGCTGTTCATCCGGCACGCCCTCGTCGAGGGCGACTGGACGACCCACCACGCGTTCTTCGCCGAGAACCGGCGGCTGCTGGACGAGGCCGAGGACCTGGAGGCCCGCTCCCGGCGCCGCGGCCTGGTCGTGGACGACGACGCGCTGTTCGCGTTCTACGACGAGCGCATCCCCGACGACGTCGTGTCCGCGCGGCACTTCGACCAGTGGTGGAAGGGCGCGCGCCGCGAGCAGCCCGACCTGCTGACGTTCACCCGCGAGCTGCTGGTCGCCGACGACGGCGGTGTCGACGAGTCCTCGTTCCCGTCGTCGTGGCCGCAGGGCGACCTGTCGCTGCCGCTGACGTACCAGTTCCAGCCCGGCACCGACGCGGACGGCGTCACCGTGCACGTCCCGCTCGTCGCGCTGGCCCGGGTCCGGCCCGAGGGCTTCGACTGGATGGTGCCCGGCCTGCGCGAGGAGCTCGCCACCGCGACCATCCGCGCCCTGCCCAAGCCGGTGCGCGTCCAGCTCGTCCCCGCTCCCGACGTCGCCCGCGACGTCGTCGGCTGGCTCGACGCGCACACCGCGTCCTGGGCCGACACCGTCCGGGCCGCCGACGCCGCGCCATCGTTCCGGGAGGCGTTCGCGTCGGCCGTGCGCGCGCTGCGCGACGTCGACGTGCCGCCCGACGCCGTCGACGCCGACCGGCTGCCGTCGCACCTGCGCATGACGTTCCGCGTCGTGGACGACCGGGGCCGCGTCGTGGACGAGGGCAAGGACCTCACCGTGCTGCAGCGACGGCTCGCCGCCCGCACCCAGGACGCCGTCAGCACGGCGGTGCGCTCGGCCGTGCGCGACGCGATGGCCGACGCCCGTCCGACGGGTGGTTCCGGCGACGGCGACGCGCCGGCGCCCCGACCCGGCGCACCCCGCCGCCCTACCGGCCCCACCGCCCTGCCCGGGTTCGACGGCGGCGACCTCACCACCTGGCCCGCCGACCTGCCTGGCGGCACCCTGCCCGAGCGCGTCGAGACCCAGGACCCCAGCGGGCTCGTCGTCCGCGGCTACCCCGCGCTGGTGGAGCACGGCCGGGGGCTCACGGCGACCGTCCGCGTCGAGGTGCTGGCCGACGCCGGCGACCAGGCCGTCCGGCACCGCGCCGGGCTGCGGCGCCTCCTCGCCCTCGACGCCGGCCTGCCCACCGGGCGGATCACCAGCCGGTGGGCAGGCACCCAGGCGCTCACCCTCGCGGCCAGCCCCTACCCCAGCACGGACGCCCTCGTCGCGGACGTGCAGCTCACGGCGGTGAACATGCTGCTCGACGCGCACCTGGGCGACCGCCCCGCGACGACGGTCCGCACCGCCGAGACGTACGCGGCGGCGCGCGCCGCCGTGCGCGACGGGCTGGAGGACGCCGTGCACCGCCTCGTCGGGGACCTCGTCACCGTCCTCGCCGCCGCCCGCGACCTCGACGCCGCCGTCCGCGGCACCCGGTCCCTCGCCCTGCTCGGCGCCGTCCAGGACGTCAAGCAGCAGGCCGAGGTCCTCGTGCACGACGGGTTCGTCGCCGAGGTCGGGGCGACCCGCCTCCCGCACCTCGCCCGGTACCTGCGCGCCGCCGCCTACCGGCTCGACAAGGCCGCCGACAACCCCGCCCGCGACGAGCAGCTCGCCTGGCAGGTCCGCGACCTCGAGCAGCTGCTCGGGCAGACCCGGGCGCGCGTGACCTCGCGGACGCTCGTACCCGCCGACCTCGCCGCGCTGGACGACGCCCGGTGGCTGGTCGAGGAGCTGCGGGTCAGCCTGTTCGCGCAGCAGATCGGGACGCCGGTGCCGGTGAGCGAGAAGCGGATCCGGAAGGCGCTGGCCGCGCTGGCCTGAGGGGTCGGAGAACCGGAACCCGAGGACGCGTAGGTGGTGCTGGGCGGCGGTAGGCTCACCCCATGACTCACCCGGTCCCTCGTGGGCCGGGTTTTTCTCTGCCACCAGGGGCCACGGCTCACCGCACGGCCGCGAGCGCCACCCCCCGCGCCAGCAGCGCCACGGTGGCGTGCGCGGCGTCGTCGTCCCGGGTCGCGAGCCACGCGGACGTGACCCCGGTGGACGCGGCGACGAGCGCCTCGGCGACGACGCGGGGCTCCGCGAGCGCGGCGTCGGCGCTCCCGGCCCACCCGCGCACCATCTGCTCGGCCTGCTCCACGTACCCCTGGTGCTCGCGCGCGGCGACGTGCGCAAGGTCCGGCGTGCGGGCGGCGACGTCGACGAGCTCGGCGGTGAGCAGGTGGTACTCGGGGTCGGACCGGACGCGGTCGAGGATGGCGCGCAGCGCCCCGGCGATGCCGGACTCCAGGTCGTCGGCCTGGGCGACGGCCTCCCACGCCTTCCCCAGCGAGGCGTCGAGCTCGCGCTCCAGGAGGGCGGCGAACAGCTCGTCCTTGGACCGGAAGCAGTAGTGGAACGCCCCCTGCGGCAGCCCGGCCCGCTCGGCGACGGCCCGGGTGGTCGCGGCGGCGACGCCACCGGCGCGCATGACCTCGACCGCGGCGTCGAGCAGCTGCTCGCGTCGTTCCGCGGCGGGGCGGTGCTCCCGGGTCGTGCGTACCACCGGTGGCCTCCTCAGGCGTGGGTCGCGAGGACCCGGTCGTGGGCCCCGCCCCGCCACATCGAGATCGGCGACGTGGTCGGGAACCCGCCGACCCTACCCGTGGGCTGGAAGCCGTGGCGGGCGTAGAGGGCGGCGCTGCGGTCGGTGGACGCCTCCAGGTAGGCGGGCATCGCGGGGTGGGCGGCGTCGACGGCGCGCAGTCGCGAGGCGATGAGGGCGGAGCCGACGCCCTGGCCGCGTCCGGTCTCGTGGACGCCGATGGCGGCGAGGAACCAGTGCGGCTCGCGGGGGTGCGCCGCGTCCAGGGCGCGCTGCAGCCGCAGGGCCTCGCGCAGACCCCGCAGGCCGAACGCCCGTCGGTAGGAGCCGAGGTCGCGGAGCAGGTCGAGGATGCTGGTGCGGGTGCGGCCGGGGGCGTCCCAGACCGCGACGCCGAGGACGGTCGGGTCGCCGGGGGCGCGGGCGAGGTCGACGGCCCCGCGGCGCAGGCCGGTGCGGACGATGACGCGGAAGACGTGCGCGAGGCGCCGCTCGCGGTCCGTGACGGGTCCGCCGACGACGGCGCCCATGACGGCGTCGCCGCGGAAGGTGGCGGCCAGGACGCGGACGGCCTCCTCGACGTGGACGGGGGCTGCGGCGGTGACGACGACCATGACGGCTCTCCTCGGGTCTGCGGCGGCTGCGGGTGGACCCACCGTAGCCGGTTTAGGTCATATGCCCAAGTCATACGACCAAGTCGCTAGCCCGCGAACGCCGCGAGGCCGCCACCCCCAGGGGGTGACGGCCTCGACGGGGCAGGACCGGGTCAGTCGGCGTGCGACGCCCGCGAGTAGTCCTGGTCCTTCGTCTCCTTCGACAGCAGCAGCGCGATCAGCGTGAGCACGCCCGCGCCGGACAGGTAGACCCCGACCAGCCAGGTGCTGCCGTCGGCGGCCGCCCACAGGGCCAGCGCGACGATCGGCGCGAGCGCCGCCCCGAGGATCGAGGACACGTTGTACGCGACCGCGGACCCGGTGTAGCGGACGTTGGTCGGGAACAGCTCGGGCAGCAGCGCGCCCATGGGCCCGAACGTCGCGCCCATCAGCAGGAACCCGAACACCAGGAACGCCTGCGTCATCGCCCCGGTGAACACCAGGTCGTCCCGCACGGTGAGGAACAGCGGGAACGACAGGCCGAACACCACGATCCCCGAGGTGACGCCGATGAGCAGCCGCCGCCGACCGAGCTTGTCGGCCAGCGGCCCGGACAGCATCGTGAAGATCCCGAAGAACACCACGCCGATGATCTGCATGAGCACGAAGTGCACGTACGGGATGCCGAGACCGCCGGGCTCGTCGGTCTCCGGCGCCACGGCGCGGGTGCCGTAGGTCAGCGTGAAGTTCGTCATCAGGTAGAACAGCACGTAGGTCGCCAGCATGATGAACGTGCCGAGCAGCGTCTCGCGCCAGTGGTACCGCAGCGTCGTGCCGAGCGGGATCTTGGTGATCGTGCCCTTCTTCTCCGCGGCGGTGAACGCCTCGGACTCCACGAGCTTGAGGCGCACCCACAGGCCGATGATCACCATGACGGCCGAGAACAGGAACGGGATCCGCCAGCCCCAGGACATGAACGCGTCCGAGCCCTGGCCGAGGACGGCGTTGATGATGAGGAAGATGCCGTTGGCGATGATGAAGCCGAGCGGCGCGCCGAGCTGCGGGAACGTGCCGAACCAGGCGCGCTTGCCCGCGGGGGCGTTCTCGGTGGCGACCAGCGCGGCGCCGGACCACTCGCCGCCGAGCGCGAAGCCCTGCGCGAGCCGCAGGACCAGCAGCAGCACCGTCGCGGTGACGCCGATGTGGTCGAACGTCGGCAGCGTGCCGATGAGGAACGTCGCGATGCCCATGGTGAGCAGCGAGTACACGAGCGTCGTCTTGCGGCCCTTCCGGTCACCGAGGTGGCCGTAGAAGATCGCTCCGATCGGGCGGGCGACCATCGCGGCGCCGAACACGGCGAACGAGGCCAGCAGCGCGGTGGTGTCGTTGCCCGTCGGGAAGAACAGGTGCGGGAAGACGAGGACCGCGGCGGTCGCGTAGACGTAGAAGTCGTAGAACTCGATGGTGGTGCCCACGAGGCTCGCCGCGATGACGCGGGACGGCGAGTTCAGCGGCTTGGGGGCCGGCGTGGCGGTGGGCACGGACGTGGCTGGCATGCGGAGAGCTCCGGTTCGGCGAACGGCGGTGGGTGGCGTCGGGACCGGGACGTCGCCGGCCGGCTCGCGGTCGCCTCGACGTCGGCTCCAGCGCGTCGGTGACGATACGCCTCGTCTCACCTTTCAGACAGACTTCGTCCACATGTCGGATGTCGGTCCCCAGTCCGGCGTGCTGCGCGGCCTGTGGACGACGGGGTCCGGGTGTCGGCGGTGTGCGGCAGAGTGGCGGCATGACCAGCAGCGAGCCCACCCCCGGCGGCGCCACTCCCGACCCCGGTCCCGCACACCCCCGCGTCGCCACGGCCGCCGTCCCCGGGACCGCGGGGCGGCGCTGCTTCGGCGACGGCGACCCGCTGTACGAGCGCTACCACGACGAGGAGTGGGGCCACCCCGTGCACGGCGACCGCGCCCTGTACGAGCGCATGTCGCTGGAGGCGTTCCAGTCCGGGCTCGCGTGGATCACCGTGCTCCGCAAGCGCGAGGGGTTCCGTGCGGCCTTCGCGGACTTCGACCCGACCGTGGTCGCGGGCTACGACGAGCACGACGTCGAGCGGCTGATGGGCGACCCCGGCATCATCCGGAACCGCGCCAAGGTCACCGCGACCATCGCCAACGCCCGCGCGCTGCTGGACCTGCAGGCCGCCGGGGGCAGCCTCGACGCGCTGTTCTGGGCCGCCGCGACCGCGCGCTCCGAGGACGACCGGCCACGCACGTTCGCGGACGTCCCGGCGAGCACCGACGCGTCGAAGGCCCTCGCGAAGACGCTCAAGCGGCACGGCTTCCGGTTCGTGGGCCCGACCACCGCCTACGCCGCGATGCAGGCGTGCGGGATGGTCGACGACCACCTCGCGGACTGCCCCGTCGTGCTCGCGCGCACGGACGGCTGACGCCGGCGAGCGGGCACCGAGCACCCGCTCTCGCCAGCGCCGGGGCGCCGGGTCAGGCGTCGGCGTACGGGCGCAGCGCCTGCCCGTCGACGTCGACCCCGAACCGCACGACGGCGCCGCCGAGCGCCCGGTCCCGCTCGGGCACGTCCGCGTCGCCCGCCGCAGCCGTCGTCACGTGCACCTGACCGGAGCCCGGCGCGCCGAACCCGGCGCAGGTGACGCGGGACGTGCCGACCGCGAGCGCCTCGACGAACGCGCCGTCGGCGGTGAACCGCAGCACGTGCCCGCCGCCGTACAGCGCCACCCAGAGCCCGCCGTCGGCGTCGACCGTCGTCCCGTCGGGCTGCGCGGCCGCGTCGCCGTCGCGGAGCGCGAGGAACGGCTCCGGCGTGCCCGCCCCGCCGGTGCGGACGTCGTACGTCATCCGGAAGACCACGCCGGTCGGGGTGTCGGTCAGGTAGAGGGTGCCGCCGTCGGGGCTCCACTGGAGGCCGTTGCCGAGCCGCACCCCGGTGAACGGCGTGCTGATCTCGGGGCCGTGCCGTCCCGCGACGACGCGGTGCACCACCCCGGCGTCACCGGGCACGCCGGCGCGCGGCATCGTCGAGATCCACAGCCGCCCGGCGCCGTCGCAGGCCCCGTCGTTGAACCGGTAGTCCGCGGGCATGCCGTCGGGACGGGTCAGCGGTCCGAGGCGCACCCCGTCGTGGAGCCCGAGGCCGTCGGCGGTCGCCAGCAGGTACCCGCCGGACGCGGCGGGCCAGGCGAGGCTGACCGGTGACGGGGTGCTGAGCACGCGGTCCCGCTCCGGGTCCGCGCCGGACCAGCGGTGCACGGCCCGCCCGTCGATGTCGACCCAGACGAGCGCGCCCTCCCGCTCGTCCCACCACGCCCGCTCCCCGAGCACGGCGCGCTGGTCGCCGACGACCTCGCCGTCCGCGCGGGCGCCCCGCACCAGGTCGCGGACGTCGGGGCGGTCGCGCACGGCGGGCACGGGCACGGTGGACAGGTCGGTCGGCGTCATCGCCGTCGAGCCTGGCACGCGCCCCCGGACCCCGCGCGGCGGACCCGTCGCCCCGCACGCCGGCAGGTGTGACCCGCGCCACGGGAACGTGACGCGTCAGGGGCACTGGACGGGCGCGGAGGACCGACCTAGTGTGGCGGCACCATCCAGAGCGACCGAGAGACCTGGCTCGACGACGTCGCAGCAACCCCCCTCCTGACGGAGGGTGCGGGTGCTTCCGCCAGGTCCGATGGAGCTGACGATGAGCAGTCGCGACACACCGCACCCCCTCGACGCGCACGCCGTGGCCGACGGCCTGGGCGCCGTGGACCGCCCGACCGTGTCCTTCGAGCTGTTCCCGCCGCGCAACCCCGACGCCGCGCCCCGGCTCTGGGCGACGGTGCAGGAGCTCGCGGCCGCGCGTCCCGACTTCGTCTCGGTGACCTACGGCGCGTCCGGCAGCACCCGCACCACCACCCGGCAGCTGGTCCGGCGGCTGCTGCGCGAGACGTCGCTGACGCCCATCGCGCACCTCACCTGCGTCGCGGCGTCGGCGGACGACCTGGCACGCACCGTCGAGGAGTTCCTGGACGAGGGTGTGCGGTCGTTCCTCGCGCTGCGCGGCGACCCGCCCGCCGACGGCTCGTGGGCCCCGCACCCGGAGGGCCTGCCGACCGCGAGCGCCCTGGTCGCCCTGCTGCGCGACGTCGAGCGCCGCCGGTGCGCGTCCAGCCCCGCGCAGGCCGTCCGCGCCGCGACCCGGCCGCTGTCGGTCGCGGTCGCGGCGTTCCCGCGCGGCAACGCCGGGTCGGGCAGCAGCCGGGAGCAGGACGTCGCGGCG
The DNA here is from genome assembly GCF_003696205.1 of Cellulomonas triticagri. Classification (GTDB taxonomy): domain Bacteria; phylum Actinomycetota; class Actinomycetes; order Actinomycetales; family Cellulomonadaceae; genus Cellulomonas; species Cellulomonas triticagri. Next base: position 16,802 of record NZ_RFFI01000001.1, read on the forward strand.
CTGCTCGCGAAGCAGCAGGCGGGCGCGGACTTCGCGATCACCCAGGTGTTCTACGACGTCGCCGACTACTGCGAGCTGGTCGCGCTCGCCCGCGACGCGGGCGTCACGATCCCGGTGGTGCCCGGCATCATCCCGACGACCGACCCGGCCCGGCTGCGCCGCGTCGCGCAGCTCACCGGCGTCCCGGTGCCGCAGCGCGTCCTGGACGTGCTCGACGCGTTCGACGCCGACGAGCCCGCGGACGTCGCGCGGCGGCACCGCGCGGGTACGCGGATGGGTGTCGACCTCGTCAACGGCGTCCTCGACGGCGGCGCGCCCGGCGTCCACCTGTACACGTTCAACACCCACGGCCCGGCGCTCGACCTGCTCGACGGCGCCGGGCTGGGCGGCGACGCGCCCCGCGCGCACAGCCGCGTCACCCCGGCCGCACCCGACCTGCTCACCGTCCCCACCACCTGAGGCGAGAGATGACCCACCAGACCCACCCGTTCCCGTCCGGCACCGTCCTCGGCTACCCGCGCATCGGGCCGCGCCGCGAGCTGAAGAAGGCCCTCGAGGCGTTCTGGGCCGGGCGCGCCGAGGCCGCCGAGGTCGAGGCGACCGCCGCCGACCTGCGCCGCCGCACCCGCACGCGCCTGGCGGAGCTCGGCCTCGCCACGGACCTGCCGGCGATCCCCAGCGCGTTCTCGTTCTACGACCAGGTGCTCGACGCGGCGACCGTGCTCGGCGCCGTCCCGGACCGGTTCGCCGACCTGGTCGACGGCTCCGGTGCGCTGGACCTCGCCGGGTACTCCACGGTGGCGCGCGGACGCGGCGACGACCTGCCGCTCGAGATGACCAAGTGGTTCGACTCGAACTACCACTACCTGGTGCCGGAGATCGGCCCGGGCACGACGTTCCGGTTCGCCAGCGACCGCCCGGTCCGGGAGTTCGCCGAGGGTCTGGCCGACGGCGTCCTGACCCGCCCGGTGCTGGTCGGTCCCGTGACGTTCCTGGCGCTGGCCAAGGCGGCGGAGGGCTCCCCGGAGGGCTTCGCCCCGATCGACCGCCTCGCGGACGTGCTGCCCGTCTACGCCGAGGTGCTGCGCGCCCTGCGTGCCGCCGGGGCGACGTGGGTGCAGCTCGAGGAGCCCGCGCTGGTGTCCGACTCCACGGGCGTGCCCGCCGACCGGCTGCTGGCCGCCGCCACGGAGGCGTACCGCGTGCTCGCGACGGACCTGCCCGCCGCGGAGCGGCCCTCGATCCTCGTCGCCGCCCCGTACGGCGACCTGCGCGACGCCCTGCCGGTGCTCGCGGCGACGGACGTCGAGGGGCTGGCCCTGGACCTCGTGCGCGGCACCGTGCCGACCGGTTCTGTCGCGGGTCTGGCGGACAAGGTCGTCGTCGGCGGCGTCGTCGACGGCCACAACATCTGGCGCGCCGACCTGGACGCCGCGCTCGGCGGCCTGGAGCGGCTGGAGGGACTCGGGGCCCACCAGGTCGCCGTGGGCACGTCGACGTCGCTGTTCCACGTCCCGCACGACGTCGAGGACGAGCCGCAGCTCGACCCGACGCTGCGGTCCTGGCTGGCGTTCGCGGACCAGAAGGTCCGCGAGGTCGTCACCCTGGCCACCGGCGTCACGGAGGGTCGCGAGGCCGTGCACGCCGAGCTGCTGGCCGCCGCTGACGCCCGCCGCTCCCGCGCCGAGGCCCCCGGGGTCGTGCGGCCGGAGGTGCGCGAGCGCCTGGGCGGGCTGGACGCCACGGCGTTCCGTCGTGGCGAGTTCGCGACGCGGCAGGCCGCGCAGGCCGAGCGCCTGGGCCTGCCCGCGCTGCCGACGACCACCATCGGCTCGTTCCCGCAGACGCCGGAGATCCGCGTCGCGCGCGCCGCGTTCGGCCGGGGCGAGATCAGCGCCGAGCAGTACCAGGACGAGATGCGGGCCGAGGTCCGCCGCGTGGTCGAGCTGCAGGAGCAGATCGGCCTCGACGTCCTCGTGCACGGCGAGCCCGAGCGCAACGACATGGTCCAGTACTTCGCCGAGAACCTGGACGGTTTCTCCGTCACGCAGAACGGCTGGGTGCAGTCCTACGGCTCGCGGTGCACCCGCCCGTCGATCCTGTGGGGCGACGTGTCCCGCCCGGCGCCGATCACGGTCCCGTGGACGACGTACGCGCAGTCGCTCACCCCGAAGCCGGTCAAGGGGATGCTCACCGGCCCGGTGACGATCCTGGCGTGGTCGTTCGTGCGCGACGACCAGCCGCTGGCCGACACCGCGAACCAGGTCGCCCTGGCGCTGCGGGACGAGATCGCCGACCTGGAGGCCGCGGGCACCGCGATCGTGCAGGTGGACGAGCCCGCGCTGCGCGAGCTGCTGCCGCTGCGGGCCGACGCGCACGCCGCGTACCTGGACTGGTCGGTCGCGTCGTTCCGGCTGTCGACGTCCGGGGTCCGCCCGGACACGCAGATCCACACCCACCTCTGCTACTCGGAGTTCGGCGAGATCTTCGGGGCCATCGACGGGCTCGACGCCGACGTGACCTCCATCGAGGCCGCCCGGTCGAAGATGGAGATCCTCGGGGACATCGCCGCGGAGGGCTACCCGCGCGGCATCGGCCCGGGCGTGTGGGACATCCACTCCCCGCGGGTGCCGAGCGAGGCCGAGGTCACCGACCTGCTCGCCTCGGCGGTGCGCGTGGTCGACCCCACGCAGCTCTGGGTGAACCCCGACTGCGGCCTCAAGACCCGCCGCTACGAGGAGGTCACGCCGAGCCTGGAGCACGTCCTGGCGGCGACCCGCACCGTGCGGGACTCCCTGGCGATCCCGACGGCCTGACGGCCTGACGCGCGACGACGCCCCGGACCGTTGCCGTCCGGGGCGTCGTCGTCCGCCGCTGCCGCCCGATCAGGCGGTCGCACCCTGCGGGGCGTCGCCGCGGGCCTCGATGGTCGCCGGGGTCCCACCGGTGGTGACCTCGATGCGGCGGGGCCGTGCCTCGTCGGCGACGGGGATCGTGAGCGTCAGGACGCCGTCGGCGTACGACGCGCTGACGGCGTCGAGGTCGAGGCCGCGGCCGACGGTCAGCTGGCGCGCGTACGTGCCGGTCGGGCGCTCCTTGGCCAGCCACTGCACGCCGTCCTCCGCACGCGCCGTGCGCTGGGCGCGGATCGTGAGCGTCCGGTCCTCCACGTTGACGTCGATGGAGCCGGGGTCCGCACCCGGCAGGTCGACGTGCAGCACGTAGTGGTCACCGGAGCGGTACAGGTCCATCGGCATGGACGCCGCGGCACGCTGCGTGCCGAGCACCTGGCCCATCAGCCGGTCCATCTCCTGGAACGGGTCGAATCGGGTAGCCACAGCCCGTCACCTCCTCCGAGCGGTCGAGGTCCCGGACGGTCCGGGACCGCTGCTGCCCCGGTGCCTGCGCGGCACCGGAAGGGGCTACGAGCAGATTTCTAGCACTCGGCACCGTCGAGTGCCAGCGCAGGACCGGCGGACTTCGCTCAGAGATGAACTCGCAGGTCAGGGGCCATTACCGGGCGGTGGACCGCGCCAGGGCCCCGACGATGCGCACGTCCGCGTCGAGCCACGGCACCGACAGCCAGTCCCCCACCGGGAGGGTGCGCAGCTCGTCGTGCTCGACCAGGGGCTCGGGGGTGCCCGTCACCACGACGGCGCGCCACAGCCGCATCGTGTAGCGCTCGGTGAGCACCCACGCGCCGTCGTCCGGCCCGACGAGCTCCGCGCCCAGCCGTACGTCGACCCCGAGCTCCTCGCGCAGCTCCCGGTGCACGGCCTCCTCGGGGGTCTCCCCCGGCTCGACCTTCCCGCCGGGGAACTCCCAGCGCCCCGCGAGGCTCACCGGCGACCGCCGCCGGGCGGCGAGCAGGGTGGTGGGCGCGTCGAGGTCGTCGACGATCGCGGCGGCCACGACCAGCACGGGAGTCATGCGCGCAGTCTGCCAGCGGCGCCGCCGGTCAGCCGATCAGGAGCAGGCCCGCCAGGCTGACACCGAGCGCCACCACGGTCGCGACCCCGCCCAGGGCGAGCGGCCGGGCGCCGGTCCGGATCAGCCGGTCCACGCGGATCTGGCTGCCGAGCGCGACCATCGCGGCACCGAGCAGCAGCGTGGTCACCGGCTTCACCGCCGGGAGCACGACGTCCGGGACCAGACCTGCGGACCGCACCAGCACCGCCGCCAGGAACCCGACGACGAACAGCGGCACCAGCGGCGCCCGCCGCCGTCCGGTCGTGGACGGTCCGCCCGCGCGGCGCCGGGCCACGCCGACCCCGGCGACCAGCGGCGCGAGCAGCACCACCCGGGCGAGCTTCGCGACCACGGCGACCGACAGGGCCGCGGCGGAGACCGCTCCCGCTGCCGCGACGACCTGCGCGACCTCGTGCACCGCCATGCCCGCCCACAGCCCGGCGGTGCGGTCGGACAGCCCGAGCGCCCCCGCGAGCACCGGGACCGCGACGATGGCGAGGCTGCCGTACAGGGTGACGAGCGCGACGGCGGTCGCGACGTCCTCCTCGTCGGCGTCCGCGACCGGGCTCATCGCGGCGACCGCCGCCGCCCCGCAGATCGAGAACCCCGTCGCCACCAGCAGGCTCAGCGTGCGACCGACCCCGAGCCGGGGGCCCAGCCACCGCGTGACCGCGAACGTGACGGCGACCGTCACCAGCAGCACCGCGACCTCGCGGGCCCCGAGGTCGAGCAGGTCGCCGACCGCCAGCTGCAGCCCCAGCAGCACCACCCCGGTGCGCAGCACCCGGCGGCCCGTCCACGCGAGGCCCGGGTCGAGTGCGGCGGGCAGCAGCCCGGCGGCGCGGGCGCCTGCCCCGAGCAGCAGGGCGAGCAGCAGTCCGGGCAGCACGGGGACCCACGCCGTCAGCGCGAGGCACGCGCCCGCCACGACCAGCGCGGTGACGAGGCCGGGCAGCACCGCCCGCACGGCGGCGCCGCGCGGGGTGTCGCCACCGGCGGGGGCGACGGGCATGGCGGGGGTGGCGGGGGTGGCGGGGTCGGGCAGGGCAGGGCGAGGCACTCCCCCACGATCCGCCGCGAACGCGTCGCCGGGAACGCCGACCTCGCTCGGGGGTTCTAGCCTGAGGCTATGCCCGAACCCGTCCTGCCGTCCCGCCGCGTCCCCATGGGGGCGCTCGAGGTGCTGGACGCGGTGCACGCCGCGGGGTCGCTGTCCGGCGCCGCCCGCGCGCTCGGGCTCGCCCAGCCGTCCGTGAGCACGGCGCTGCGCCGCCTCGAGCGGCAGACCGGACTGGCCCTGGTCGTCCGCGCCCCGTCCGGGACGCGGCTCACCGACGCCGGGCTGACGCTGCTCGACCGGGCGCGCGAGGTGCTGTCCGCGTCCGACGCGCTCGAGCGCGAGGTGCTCGCCCTGCGCACCGCGAGCGGCGCCCGGGTCCGGGTCGCGGCGAGCCTGAGCATCGCCGAGTACCTGGTGCCCGGCTGGCTCGCCTCCCGCCCGGCCGACGCCCCGCTGGTCGACCTGACGGTGGCGAACTCCCGGGACGTCATGGCGGCGGTGCTGGACGGCCGCGCCGACCTGGGGTTCGTCGAGGGCCCCGACGTCGCCGACGGCCTGCACGCCCGGGCGGTCGCCGAGGACGAGCTCGTGGTCGTCGTCGCCCCGGGGCACCCGTGGGCACGGCGCCGCCGGCCGCTCACGGCCGCCGAGCTCGCGTCCGCCCCGCTGGCCGTGCGCGAGGCGGGGTCGGGCACCCGCGCGGTGCTGGACCGGGCCCTCGCCGCGGCGGGCCACCCCGTCGCGGGCTCCCCCGCGCAGCTCGGCTCGACGTCGGCGGTGAAGAACGTGGTGCGCGCGGGCACCACCGCCGCGGTGCTGTCCCGGCTGACGGTGGCCGACGAGGTCGCCCGGGGCGACCTGCGGCAGGTGCCGGTCGCGGACGTCGACCTGCGGCGCACGCTGCGCGTCGTCTGGTCCCGCTCCCGCCGCCCGACGCCGGGCGCCCGCGCGCTGGCCGAGCACGTCCTGCGCGAGTCGGGGGCGCCGAGCGGTCGCTAGGCGCGGGGTTCGCGGCCCGGAGACCCGCACCTGCTGACCGCTCGGCGGGGGCCGGAGGGGTGCGAGGGGTGGGGGTGGGAGCGCGAGAGGCCGCTCCCGTGCTCGGGAGCGGCCTCGCGGCGTGGCGCCGGCCCGCAGGGGGTGGGTCGGCGCGGAGGTCAGCGGATGCCGGCGGCCTTCGCCCAGGCGACGGCCTCGGCGCGCGTCGAGACGCCGATCTTGCGGTAGACGGACCGCACCTGCGACTTCACCGTGTTGCGGGTGACGAAGAGGCGGCGCGCGATGTCCTCCAGCGTGACGTCCTCCCCGAGCTCCGCGAGGACGACCCGCTCACGCGTGGTGAGCGGCTCGCCGAGGATGCTGGTGGAGGGGGTGGGTGCGAGCTCCAGGGTGGCCATGCTGTCCTCCGGTTGTCATGAGACGAGGTTCGGTCCCCGGGTTCTCGGGGCCTTTCACCGGTTGATCGGCAAGTGTGGCCGCGTCCATCGCAGTTCGGTTCTCACCCGCGTGAAACCGCCTCAGATCGAACCCGCTCGCGCACCCCGTGTGCTAGGACCAAAGGACCTGGTCACCCGCGCGGCAAGCGGTGTCCGATTCCGCCCGGAACACCACCCGAACGGACTAACGTCACGTGAGGGTGCGTCTCAGTCCGTGGCCAGGGCGGCGTACTCGTCCGTGGACAGCAGGGTCCCGGCACTCGTGACGTCCACCTTGAACAGCCACCCCGCGCCGTACGGGTCGGAGTTCACGACGGACGGCTCGTCCACCGCGGACTGGTTCACCTCGACGACGGTGCCCGACACCGGGGAGAACAGCTCGGAGACGGACTTCGTCGACTCGACCTCGCCGACGACGGCGCCCGCGGCGACCTCGCTGCCGACGGTCGGCAGCTCCAGGTAGACGATGTCGCCGAGCGCGTCCGCGGCGGTCTGGGTGATGCCGACGGTGGCGGGCTCGGCGGAGTCGATCCACTCGTGCTCGGCGGTGTACTGCAGGGTGCTGGGGAAGTCGCTCATGGGTCTCTCTCGATCCGGTGCGGGGCTGACGGGGGTGGGGGTGCTCAGGCGCGGGTGTAGAACGGCAGCGCGACGACCCGGACCGGCTCGCGCCGCCCCCGGACGTCCACGGCGAGCTCGGTGCCGACCGCGCTGACCTCGGGGGTCACGTAGGCCATGGCGATCGGGGTGCCGAGGGTCGGCGACGGGGCGCCCGAGGTGACCCGGCCGACGGTCACGGCGTCGGCCGCGGTGCTCGCGACGACCTCGTACCCGTGGCGGGCGGCGCGGCGCCCGGAGCCGACCAGGCCGACCAGCACCCGCGAGGGCGTGGCGTGGGCGCGCGCGGCCAGCGCCTCGCGGCCGACGAACGGCAGCGGCTCCCCGTCGGGCCCGGTCTTGTCGAGCTTGACGACCCGGCCGAGGCCGGCGTCGTGCGGGGCGGTGGTGGTGTCGAGCTCGTTGCCGTACAGCGGCATGCCCGCCTCCAGGCGCAGGCTGTCGCGCGCGGACAGCCCGGCGGGCACCAGGCCCAGCGGGGTCCCGGCGGCGAGCAGGTCCCGCCACAGGCCGGGCGCGGCGTCGGCGGGCACGAACAGCTCGAAGCCGTCCTCGCCGGTGTAGCCGGTGCGGGCGACCAGGGCCTCGACCCCGCCGACCGTCGCGGGCATCCCGGCGTAGTACCGCACGTCCCGCACCGCGTCGACGTGCGCGGGGTCGGTGAGGCCGGTGACGATCTCCGCCGCGCGCGGGCCCTGGACGGCGATCAGCGCCGTCTCCAGCGACCGGTCGGTCAGCGAGGCGTCGAAACCCTCCAGCCGCACGGCGAGCGCGTCCCGCACCACGGCGACGTTCGACGCGTTCGCGACGACGAGGTACGCCTCGTCGCCCAGCCGGTAGACGATCAGGTCGTCGAGGATGCCGCCGTCGGGCTGGACGATCATCGTGTACCGGGCGCGCCCGATCGCGAGGGCCGACAGGTTGCCGACCAGGGCGTGGTCCAGCGCGGCGCCCGCACCGGGTCCGTCGACGTGCAGCTCGCCCATGTGGGACAGGTCGAACAGCCCGGCGGCGGTGCGCACCGCCTGGTGCTCGGCCAGGTCGCCGGCGTAGCGCAGCGGCATCTGCCACCCGGCGAACGGCGTCATCGTCGCGCCGAGCGCCACGTGCTCGTCGTGCAGCGGGGACAGCACGACCTCGGGGGCCGGCGTGGGCGTGGGGGTCTCGGTCACAGGACGGGCTCCTCGGCGTAGGCCTCGACGGGCGGGCAGGCGCACACGAGGTTGCGGTCCCCGTGCGCGCCGTCGATCCGCCGGACCGGCGGCCAGTACTTCCCGGCGCGCAGGCTCGCGACGGGGTAGGCGGCGAGCTCGCGCCCGTAGGCGTGCTCCCACGCGTCCGCCGTCACGGCGGCGGCGGTGTGCGGGGCGTTGCGCAGCGGCGAGTCCGCGAGCGGCCAGCGCCCGGCGGCGACGGCGTCGATCTCGCCGCGGATCGCGACCATCGCGTCCACGAACCGGTCGAGCTCCGCGACGTCCTCGGACTCGGTCGGCTCGACCATCAGCGTCCCGGCGACGGGGAACGACAGCGTCGGGGCGTGGAACCCGTAGTCCATCAGCCGCTTCGCGACGTCCTCGGCGGTGACGCCGGTCGCCTTGGTGATGGCCCGCAGGTCGAGGATGCACTCGTGCGCGACCAGCCCGGCGGGGCCCGTGTAGAGCACCGGGAAGTGCGGCTCCAGCCGCGAGGCCAGGTAGTTCGCCGAGAGCACCGCGGTCTCGGTGGCGCGGCGCAGGCCGTCCCCGCCCATCAGCGCGACGTACGCCCACGAGATCGGCAGGATGCCCGCCGAGCCGAACGGCGCCGCCGACACGGCGGGGGCGGACCCGCCCGCGAGCGCCGGCTCCGCGCCGAGGACCACGTCCGCGGCGGGCAGGTACGGCACGAGGTGCGCCGCGACGCCGATCGGGCCGACGCCCGGGCCGCCGCCGCCGTGCGGGATGCAGAACGTCTTGTGCAGGTTCAGGTGCGACACGTCGCCGCCGAACTCGCCCGGCCGGGCCAGCCCGACGAGCGCGTTGAGGTTCGCGCCGTCGATGTAGACCTGACCGCCCGCGGCGTGCACCAGGTCGCAGACCTCGCGGACGTCCTCCTCGTACACGCCGTGCGTGGACGGGTAGGTGATCATGATCGCCGCGACCCGCGGGCCGTGCTGCTCGAGCTTGGCGCGCAGGTCGTCCAGCTGCACCGAGCCGTCCTCGGCGGTCGCGACGACGACCACGCGCATCCCGGCGAGCGCGGCGGACGCGGCGTTGGTGCCGTGCGCGGACGCGGGGATCAGGCAGACGTCGCGGACGGCGACGTCCTCGGGGGCGGCCCCGCCCGCGATCGCCTCGGCGCGGCGACCCTCGTGGTACCCACGGATCGCGAGCAGGCCCGCGAACTCGCCCTGCGAGCCCGCGTTCGGCTGCACGGAGACGGCGGCGTAGCCGGTGATCTCCGCGAGCCACGCCGCGAGGTCACCGATCAGCTCGGCGTACCCCACGGCCTGGTCCGCCGGGACGAACGGGTGGATGCCCGCGAAGCCCGGCCACGAGATGGCCTCCATCTCGACGGTCGCGTTGAGCTTCATCGTGCAGGAGCCCAGCGGGATCATCGTGCGGTCCAGCGCGAGGTCCTTGTCGGACAGCGACCGCAGGTAGCGCAGCATCGCGGTCTCGGAGCGGTGCCGGTGGAACACCGGGTGCGTGAGGTAGGCGCTGGTGCGGCGCAGCGCGACGGGGATCGCCGTGGGCGCGTCGCCGTCGACCGCGGCCGCCCCGGCGACGACGTCGCCGAACGCCGCCAGGACCTCGGCGACGTGCGCCGGGGTCGTCACCTCGTCGCAGGTGACCTGCACGTGGTCGTCGTCGGCCGCCCAGACGTTGATGCCCCGGGCCGCCGCGGCGGCGACCACCGCGCGCGCCCGCCCGGGGACGACGGCGCGGACGGTGTCGAAGAACTGCGCGTGCTGCACCGTGACCCCGGCAGCCCGCAGGCCGTCCGCGAGCGCCACGGCGCGGTCGTGCACGCGCTCCGCGATCTCCCGCAGCCCGTCCGGGCCGTGGTAGACGGCGTACATCGACGCGACGATGGCCAGCAGCGCCTGCGCGGTGCAGATGTTGCTCGTGGCCTTCTCGCGGCGGATGTGCTGCTCGCGCGTCTGCAGCGCGAGGCGGTACGCGCGGGCGCCGTCGGCGTCGAGCGAGACCCCGACCAGGCGGCCGGGCAGCGAGCGCTCCAGGCCGGTGCGCACCGCCATGTACGCGGCGTGCGGGCCGCCGTAGAACAGCGGGACGCCGAACCGCTGGGCCGAGCCCACGGCGATGTCCGCGCCGAGCTCGCCGGGCGGGGTGAGCAGCGTCAGCGACAGCAGGTCCGCGGCGACGGTGACGAGCGCGCCCGCCTCCTTCGCGGCCGCGACCAGCGGGGCCAGGTCCCGCACCGCGCCGGACGCGCCGGGCGCCTGGAGCACCAGGCCGACCAGCGCCTCGTCGCCCAGGTCGGGCAGCCCGTCGGTCAGGTCCGCGACCCGCACGCCCAGCCCGGCGGCCTCGGCGCGGCCCAGCGTCACGGCGAGCGTCTGCGGCAGGCAGTCCGCGTCCAGCACGACGACGCCCGTGCGGCCCTTCGCGGACCGGTGCATCAGCGCGACGGCCTCGGCGACGGCGGTGGCCTCGTCCAGCAGCGACGCGTTCGCGACCGGCAGCGCCGTGAGGTCCGCGACGACCGTCTGGAAGTTCAGCAGCGCCTCCAGGCGACCCTGCGAGATCTCCGGCTGGTACGGCGTGTACGCGGTGTACCAGGCGGGCGACTCCAGGACGTTCCGGCGGATCACCGGCGGGGTCACGGTGTCGTGGTACCCCAGGCCGATCATCTGGGTGAGCACGGTGTTCTTGTCCGCGATGGCCCGCAGCGCGGCCAGCACCTCGGACTCGCCACGCGCCTCCGGCAGCGCCAGCGGGCGGTCGGTGCGGATGCTCGCCGGGACGGCCGCGTCGACCAGGGCGTCCAGGCTGGGCCAGCCGGCGCCGACGTGCGCGAGCAGGCCCGCGACGTCGCCGGGCCGGGGGCCGACGTGCCGGTCGGCGAAGCCGCGCGCGGCGTCGGTCGTGGTCGCGCCCGCGGGAGCGGACGTGCGGGTCGGGAGGGACTCGAGTGAGGTCACGCGGCTGCTCCGGGATCGGACGAGCGGGGACGGACGTGCGGGGGTGGCGCGTCTCCCCGCTCTGTCATCCGCCGGCCTCGGGCGGGGCCCGGGCACGCACGACCTGAGAGTTTTGCCGGTCCGCCGTGCCCGTGAGGGCCGGGGCGCGCCGACTTGCACCGTCGGTGGGCCGACTCGGGGTCGGCCGCTTTCCAGAGTTGCCTCGCCACGGCGGTACGGGGGCCTGAGAGATTCCCGGGGAGGGTTGCTCCTTCGGCGCCTCGCGTCCGGCGCGCCCCGCGTCGGGACGGCACCGTGCGGGAGGGCTCTCCCGCCGCGGTTCGAGCAGCGTGTGAAGTTGTCTGGGTCACAGCGTAACCGCGGCCCCGCCCGGCGTCGTCAGGCGTCCGCGGTCCGGTCGGCGAGTCGGTGGTGCGACCCGTAGGCGCTCCGAGGTTTCTCGGGAGTTTCTGTATCGCCTGCACGCACCACCGTGCTAGAAACTTGTTATGAAACTCGATCCAGTCGGACCGGCGCTCGAGCGTGTCCTCGCCGGGGCGACCGCAGACTCCCTCGAGTCGCCGACCCTGGACTTCAAGCGCGACCCCCACACGGTGACCGGGCGCGGCGCCTCAGCGAACCCGCAGGCCCGGTTGGTCGAGGTACTGGTCGACGCCGTGATCTGCTTCGCCAACGCCCGCGGTGGTCGCATCGTCCTCGGCGTCGACGACAAGACACCCGGTCCGGGCGCCTTCTTCGGGACCCAGGCGGACCCGACGGCGCTGCGGAACCGCATCTACGGGAACACTCGTCCGCAGCTCACGGTCCCGATCGAGGAGGTCGAGTTCCACGGGACGCGGCTCCTGGTCATCACGGTCCCTGAGGGCTTGGACCTCGTCACCGACAGCAAGGGCAAGGCGCTCGGCCGCGACGGGACGTCGTGCAGGCCGTTGACCGAAGAAGCTCGTCGGGCGCTCGCCCACGAGCGACGCAACCCCGATCTGACCTCACGGCAGTCGGAGCGCGTCGCCGCGGATATCGCGCCCGGCGCGTTAGCAGAGCTGCGCAGGCTGCTGGGACAGCTCGTCGACCTGCGCAGCCAGATGGCCGACCTGGACGACGCGAGCCTGCTCCGCGCTCTCAACCTCGTGGACCGGGAAGGTCGCCTGCTGGTCGCGGGCGAGATCCTGCTCTGCGTGCCCGAGCACGACGTCCTCGACCTCATGATGCGCCCGGCCCCCGGAGCCGAGCCGTCCGTCCGTCGCTTTCGCGAGCCGCTGGTGCTCCTGCTCCCCCGGGTGCTCGATCTCGTCCGCTCGACGATCGACCCCGAGGTGGCCCGTGTCGCCCTCTCCGGCGGCCAGGAGGTCGCGCTACCCGACTTCTCCCCCATCGCGGTCGACGAGGCGGTGACCAACGCCCTCGTCCACCGCGACTACGCGCGACACGAGCGGACGGTGGTCGACCACTCCCCCAACGTGCTCCGCATCTGGTCGCCGGGCGGCCTCCCGTTCGGGGTCACCGAGGACCGCCTGCTGAGCACCGTGTCGACCCCTCGCAACGTCACCCTGATGACGGCGATGCAGCAGATCGGGCTAGCCGAGCGCGCGTCGCGAGGCATCGACCGAATGTTCCGGGAGCAGGTGCGCGTCGGGCAGCGCGTGCCCGTCATCTCGGCCGACGAGTACGCCGTCGAGGTGTCGTTCACGAGCGGGGCGCCGAACCGGGCGTTCGCCGGCTACGTGGCCTCGCTGCCTCGGGCGCTCCGGGAGAACGTGGACGCCATGCTGGCACTCGTCCACCTCTGCTCGCGGCCGACGCTCTCGGTGACCGACGGCGCGCGGCTGCTGCAGGTGACCGAGGTCGAGGCGAAGGACCGGATCGACTCCTTGGCGTCCGGCCCGGTCCCTCTTGTCGAGCGAGACGGCGACGCCCGGCGTGGCGTCCGTTGGCGTCTGCGCCCCGGCGTCGCGGCTTCCCTGGGCACCGCCGTGCGCCACCGCACACGTGCCGACTCCGCCCGGCCCCGGGTCGAAGCGCACCTCCAGGAGTACGGCTGGATCACCAACCGCACCATCCGGAACATGTTCGACCTCGATGTGCAGCAGGCGACGCAGATGCTCAACGAACTGCGCTCGGCGAACGTCGTGGTGAAGGACCCTGACGGCCCGCAGCGCGGCCCCTCGATCCGTTGGCTGCCGGTCAGCTCGTCCTGAAGGGGAGGTCGGAGGTCACGACCGCCGCGGCGTGCTCGGACGGCTCCGCCGCGCGCACCTCGACCGAACGGACGGCCGCGAGCCGGGCGACCGTGCGGGTCAGCAGCCGCTGGCGGCGCTCCGAGGCCGTGAACGTCACCACGATCAGCCCCACCCCGTCGACCACGTCGCCGGTCGCCAGCGAGTCGAACGACACCCCGCGGGTGGAGAACACCCCCGCGAGCGCCGTCAGCGTCCCCGTGGCGTCGACACCTCGCACGAACGCCACCCAGCGGTGGTCGCCCGGGGCGGGCGGGATCGTCGGCGCGGTCACCGGGCCACCTCCGCCCCGGCGCCGAGGCCCCACGGCCGCAGCATCGCGTCGATCCGCTCCGCCGTCGCCAGCAGCCGCCGCGCCTCGTCCGGCTCGGGCTCGTCCAGCAGCACCCGCGACCAGCCCTCCGGGCCGAGCACCACCGGCACCCCGAGGACGCCGTGCAGCGGGGTCCCGGCGACCTCGACCTCGCCCGCGAGCGCGACCTGGCCCGCCACGACGATGTCCCGGCCGTCCAGCACCGTGTCCACCAGGTCCACCGTCGCGTTCGCCGTCGCCGCCGCGGTCTTCGCGCCGCTCTGGTGCGTCAGCCACGGGCGGGACACCCCGCGCAGGTCCGGCGGCCACGTCTCGACCAGGTCGAACGCCCCCGCGACGTCGTCCACCATCAGCCCCCCGAGGCGGACCTTCGCCTCGTCGATCTCCGCGCCGAAGCCGTCCAGCGACCGACCGCCGCGCAGCTGCGCGACCGCGCGCCGCCGCTCGTCCGCGTCCAGGCCGCTGACCCGCACCGTCGACCACAGCGGCACCAGGTCGTCGCCGTGCTGCCCCGCCGCGAACCCGCCGACCCGGTGGCGGCGCACCCCCAGGGACACCGCGACCTCCCGGCGGAACCGCAGCGTGTCCAGCCACGCGCCCATCCCGATCACCCGGTGCCGACCGAGCTCGCGCGCGACCACGGCGACGCCCAGCTCGACGGGGTTCGACACCACGACCACGACCTCGTGCCCGGAGCCGTGCTCCGCGATCGACCGGGCGTACGCGGCGAACACGGCGTGGTTCTCCGCGGCCAGGGCCGCCCGGTCCGCGACCGCGCCCGCGCGCGCCGGAGCCGTCCGGCCCGCGGCCAGCACGATGACGTCCGCGACCACGTCGTCCGGGTGCAGCGCCACGTCGATCAGCGGGGCGTGCTCGTCGTACGCGTCGACCAGGTCCGCCCGCAGCCCGTACGAGGCCCGCCCGGACGAGCCGTCCGGCCGTCCGACGAGCTGCAGCCGCGAGGTCGTCGGCAGCACCCTCCGCTCGATGAGCTGGGCGCACACCTGGCGCCCCACGTCCCCTGTCGCACCCAGCACCGCCACGTCCACGGCCCCGAGGCTAGTGCGGGGACGTGTCCGGCACGTGACGCGGGGGCGGGGCGGCTCAGTCGAAGTCGAGCAGGTCGCCCAGCCAGGACTCCCGCTTCTTCTTCTTGCCGTACGGGTAGCGCGGGTCGCGGCGGTCGTCGTACCGGCGGTCGTCGCGGTAGCGCTCGTCCCGGTAGCCGTCGCGCGGCTGTTCGTAGCCGCGGTCCCGGTACCCGTCGCCGTACCCGGGGGCGGGCGGGGGCGCCGCGGGCGGGTACGCGCCGAACCGGGGGTCGGCGGCAGGCGGCGCGGCGGGCGCCGCGGGGGCGCCGGTGGCCGAGGGCACGCCCGCGGCGCGGTCGAGGATCTTGTCGAGCTCGCCGCGGTCCAGCCAGATGCCGCGGCACGACGGGCAGTAGTCGATCTCGACGCCCTGCCGCTCCGCCATCACCAGCTCGGCCCCGTCCGTGGGACACCTCATGTCGACCTCCTTCGCCCGCGCGCCGACGTCGGGTCGGCGCGCACCGTCCGGCCCTGGAACGAACGGGCGCCCGGTGGGGTTCCGCGTCTCAGCCCCGGGTGCGCCAGTCGGCGATCCGGTCCACGGCCTCCGCGACGACGTCCGGGGACGAGGCGAACGACAGCCGCACCCAGTCGTGCCCGTCGACGGGGTCGAAGTCGGTGCCGGGGGTCAGCGCGACCCCGGCCTCGTCGAGCAGCCGCGCGCACCAGGTGCGGGAGTCCAGCCCGGAGGACGAGATGTCCGCGTAGACGTAGAACGCCCCGTCGGCGGGGGCGACACGGGTCCAGCCGAGGTCGGGCAGCCGGTCGAGGACCGTGCGGCGGGACGCGGCGTACTGGGCGACGTTGGCGTGCGCGGCGGCGTAGCCCGCCTCGGTGAACGCGGCGACACCCGCGTGCTGGGCGAGCGCCGGCGGGCACAGGGTGACGTTGCCCGCGAGCGCGTCGACGGGCGCGACGAGGTCGTCGGGCAGCAGCAGCCACCCGAGCCGCCAGCCGGTCATCGCCCAGAACTTGGAGAACGAGTTGACCACCACCGCGCCGGTGCCGAGCGCGGTCGCCGCGGTGGGCGCGCCGGCGGGTCCGGGCTCCGCGCCGGGGGCGTCGCCGTAGGTGATGCCGTGGTAGATCTCGTCGGAGATCAGCCGGACCCCGTGGTCCGCGCACCAGGCGGCGAGGGCGTCGAGCGCGCCGCGGTCCACGAGCGTCCCCGTCGGGTTCGCCGGGCCCGCGACCACGAGGCCGTCGATCGGGGCGTCCAGCGCCTCGAGCTGCTCGACGGTCGGCTGGTAGCGGGTCTCCGGACCGCACGGCAGGTCCACGACCTCGCAGCCGAGCGACCGCAGGATGTTCGTGTACGCCGGGTACCCGGGCCGGGCGAGCGCGACCCGGTCGCCGACGTCGAAGGCCGCGAGGAACGCGAGCACGAACCCCCCGGAGGAGCCGGTGGTGACGGCCACCCGCGCGGGGTCCACGTCGACGTCGTACCAGGCGCGGTAGTGCCCGGCGACGGCCTGCCGCAGCGCGGGCGACCCCAGGGCCTCGGTGTACCCGAGGTCCCCGCCCGCGAGCAGCTGCACCGCCCGCTCGCGCACGACCTCGGACGCGCCGGTCGCGGGCTCCCCGACGCAGAGGTTGAGCACGGACTGCCCAGCGGCCCGGCGGGCGTTGGCGGCGGCCACGATGTCCATGACGGCGAACGGCGGCACCTGCGAGCGGGTGGAGACCTTCATCCCGCCATCCTGCCCGCCCGGGCGGATCGCCGCGCCTGGCGTGCGGCGCGCGGGTCAGGCGCGCGCGGCCAGGGACGCCCGGACCGCCGCGACGACGCCGTCCGCCGCCGCCTCGATCTCGTCCAGGCAGTGCTCGAAGTTCTCGGGACCGCCGTACCAGGGGTCGTCGACGTCGAGCAGGTGCTCGTCGCGCGGGTCGGCGACCCGCGGCGCCGCAGGGTCGAACGACCGGTACATCACGACGCGGTCGGCGAGGTCGGGGTCGGCCGCGATCCGGCGCAGCGCCCGGGCGTGGGAGGCCGTCATCGCGAGCACGAGGTCGCGGTCGCGCAGGTCGGCGGCGCGCACCTGGCGGGCGGCGCGGTCGGGGACGGCGTAGCCGCGCGCGGCCAGGGCGGTGCGCGCCCGCCGGTCGAGGGGGTTGCCGTGCTCCTCGTCGCTGACCCCGGTGGAGTCCACGACCACCTGGTCGCCGAGGCCCGCGGCGTCGAGGCGGTCGCGGAGGACGACCTCCGCCATCGGGGACCGGCAGATGTTGCCGGTGCAGACGGTCATCACGCGGTAGGGGGCTCGCTCGTCGCTCACACCCCCATCCAACACCGGGCTCAGTGACCCGGGCCCAGCGCACCGGCGAGGCGCCCGATCCGCCGGGCGCTGTCGGCGTTCAGCCCGCGGATGGTCGCGACCTTGCCCTTGGCGGCGTAGCTGCTGGTGATCGCGTCGAGCGTCGCCGCCGTGGAGGCGTCCCAGACGTGCGCGTCGGACAGGTCGATGACGACCTGCTCCGGGTCCCCGTCGTAGTCGAACTGGTAGACGAGGTCGTTGGACGACGCGAAGAACAGCGCCCCGGACACCGCGTACACCGCGGGCCCGCCCTCGGCGGGGACCGTCCGGGTGACGGTGGTGAGGTGCGCGACCCGGCGGGCGAACAGCACCGTGGCGACGAGCACGCCCGCGATGACGCCGTAGGCGAGGTTGTGGGTGGCGACGACCACCACCACGGTCACGACCATGACACCGGTCTCGCTGAGCGGCATGCGCCGCAGCGTGGACGGACGCACGGAGTGCCAGTCGAACGTCGCGACGCAGACCATGATCATGACGGCGACCAGCGCGGCCATGGGGATCGCCCCGACGACGTCGCCGAGCACGACGACGAGCAGCAGCAGGAACGCCCCGGACAGGAACGTCGACAGCCGGGTGCGCGCCCCGGCGACCTTGACGTTCATCATCGTCTGGCCGACGACGGCGCAGCCGCCCATGCCGCCGAACAGGCCGGACAGCACGTTGGCTGCGCCCTGACCCCAGGACTCGCGGGTCTTGTCGGAGTGGGTGCCCGTGACGCCGTCGACGAGCTTGGCGGTCATCAGCGACTCGAGCAGCCCGACGAGGGCCATCGCCAGCGCGTACGGGGCGATGATCCGCAGGGTGTCGAGCGTCAGGGGCACGTCGGGGAACGCGAGGGCGGGCAGGGAGTCGGGCAGCTGCCCGGCGTCCCGCACCCGCGGCACCGCGATCCCCGCGACGGACACCACGACGGTGAGCAGCACGATCGCGACCAGCGGCGCGGGCACGACGGTGGTGAGACGGGGCAGCAGCACGATGACGACGACCCCGGCGACGACCAGCGGGTAGACCAGCCACGGGACCCCGACCACGTGCGGCACCTGCGCGATCAGCACGAGGATCGCGAGCGCGTTGACGAACCCGACCATCACCGAGCGCGGGATGAACCGGAGCAGCCGGGCGACGCCGAGCAGGCCCATCGTCACCTGGAGCACGCCGCCGAGCACGACGGTCGCGAGCAGGTACGGCAGGCCGTGGTCCCGCATCACCGGGGCGATGACGAGGGCGACAGCACCGGTGGCGGCGGAGATCATCGCGGGGCGACCGCCGAGGAACGCGAGCGACACCGCCATGACGAAGGACGAGAACAGCCCCACCCGCGGGTCGACGCCGGCGATCACGGAGAACGAGATCGCCTCGGGGATCAGCGCCAGCGCGACGACCAGCCCGGCCAGCACCTCGGTGCGCAGCCGCGCCGGCGAGCGCAGGGCCGCCCGGACGGAGTGGGCGGTGTCGGCCTCGGGCACCACGGGGGTGGCCGGCTCGGCGGCGGGCGGGGTGGCGGGCACGGCGGATCCGTTCGGGTCGCAGGGGTGGGGTCGGGGGGCGGACGCACTCTACTCTCACGTCACGTGAGGGTTACCCCCGGGGCTCCGGTGGTCCGCGGGGACACCGCCCGGGAGGGCGACTACCGTCGCTGCCAGGCAGCACGACCCGAGGCGGAGGTGGGCGGGTGGACGAGGACCTGATCGTGGTGACCGGGGCGTCCGGCCGGGTGGGGCGGCGGCTCGCCGTGCGCCTGGCAGCGGAGGGCGCCCGGCAGCGCCTGGTGGTCCGCTCGCCGGACCGCGCGCCGGACGTCCCGGGGGCGGAGGTCGCGGTCAGCCCGGGGTACGTGGACATCGCGGCGACGCGGGCGGCGTTCGCGGGCGCACGCACGGTGTTCCTGGTGTCGGGGCGCGAGGCGGCGGGCCGGGTGGACGAGCACCGGGCGGCCGTGGACGCGGCGGTCGACGCGGGCGTCGAGCGGGTCGTGTACCTGTCGTTCCAGGGTGCGGCGCCGGACGCGACGTTCACGTTCGCCCGGGACCACTGGGCCACCGAGGAGCACCTGCGTGCCTCGGGCCTGCGGTTCACGTTCCTGCGGGACTGCCTGTACCACGACGCCGTCGCCCGGTTCGTGGGCGCGGACGGCGTGATGCGCGGGCCCGCCGCCGACGGACGGCTCGCGGCCGTCTCGCACGACGACGTCGCCGACGTGGCGACGGCCGTGCTGCTGGACGAGCGCGCCGAGGCGCACGACGGGCAGGCGTACGACGTGACCGGACCCGAGGCGTACTCCCTGACCGAGGCGGCGGCGGTGCTGTCCGAGGCGACCGGCCGAGCGATCACGTACGAGCCGGAGACCCGGGAGGAGGCGTTCGCGTCCCGCGCCGGGTACGACGCCGAGCCGTGGGAGGTCGAGGGCTGGGTGACGTCCTACGCGGCCATCGCGACCGGCGAGCTCGCGACGGTGTCCCCGACGGTGCCGCGCCTGACCGGACGCCCCGCGCAGTCTCTGCGCGACTGGCTGGACCTCGACCCCGACGCGTGGGCCCACCTGCTCACCTGAGCACGTGACCCGCTGAACCCGACGCAGCTGGATGGGGGCGACGCACGACCTCCCCCGAGCGCGCGCCGCCCCCACCGGCTCACCCCGCCCGGACGCGTGCCGCAGGGCACCGCACGGGAGGGGTCCTGCGCACGCTGCCAGCCCGCGCTGGCCGCGACCCGACGGGCCGGTGAACCGCAGACGTCGGTCCGGCGACGATCCGACCGGTCAGCCCTTGCGGGCGGTGAGCACGAGCGGGCCGTCGGGGGTGATCGCGACGGTGTGCTCGGCGTGCGCGGCCCGCGAGCCGTCGGCGGTGCGGATCGTCCAGCCGTCGCCGTCGACCGCGTACCCGTCGCCGCCCGCCATGAACCACGGCTCGATGGCGATGACCAGCCCGGCGCGGAGCTTCAGCCCCGTGCCCCGGCGGCCGAGGTTGGGCACGTGCGGCTCCTCGTGCATGGTGCGGCCGACGCCGTGCCCGCCGAAGTCGGCGTTGATCCCGAGCCCGGCGGCGCGACCGACCTCGCCGATGGCGGCGGAGATGTCGCCCATCCGGTTCCCGGGGCGGGCCTGGGCGATCCCGGCCGCGAGCGCCTCCTCGGTGACCTGGATCAGCCGCTGCGCGTCGGGGTCGGGCGTGCCGACCTGGAACGTCAGCGCCGAGTCCGCGACCCAGCCCTGCACCTGCGCGGCGAAGTCGATGCTCAGCACGTCGCCGTCCGCCAGCACCTGGTCCGAGGGCAGCCCGTGCAGGGCCGCGTCGTTGACGCTGGTGCACAGCACGCCCGGGTACGGCATCGCGCCGAACGACGGGTGGTACCCCAGGTAGACGGAGTGCGCCCCGGCGTCGTCGATCATCCGGTGCGCGTGCGCGTCCAGGTCCTTCAGGGTGGTGCCCACCCGGGCCACGTCCCGCAGGCTGCTGAGCACCCGGGCGACGAACGCCCCGGCGGCCCGCATCTGCTCGATCTCCCGGGGTGTCTTCAGCTCGGCCACCGGACCACCCTAGACGCGGCGACCCTCCCCCGGGTCGGCCAGGGCGCCGACCCCGGCGACCAGCAGGTCCACCAGGACGGCGAAGCTGCGGTCGAGGTCCTGCGGCAGCCGGAACCCGCCGCCGAGCTCGAGCGCGACGAACCCGTGCACGCCCGCGCGCACGGCCCGCACCGCGTCGACGGCGCGGTCCTCGGGCAGGTCGAAGCCGCGCAGCACCGCGACGATCAGCGTGACGACCTCGGCCCCCGCAGCGGCCAGGTCGGCGTCGGCGGGGTCCGCGGGGTCGGCGGCCACCTGGACGGCCGCGTACCGGCCGGGCCGGGCGTGCGCGTACTCCCGCATCCCGTCGGCGAGCGCCCGCAGCGCGGCGGGCCCGGACAGCCCGAGCGTGCGGTCCACCAGCACGGACCGCAGGTCGCGCGCCGCGAGCACCGCGACCTCCCGGCGCAGCGCGGCGAGCGAGCCCACGTGCTTGTAGAGGCTGGGGGTCGCGACCCCGGCCTCGGCGGCGACCTTGGCGAGCGTGAGGTCCGCGAACCCGGTGGTGCCGCCCGCGTCGACGAGGTCGAGCGCGATCCGGACGACGGCCTCGCCGGACAGCCCGGCCCTAGGCACCGGCACCCCGGGGGTCCGCGGTGGCCGCGAGCAGGTCCAGCGTCGCCGCCACGACGACGTCGGGCGTCTGGTGCTGGGGGTAGTGCCCCGCGTCGGGCACCAGGACGGTGCGCGCGCCGATGGTCTCGCCGATCCAGGCGGCCTCGGCGGCGGGGTCCGGCCAGTCGGGGTCCAGGGCACCGACGACCGCGACCGCGGGGACGCGCACGCGGTCGAGGCGGCGCTCGACCACCGAGTGGTCCAGCGCGAGCGCGAGGTGGCGGAACGCCCGCAGGTACCCGGGGCGGCGCAGGGCCTCCCGGAGCGCGGCGGTGTGCGCGTCGAGGCGGGGCGAGCGGGTGCCCGCGTTGAGGGTGCGGTAGTACCGCGCCCACGCCCCCGCGCCCCAGGGCGGCGTGAGCATCGCGCGCAGCACCAGGTCGAGCACCCCCTTCTTGACCCCGCCGGCCGCCGGGTCGCGCAGGAACGGGGCGAGCAGGACGAGGCCCCGCACCAGGTCGGGCCGGTCGGCCGCGACGACGGCGGCGGCCGAGGACCCCATCGAGTTGCCGACGAGCACCGCGGGCCCGGCGTCCAGGTGCTCGACCAGGGCGATGACGTCGCCCGCGGTCGCCTCGTCGCCGTGCGTGGTGAAGCCGGGGTCGGAGTCCCCGTGCCCCCGCAGGTCGGTGGTGACGACGCGGTAGCCCGCGGCGAGCAGCGCGGTGCGGAGCTCGTCGTAGGTGGAGCGGAGGTCACCCATCCCGGGGACCGCCACGACCAGCGGACCGGTGCCGGCGTCGTCGTAGGCGACGCGGCCCTCGGGGCGCTGCAGCAGGAGCGTGCGCCGTGCCTGGTTGTTGTCCATAGCCCACAGGCTAATACCGTTAGCCACCGAGGGCAAGCACCCGTCTGCGACGATCGTCGCGTGCAGCACGACCTCGTCCTCGACGGCCACGGCGTCCGCCTGGTCCCGCTCGCCCCCGACCACGCGCCCGCGCTCGCCGCGTTCGTCGACGACCGCATCTGGGCCGGGATGTCCTCCGCCCTCCCGGTGGGCACCGACGACTGGGTCGCCGAGGTGGAGGCCGCACGCGCCGCACCCGGCCGGCTCGCGTTCGCCGCGCTCGACGCCGCCACGGGCGAGGTGCGCGGCAGCACCTCGTTCTACGACTGGGAGCCGCGCGTCCCCCGCGTCGAGATCGGGCACACCTTCTTCGCTCCCCGGTGGTGGGGCACCAGCAACAACCCGGCGTGCAAGCTGCTCATGCTCGGCCACGCGTTCGACGTCTGGGGCTGCGTCCGCGTCGCCCTGCGCGCCGACAGCCGGAACACCCGGTCGGTCGCCGCGATCACCCGGCTCGGCGCGGTGCCCGAGGGCGTGCTGCGACAGCACCGGCTCGCGCCCGACGGCTCGCGCGGGGACACCGCGTACTTCTCGGTGCTGCCGGAGGAGTGGCCGGGCGTCCGCGCCGGGCTGCTCGCCCGGCTCGCCGGGGCCTGACGAAGCCCGGGCGCGGTGCGCGCCCGGGCAGGGAACAGCCCGTGGGCCGGGTCCCTCGAGAGGGGCCCTGCCGCGAGGGACGAGGTCGCGGCTCCCACGGGCTGCGGTGACTGCGGGGATTCGCCCGCCGCCGTGCCGGTCGGACCGGCAGGGCGCACGTCCGGATCGAGCAGTCCGTCCGATGTGCTCGGGCGGCTAGCGGGCAGCCACCTCACGCGTCCGGGAAGACTTCATGTCTCGGACCACCTCCTTTCCCATGTGCCTCGACCGTACGCCCGCGTCCTGCGGGCGCCAACGGATTTACCCGAGGGCGGAAGCGGAGGGCGGTCAGCCCGCGGCGCGCTGGGACGGCACGCGCGGCTCGGACTCCAGCCGGTACCCGAGCCCGCGCACCGTGCGGATGCCACCCCGGTCGCCGAGCCGGTCCGCGAGCTTGCGGCGCAGGTTCGCCATGTGGACCTCGATGCTGCGCCGGTCCGCGTCGGTCGGCGTCGGCACCGCGTGCGGGCCGTGCACGGCGACGGCCACCGCGAGCTCGTCCTTCGACACCGGCTGCCCGGCGCGCTCCGCGAGCGCCACGAGGATCTCGAACTCGCTGCGGGTCAGCGGCACCGGGTGCTCGGCCACGCGCACGCACCGCGCGGGGACCTCGACCACGAGGTCTCCGCGCACCAGAGTCCGCCCGCCCGCCTGGCGGGGATCCGTCCCGTTCGCCATCACCTCACGGTAGGGCGAGGCCCTCGATCCCGCGCGGCGACCAGACCCGCCGTCGGGGAGGCGCCCGAGCTCGCCGATGCGGGGACATCGCCTTCCACACCCCTGACCTGCGCGGTCGCCGAGCGGCCTGGGTGCCAGCACCTCACCCGCGAAACCCGAACCTCAGGATCCCTGACACGACCGGGTGAACCGCCGATGAGCCCCACGTTCTGACTCAGGCACGGGGAACGGTCCCCGTCCGACAGGGGGAGTTCCCATGCGCACACTGCGCGACGCAGGGCGGGGCCGCGTGCGGCGGCCGGTGGCCCTGGCAGCGACCGCGGTCATCGCGGCGATGCTGGTCCCGGCGGGTGCGGCGGTCGCCGACACGCCGGACGCCGGCGAGACCACCACGACCACCAGCACGACCACCACGACCGAGCCGGTCGAGGTGCAGACCACCGAGACCACCGAGCCCGTCGAGACCACGCCCGGCGAGGACGCCGGCGAGGGCACCGACGCGGGCACGGTCACCACGACGAGCACCACCGAGGGCGGCGAGGAGAGCGAGGGCGGCGGGGACGACACCGTCGTCATCGTCCCCGAGGACACCGAGACCCAGCCGGTCGACGTGACCCCGGCCCCCGGCGGCTCCTCCGGGAACCAGCAGTCCACCTCCGGCCAGTCGGGCCCCGAGGAGCTCCAGCAGATGTGGGGCTCCTTCGACTTCAGCGGCCTGACCACGAACGAGTGGGACGAGCCGGTCGCGACGACCGGCACCCGGATCAACGCGATCCCCGTCGACTGGCCCGCCGGAGCGGTCATCGACGTCGACTGGTGGTCCGGCGCGCGGCACCTCGCCGACGGCCTGCGCTACACCCCGACGTCCGACGACCTCGGTCAGATGATCGAGATCGCCTGGACCGTCACCGCCGACGGCTACGAGCCCTCCAACGGCGGCATGTCCGTCGCGTCCGACACCGTCGCCGGCCTCGAGAAGATGTACGGGCAGATCGACGTCTCCGGCGCCACGGGCGAGTACGGCGACAAGGTCGCCTACGTCGGCCGCACGCTGGTGGCCTCGCCGGACGCCGGCTGGCCGGCCGACGCGCAGTTCGTCTGGTCGTGGGAGGTCGACGGCGTGGAGCGCTCCACGACCAACGCCTTCACCCCGAGCCTGCAGGACCTCGGCCGCGACATCTGGGTCTACGTCGACGTCACCGCCCCCGGCTTCCAGCCCGTCTCGACCGGTGTGAACGCCGCGTCGACGGTGATCGACGTCCCGCCGATGCCGCACGGCTCGGTCGAGGTCGCCGGTCTCGGCGAGGACGGCCAGACCGTGCTCGGGCGCACGCTGACCGCCTCGGCGAAGGCGTGGCCCGCCGGTTCGTCGTACGTCTACACCTGGCGTGCCGACGGCGACGTGCGTGCCACGGGTGCGACGTACACCCCGACGGCCACCGACCTGGGCAAGTACCTCGAGGTCCAGCTCACCGTGACGAACCCGGCCTACCAGCCCGGGTCGGACTGGCACTGGGCCGGCACCGTCGTCACCACCCCGACGGTCAAGGTCCCCGCGACCACGGTCGTCGTGGGCGACCAGGCGCTGCTGCCCGTCACCGTCTCCGGCCCGAAGGGCGGCCCCGTGCCGACCGGCCAGGTCGAGGTCAAGCTCACCCCGCGCGGCGGCGGCGACGCGATCTGGCTGGCGTCGCAGACGCTCGACCACGGCACCACCGGCTTCGTGGTCGCGGACGTCGCGGTCGGCGTCTACGACGTCGAGGCGTACTTCCAGTCGAAGCAGATCATCTGGAACCGCGTCGCCCTCCTGGACGCCGGGCCGGCGCACAGCCCGTACCTCAAGGCCACGGGCACCGGCACCCTGACGGTCACGGCCCTCAAGCCGGCCGTCTCCGCGCCGGGTGCGGTCCGCACCGCCGTGGCGACGGCGGCGTCCTTCGACGCCTCCGTGTCGCTCAAGGGCCAGCCGTTCTCGACGGCCTGGACCGTCCGCGAGGGCTCGACCGTCCTCACCCGGGGCGAGTCCGGCAAGCAGGGCACCTTCTCGGTGACGCTGCCGGTGCTGTCCGTCGGCACGCACACCCTGGTGCTCGACGTCCCGGCGACCGCCTGGTCCGCGGCCGCGTCGACCACCGTGGTCGTCACCGTGGTCGGCGAGCCCGCCCGGACCGGCACCACCCCGACGCAGGGCACGACGCTGGACACCCCGGCGGCCGCCACGACGCCGGGTCAGCAGATGGAGCTCGTCGCCGAGGGCTTCCTGCCCGGTGAGACCGTCGCGTTCTACCTGCACTCGGAGCCGATGTTCCTCGGCACCGCGGTTGCCGGTGCGGACGGCGTCGCCCGCCTGCTCGCCACGATCCCGGCGGGTGCCCCCACGGGTGCGCACACCGTGATCGCGACCGGCGGCACCTCGGGCCGCTGGGCCACCCTGGCCGTCGAGCTGGCCGTCCCGGCGGCCACGCCGGTCGCCAACCCGGTCGCCGCGGCGCCGGTCGCCACGGCCCCGGCCGCGCTGGCCGTCACCGGCTCGCAGACCGGCTCGCTCATGACCGGCGCGTGGCTGCTGCTCCTGGTCGGCGGGGGCCTCGTGCTCGTCGCCCGCCGGGTGCGCACCACCCGCTGAGCCACCCGCACCACCGACGGCCCCTCGTCCCGCCACCCGGCGGGGTGGGGGGCCGTCCGCGTGTCAGCAGGTCTCCAGCACGTACCCGTCGTCGTCGGGGGTGCGCAGGTCGCGGTCGCGCAGGATCGTCGACGTCGGGCGCTGCGGGTCGGCGCAGACCCCCGACCAGTCGTCGGCCTCGTACTCGATGTCCACGACCGCGTCGCCGTAGACGTCCGTGTACGCGGCGCACTCGTCGTACTGCAGGCACTCCTCCGCGACCGCGAAGTCGAAGCCCGCCTCGTCCCGGCCGCGGGTGCCGAGGTCCGGGGCGTTCTTCTGCCCGACCGCGAGCCCGGCGGCGTGGCCGACCGCGACCAGCCGGGCCGCGAGGTCCACCGCCCCGTCCTCGGTGAGCCGCCCGTCCGACCGGGTCCACGAGTCCAGGTTGTCGAGCTCGACGGCGTCGAAGCCGCGCTCCGCGCATGCCGTGACCTGCGCGCCGACGACCCCCGCGATGGCCGCGCGCTGCTCCGCCGTGGAGGTGTCGAGCAGCAGCTCGTCCGGCCAGCCCGGGTCGATGACCGGCTCGCCGTCGTCGTCGCGCAGCACCAGGTCCGGGTGGTCCGCCAACCACGCCTCCCGCTCCGCGGGCTGCGTCTGGAACCCGTTGACGTAGCAGCCGGACCACATCCCCGGCTCGGGCACGTCGGTCACGTCCCGCACCACGCCGCCGATGCCGGCGGCAGGCGGGTAGCCGCCCCCGAGCTGGTAGTCGACCACGGCCCCGGCAGGAGGACCTGCCACGTCGTGGGTGGCCGTCCCCACGCCCGTCGGCGCCGGGAGGGTGACCGCGGGGCTCGTGACCGGCGGGGCGTCGGGGGTGACGTCCGGGGCGGCGTCGCCGCACGCGGCGGTCAGCACCAGCACGACCGCCGCCACCGCGACCGCTCGTGCCGCTCGTGCCCCGTCGTCCCGTCGCACCCGCATCGTCCGTCCCTCCGTCGCCCCGGCGTCCCCGTCCGGGGTACCGCCCCCGCAGTATGCGACGGCCCGCGCCCGCTGCGACGTGCCGGTCCGGGTGAGACCGGAGCACTCACCCGTGCAGTCACACGGGCCGGGTGCGGAACCCCTCCCGCCGCGCGGCGGGCTCCGGCACGATGGGGGCATGGGTCTGCTCTGCGACTACTTCGTGGCCCCCACCGACGACGCCGCGGCCGGGACCGTCGACCTGGTGGGCGGACCCGGTGCCGCCGTCGCCGCGTCCCCCGACCCGCGCGGCCTGCTCTACCGGACCGGCCGGCCCGCGACGACCGCGACGGACCCCGCGTTCCCGACCGTGCCCGGCAACGGCGTCGAGCCGGTCGTCCAGATGGGCACCCTGGAGGCGCTGCTCACGGGCCGGACGTTCGACGAGGTCCTCGAGTCCGCCCGTCGCGACCCCGTCGCGCTGCGCGACGGCGGCGAGCGCCTGGTGCTCCGCCTCAACGACCCGCTCGCGGACGCGCTCGCCACCGCCTCCGACGACCGGCTCGCCGAGGTCGCGGGGCCGTGGTCGCGCACCGACGAGTTCTGGGGCGACGCCGACCCCGACGCCCTCGCGTCGTTCCTGCTCGACCTCGCGGCCCTCGCACGCGGCGGGCGCGAGCGCGGCGAGGCGCTGTACTGCTGGGTGTCGGTCTAGCGGCTCGCGGGGTCCCGCGCCTCGTCGCGCGCGGCTGTGCCAGGGGTGCCGCGCACCGCCTCGGGCTCCAGCGTGTCCAGGAACGGCGTGACCAGCCGTCCCTCCGGGGTGCGGCGGCTCGTCATCACGTGCCGCTGCACCGATGTGTCGGTACCGACACATCCAGAAATGTCCCGGTACCGACACATCTAACTCTGGATCAGCCGTCGACGACCCGCCCCACCATCAGCCCGCCGGGGAGCGCCATCACCCACGGGTCCAGGTTCGAATCCGGTGTCGCGGTCAGGGTGCCCCTCGAGAACGCGAACTCCACCGACGCACCCACCTGGCGAACGGCGACGAGGTCGGAGTCGATGAGGTCGCGCGCGACGCTCTCCATGTCGTCGTCCTCCCAGTCCAGGTCCCTGCTCCCGATCCTGCCCCGCCACGGGCACGCCACCGTGAGGTTCCACTCGCGTCCAAACAGCGTCAGGATGGGGCTCTGAATCTCAACGCCCTCGACGGGCAGGGGAAGCGCTTCGAGCAGATGCGCGTCGACGAGCGGCCGCGATGCGGACGACATCAGAGCACCGTCGCCAGCGAGTCCAGGGCCGCGAGCGGGTCCGGGCCGGTGGGGGCGAGCACGACCGCGTCGACCCCGGCCGCGCCGATCTCCGCGAGCCGGGCGCGGGCCTGCTCGGGCGTCCCGACCACCGCGAGGGCGTCGACCCACGCGTCCGGCAGCGCCTGCGCGAACGCCGCGCGGTCCGGGGTCCGCTCGCGCAGGTCGCGGAACTCCGCCGCGAACGGCAGCGGGTCGATGTGCGGCGCCCACCCGGGGTCGCCGACCCAGGCCAGCGCCGGGCGGGCGGCGTCGCGGGCCGTCGCGGCGTCGTCGGCCACCGCGCCGATGTCGTACGCCACGACGCGGTGACCGGGGACGTCCCCGATCTGCGACCGCGCGGCGCGCGCGTACTCCGGGCCGACGGGCTCGGCGAGGACCGTGCCGTCCGCGCACCGCCCCGCGGCCGCGAGCGAGCGCGGTCCGCGCACCCCGGCCAGCACCGGCGGCACCACCGCCGGAGGCGACTCCAGCCGGACGCCGTCCAGCCGCACGTAGCGGCCGTCGACCGTCACCTCCTCGCCGCGCAGCAGGGCGCGCAGCGCGGTGACGTACTCCTTGAACGCCGTGAGCGGGCTCGCGGGCCACGCGCCGGCCTGCCGCATCCAGTCCGGCATCCCGTGGCCGATGCCGAGGTGCAGGCGGCCGGAGAACAGCTCGGCGACGCTCGCCGCCTCCATCGCCGCGAACGCGACGTTGCGCGCGCCGACCGGGAGGATGCCGACGCCCACCCGGATGCGCTCGGTCACCGCGAGCGCCGCGGCGGCCTGCGCCATCCCCCCGCGGAAGCCCAGGTCCTCGACCACCCACAGCTCGGCGAAGCCGAGCGCGTCGGCGCGCCGCGCGTAGGGCAGCACCTGGTCGGCGGGCAGGTCGCGGGGCAGCAGCACGCCGACCTCGGGCGCGACGGGGCGGCTGGCGGCGGGGGTGGCGTCGGCGGCACTCATGGGGACGACTGTACGCAGCGCCGCGGTGGCGGCGGGGGCGTGCGCGCAGGTCAGGGCGACCCGCCCTCGACATGAAGGACCGTGCTCGTCCTCACCCGCCCGGCCGGACCGGGAACGACAGGTGCGTGACGCCGCGACCCGGCACGACCGTCGTGGGGTCGCCGAGCGCGACCGGGGCGCCGTCCGTGAAGTACGGACGGCCCTCCCCCAGCACGACCGGGACCAGGTCCACGTTCACCGCGTCCAGCAGCCCGGCCCGCAGCACCTGCGTGGCGATGGTGCCCGCCGCGACGCCGACGACCTTGTCCCCCGCGAGCTCCTGCGCGGCGGCGACCGCCTCGGCGACGCCCTCGTGCATGACCACCAGGTCCGGCGACCCGAGCGCCGCCGACCCCGTCACCGGGCGGTGCGTGAGCAGCACGAACGGCACCCCCAGCGGGTGCGTGCCGCCCCAGCCGTCGGTGAGGTCGAACAGCTCGCGCCCGACGACCAGTGCACCGAGGCTCTCCCGCCACGCCAACCAGTACGCGGCGCTGGCCTCGGTCAGCCGGAACGGCGGCAGGTCGCCGGCGTTCTCGACCACGACGTCGCCGCCGTCGTACCACCCGAACAGCTCGTCGACGCCGTGGTCGCGGCGGGCGATGAACCCGTCGAGCGACGCGGTCGCCGAGGCGATCACCTGGCCCATGGCTCGACGGTAGACCTCGGTGCCGGGCGGGGCCCGTCAGACCTTTGCGTGCCGGGCGCGGCCGAACCCGTACACCCCGTACGCCGCGAACCCGAGCGCCACGAGGGTCAGCAGCACCGGGCCGAACGGCAGCCCCGCCAGCGCGTGCAGCGCGGCGTCCAGGCCCTCGGCCTTCTCCGGGTCGGCCTGCACCGCCGCGACCACGAGCAGCACCCCGACGACGCCGAGTGCGCCGCCCTTGCCGATGTACCCGACCCGCCCCGCGCGCCGCACCCACGTCCCCGGGCGGGACTCCAGGTCCTCCAGGAACTTCTCGGTCCAGCCCTTGACCACGTGGTAGACCCCGACGCCGACCACCACGAGCCCGGCCACCCCGACGGCGACCCGACCGAGCCCCGACGACATCAGGCCCGACGTCGCACCGCCCGAGCCCCCGCCCGAGCCGCTGGTCAGCACCGACACCGTCGTCCACGCCAGCACGGCGTACACCCCGGCCTTCGCGGCAGACTTCGCGCGGTCCTTCACCTCGCCCCACGCGACCGCCTCGGTCACCTGCCAGAGCGCCAGCAGCACGAACCCGACCAGCAGCACCCACAGCAGCGCCTTGCCCAGCCCGTTGTCGGCGAGCTGCTGCATCGCCCCGGACTGGTCCGCCTGCTCCCCGCCCGACGTCCACGCGAGCTGGACGGTGACCCACGCGAGCAGCAGGTGCAGCACCCCGCTCGCGGCGTAGCCGAGGCGGGCACCCCTCTCGACGAGCGGGTGGTCCCCGGCGCGGGAGGCGGCCTGCTGCACGTGTCCGGTCATGAGGACGAGCGTGGCATCGGACGAGTGGGCGCGCGCGTCGGGCACGGCCGTTCCACGTGGAACGGCCAGGTCAGGAGGCACGTCGGCTAGGGCCCCAGGTCCACGAGCCCGCAGGTAGCCGTCCGGTCGGAGGGTTCGCCGACCTGCAGGTCTCCCACACCCGACCGCACGTCACCGGTTGGCGTCACCGTTCGAACACGCCGGGTGCCACGAGATCGCACCGTCGGACGGCGCGTCGATTCCGACCGCTCCGATCGAGGCACCTCACGCCCAGCCCGTGATGCGGTCAATCTCCCTCTCGATCGCGATCAGAGTCGCGCGGTCGAGACTCGGAGGCGACCACTCGACACTTACAAAATGATCAATCGCGGCCTGTGGAATCGCAAATCCGTACTCCTCGACATATCGCGCCGCGTCGACCCGCCAGAAATACACGCCGTCCGTACTGAGGGCGGCACCAGCGGGCACGCTGAATCGGCCGCCTATCTCGTCCTCCGTGTACCCCATCCAAGGGACCACGACGGGGCACGAATCGAGGTACTCAACGACCAATCTGCGGACTTCATTTGGCAGAGTTGTCGTCAGGTCGAGGTGCTCAGCCGACCATTCCTCGTCCCCTTCAGGCGCAAATCCGACCAATGGCAAGATCACAGAAACCCCAGTTCGTCGGTTAGAATCGACCCTGCATCAGATGTCCCGTAACTGCATCCAGTCGAGCCTGTCTGGTGGTCGCGAGCACATCGACCCCCAGGAGCTGGGACAGCTCAGATGCAGTTTCCCTACCACCGTGACACATCACGAGTCGTATCGCGCACCCCTGGACATAGTTCGGGTTGTGTGTAATCGCCTCAGCGATCTGGCCAACCCCCGTGACCTCCCCGTTGACGAGAGGGCGCCCGTCCCGAGTTCCGTGAACGATGACGTCGTGCCTGCCGGCCGCCCCGCGGGAACGCTCGAAGTTAGTCAGTGTTCCCTGAACATCGTCGCCGATCGCGGTGGCCGTCTTGCTGTACCGAACGGTAGCGCCCGACGCTGTGAAGGAGTCCCCCATGTAGCCGCCAGACCCACCCGGCCGACTCGCCACTCGGGCGCCTGAACTCAGGGACCCGCGGCTCAGCTGACCTGCGGTGACTTGGGTCGCACCGGATCGTGCCGCAAGCCCGGGGACCACCTTTGACGCAGCGGCCGACACAACCGGCTTCAGCCGAGAAGCCAGCGGCCCGGCAACGGCCCCGAGCGCCCCGCCCACGAGTGTCTCCGTGACGAGCCCTCGCCATGAGAACGGTGACGTCCGCTGCACCTTCGTCCGGTACAGGTTCGATGCGGCACCTCCGGCCGCTCCACCGATCGCGGCGCACCCCACGCTGCCGACCCCCGCCGTGAACGTCAGGCAGGCGGATGTGACCACGACACCGACGACGCCGCCGACGATCTCGGCCTTGTGCTTGTTGACCCACCGCTTCGTGCTGTTCCACGCCGACTTGATCGACCACAGACCCGACGGGTCCCAGTACGCCACCG
The DNA here is from genome assembly GCF_003696205.1 of Cellulomonas triticagri. GTDB lineage: Bacteria > Actinomycetota > Actinomycetes > Actinomycetales > Cellulomonadaceae > Cellulomonas > Cellulomonas triticagri. The sequence continues at coordinate 49,185 of NZ_RFFI01000001.1, forward strand.
GGTTGTTGTCCGCGTACGAGTACGCCCCCCACTGCTGCGGGGCTGAGGTGTCGAACACCGGGTCGACGCTGACGAACCTGCCGATCTTGGCGTCGTAGTACCGCGCCCCGACCTGGGTGAGGCCGGTGCTGTCCTGCACCTTGTTGAGGAACCCGCGGTCTCCGGGCCAGGTCCCCGTGGCCGTGCCGCGGGCGTTGCCGAACGGGTCGGTGCGCCGCTGGGTGATCGCCTTGGTGGTGTTGGCGATCGCCATGGTGGCGGTCTGGTGCGGGTCGGCGACGAGCGAGCTCACCGAGGAACCCGACAGGGCGGTGCGCATCGCGACGTTCTGGCCGTTGAAGGAGTAGTACCGGACGGGCTTCACGACCTTGGTGGCGGTGGTGAGCTGGAGCTCCTGGCCGCCGGGGAGGTACACGGTCGTGACGCCGCCCTGCCGGCGGATGAGGCGCTCGCCGTCGGCGGTGTAGAGCGCGGACATCACGGTGGTGGTGCCCTGCTTGACGGTGTCCAGGCGTCCTTCGGCGTCCCAGGTGAGGGTCTGCCCCGGCGACCCGGCCACGGTGCGGGTGGTGGTGTTGCCGGCAGCGTCGTAGCCGTAGGTGCTGGTCGCCGCGCCCTGGGCGCCGGCCTGCTGGACCGTCGTGACGGCGTGCGGGCGGGTCGCGCCGGCGGCCGGGTACGCGTAGGTGCGCGTGGTGTCACCGGCGGCGGTGTGCACGGTCTCCTTGGTGCGGTTCCCCGCGGAGTCCAGCGCGTAGTCGGTCCAGTAGGGCGCGGGACCGCCGAGGGCCGCCACCGTGCGGGGTGCGGAGCAGTCGGCGTTGCCCGGCGTCCACGCCGAGGTGAGCTGGCGCAGCCCGTCGTACGCGAAGCACTGGGCGTCGACGGCCTTGCCGGTCGGCCGGTCCACGACCGAGGTCGGGTTGCCCGCCTGGTCGTAGGTGTAGGTCAGGTCCATGTCCAGGCCCGCGACCCCCTCGCGCTCGACCCAGGTCTTCTGGAGCCGGCGCGTGCCCTCCTCGTACAGGTAGTTGACGAAGAAGGCGGACGTGTTGCCGAGGTCCTGGCGCAGGGTCTCGCCGTAGACGTCGTAGATGGTGTCCGCGACGTAGACGCCCCACCCGGAGCCTCCGGCCATCCACTCCGGCCGGGAGAGCGAGTCGTAGCGCGTGGTGACGGTCTCGGCGCCGAGCCCACCCCCCGCGGGCAGCTTCATCGACTGGATCTGCCCGTCGGCGGTGTACGTGTAGCTCGTCGTGTAGGTCCCGGCGAGCGCCCCCTCGGCGCTGGGCAGGGTCACCGAGGCACCGAGCGGACGCGACGCGTCGTCGTAGCCGGTGACGGCGGTGACGTACGCGGCGGTCCCCACGTACCGGGTGGACGAGGTGACCTGACCCTTCTGCAGCGTGTCGTAGACCCAGCTCGCGCGCAGGGTCCCGGTCGCGGAACCCTCACGGAGCTCGGTCTGGCGGCCGAGCTGGTCGCGGACCGTGAAGAGCGTCGTCCCGCGGGCGTCCGTGGACGAGCGGACGAGGCCCGCGTCGTCGTACGTCGTCGTGGTCGAGCCCTTGTCGGGGTCCTTCTCCGACGTCCGCCGTCCGCGCAGGTCGTACGCGTAGGTCCACGCGTTGCCCGCGGCGTCCTTGACGGACGTCATGTTGCCGGCCTTGTCGTAGCCGTAGGTCACGGCCGTGAACTCGCCGCTGGGGCCAGCACCGAGGTACTGGCGCAGCTCGGTGACCTGGCCGCGCGCGTCGGTGATCGTGGTCTGCGGGGTGCCGCCCTGCGGCGGGTCCACGCTGACGCGGTCGCCACCGTAGGTGGTGGTGCTGCGCCAGACCTCTTCCTCTCCGACGTCCGTGATCTCCGCGGTGGTCCGTCCCGCACCGTCGAAGAGGTAGCGGGTCCGGGACGGGACGGCCGTCGTGGACACCACCAGGGTGGTGCTCGGCGCGCCGTTGGTGAACCAGCTGCCGTGCGTCTTCCAGGCGAGGCCCCGGCTGTCGTAGTAGCTCTCGGTCACGATCCGGCCGGGGGTGTCCTGCGCGGCCGACGGCGACTGCGTCTGCCGGGGCCGGAGCATGCCGTCGTACAGCTCGACGCTCGTGAGGTAGGTCTCGGCCGCGGTCAGCGTGTTGGTCGTGACCGTGTTCGGGGCCGTCTTGGAGATCGTGTAGCCGTAGGTGACGTGCGCGGACTTGCTGCCCTGCGCGCGGCCCGGGTGCCACACCGCGGTGGTACGTCCGAGCGCGTCGACGGTGGACGACGTGACCTTGCCGTTCGGGTCGGTGACCTTGAGCGTGGAGCCCCAGGCCGGGTGCAGCTCGACCTTGGTGACGCCCGCGGTGAGCGGTCCGGCGCCGTCGGGGTCCGGCGCGGTCACGGTCGTGCCGGTGACCAGGCCCGCGGTGCCGGTGTAGGCGGTGGTGGAGGCGCGCCCCATCGCGTCGGTGGCGACGGTCGGGCGGCCGAGCGCGTCGTACGTGGTCGTCGAGGTCGTCGCATACGTCGGCGTGGTGCCCGCGTACGAGGCCAGGACCTGGGTCGCGCTCGGCAGACCCCGGGTGGGCGCGGCACCGTACCCGCCGCCGTCGTAGGCGGTCCGCTCGTCCGACACGACATCGCGAGGACGCACCGGCGTGGTGCCGCACGCGACGGAGACCGTCTCGGTGCGGTGCACGGTCGAGACGACGTGCGCCCCGGTGTTCCGCGCGTACTGGACGCGCGTGCAGCGGTCGTCGGCGGCGGTGGTGACGTCACCCTGGTCGTCGACCTGGGTGACCATGCCGTAGGTGCTGTCGTACGAGGTGACGGTGCGCGTCGTGCGCTTGCCGCCCGGCAGGGCCGGTGCGGTCGTCCGCGACTCGACCGTCCCGGGCTGGAGGAACGTCGCTCGCGTGCCGTCCGCCGAGACGGCGGTGGCACCGGACAGCCACGGGGTGGTCACCGTGCCGGAGAGCTCGGGGCCGTCGAGCCCGTCGTAGGTGATCTCCTCGCGCACGAAGCCGTTGAGCCGCTCGGAGTCGGCGATGCCGTCCACGGCCACCGACCGGGTGCCGCCGCCGGCGAGACGGTCGCCGTCCATGCCGCGGAAGTAGCGGGTGCGCTCGTGCGACCGCTGCTCGAGCGGCGAGCCGGTGATCACGTCCACGGTCGCGTACCCGCGGAACTCGCTCCACGTCCGGTGCGCCGGCGGGAGGAACGGGCTGTCGTCGTAGTGCCACGCGGGGTCGCCGACGTAGCGGTAGGCCGTCTCCACCGCCATGCTCACCGCGTCGTTGGGGTTCTCGACGACGGTGTCCACGACGTACTTGTGGAAGTACTCCTGGATCTCGGGCCCCGTGCCCTCGGGCTGCCAGGTCACCGGGAAGCAGCGGCGGGTGTTGCTGTCCGGCGCACCGGGCACGTTGCCCGCCGCGCAGTCGGGCGCGGAGTAGTTGATCGAGACCGTGCCACCCGACTCCGAGCCGATGGCGGTGACGCGGTAGCGGTTCATCGGCGGCCCGGCGTCACCGGTCACGTCCACGCGGTTGGCCATCTGCTGGCCGCGGAAGGTGACCTCGGGCAGGGTGATCGTCGACCCGACGAGACCCCGGTGGGTGATGCCGTCCAGCCACAGGGCGGAGTTGGTGCGGTCCCCGGTGTCGGGGAACGTGTGCCGCAGGTCCCAGGCGTCGACGTCCTGGTAGGCGGACCCGACCAGGACCTGGGTCTTGATCGTCACGAGGCGCTTGCGGGTGAAGAACGCCGGGGAGGTCTGCTCGGGGCAGCTCGAGGACGACGAGCAGATGAGGTCCGCCGGCACGTCCGGCCACGACTTCGCGTTCGCGTCGGTGAGCTGTCCGGGGTCGCACGTGATGCCGCCCGACGGCAGGCACCGCTCGGCGACCGTGAAGTCCACGCGCGCGGGCGCCGGGGACGCGGACTCGCTGCCGGCGCGCTGCCCGTACTCGATCCGGCTCAGGTAACCGCCGCGCACGTACGACGAGACGCCCTGGTTCAGGTTCCGGCCGTAGGAGTTGGTCTCCTTCTCGTAGACGTACGTCAGGGTGTTGCCGGACGGGTCGACGACGTAGTCGAGGTTCCACCGCCACGTCTGGGTGCACGCCGAGGCCGCGAACGTCCCGGCCGCGCACGGGTCGCCCGGATGGTTGCCGAACACCGGCACCGACCATGCGGAGTTGAGCGGGAGCGGGTCGGCGGCCGACCGCTTGCCCCGGCCGAAGTAGTACTGGGTGCCGTCGGTGGTCGTGACGCGCCAGTACTCGCCGTCGTTGTCGTCGTTCCAGCCACCGGTCAGGCGCTCGACGCGCGACCCGTCGTCGGAGGCAGGGCGCCAGGCACCCGTGGTCGCGTCCTTGACCAGCTCGGTCGTCGACCCGCCGAACACCAGCGTCGCGTTGTCGCTGAACCAGCACAGGTCACCGGTGCGGTGGCCCGCGTTGGTCGCGGCACCGCCCATGTCCTCGGAGCAGGACTGGTACTTGCGCTCGACGTACCCGGAGTCCAGGTTCCAGCCGTCGCCGATCCACGAGGTCTGGTTGTTGGTCGACGCCACGCGGCCGTCGAGCGAACCCGACGAGTAGGACAGGGCCAGCTCGGGCTGCGGGCCACCGGAGACGGGCGGCACCCGCATCGGGTAGGACCAGCTGAAGTCGCCGGTCTGCCCCGAGACCTGCCAGGACGCCGACGGGGACAGCGGGGTCGCGGACCAGTTGCCGGTGGACCCGGAGGTGCCCGCGGCGAGCGCCATCACCCGGGCGCCGCTCGCCGCGACGGTCGCGGACACGGTGCCCTGCTCGGCGTCGTTGGTCGACGCCAGCGGGGTCTGGGTGCGGCACCGGTCCTCGTCCGGGTCGGTGAGCGCGCACCCGGGGAGCTCGACCAGCTGGAGCCGGCTCGACCAGTCCCCGCCGAACGCGTCGGCGAAGCCGGAGTAGTCCACGGAGACGTCGACGGGGGTGCCGTCCACCGACTCCTCGGCGACGACGTCCAGGAGCACCCCCTCGACGCCCACCGCCTGCGCGGCGTCGCGGTCGAGGACCTCGACGGAGACCTCCGGGACGGCGGTGACCGGTCCCGACGCGGTCCGTGCCGCCGCACCGCCGTCGACCGTCGGCGCACCGTCGGCCCACGCCAGGTCGACCACGTCGCCCTCGACCTGCGGCGCGTCGCCGGTCAGCGTCGTCCCGGTGCCCTCCGGCCACTCGGCGGCACCCGCGTCCGCCATCGGCATCTCCGGCAGCGGCTCGACCACGACCCCCAGGTCGCGCGACGGCAGCGGGTCGGTGGTCTCCAGGTCCGGAGCGACCTCCTCGCCGTGCGCCCGTCGCTCGGCGGGCGACATCAGGCTGTCGCCCGCCGCCTGCGCGACACCCGGCGCGACCAGCACGAGCGTGCCGACCAGCGTCGCCACGACCGACCCGGCGACCGTGCGGCGCCCTCGACCCCATCCGTTCATCACGTGCTCCCCTGCAGGTCTGGTGGTCGGGTCAGGCGGCCGGCTCGTTGCAGAGGCGCCGGAGGTCGGACGGGATGATCGCGCCGGTCCAGGAACGGACCTCGCTCACCGCTCCGGTCCACCCGGAGACCCCCGGGGTGACGGTGCTCCCGAGCCGGAACAGTCCCGAGGCGGACCAGCGGCTGGTGTGGGTGGCGCGGGCGCTCTCCGGGACCCCGTCGCTCAGCTCGTCACCGATCGTGCAGACCGCGAGCTCCATCTGCTCGCTTGCCGCGGTCTGCTGGATACCGATGATCAGCGTCCACTGCCCGACCTCGACGGGGACCGTCGACAGGGCGACGTCCAGGTCCGCCTTGGCGGTGTCCGCCCGAGGCATCGAGAACGCCCAGCAGCTCCCCGTCCCGCTGTCGCAGGGGCGGTACCCGAGGTCGAAACCGGCCCTGGTCGTCCCGTCCTGGCTCAGGACGGTCGCCGTGCCGGTGACCGCGTCGGCGCGCACCAGCGCGGACACCGCGTAGTTCTCCGCGGTCTGCACGGGGATGCGGTTGCTGGTCGCCGTCGTCCCGGCACCCAGCACGAGGGCCCGGTCGTCGGGGATGAACCCGGACTCCGCGTACGGTCCGTCGACCCGGGTCGGCGTCCCGGCGATCGTCAGCGGGAACACGTTGCCGGTGGGGCTGACGCTGACCGCGGTGCTCCCGGAGGTCTCGTCCAGCTTCCAGACCGTGGCCGCGGGGAAGGCGACGTTGAAGATGTACGTCTGCGTCGGGCTCGTCCAGCCGGCGCGGTCGACGGACTGGAAGTACAGCGTCTGCGAGCCGGCGTAGGTCGGGCTGAACGACACGGCCGGGCTCCCCGCCGCGGTCGAGAGGTTCAGGGCCGAGGAGTTGAACGAGTACTTGTACGACACGACGTCGGTGGAGCCGCCGTTGGCGAACGTGAAGGTCCCGGCCTTGCCCACGCCACCGGCGGGGACCCCCGTGGTGTAGAGGGAGGGTGTGACCTTAGGTGCGACGGGCCTGACGGTGTCGATCTCCATCTCGCAGGCGACCGCGGCCCCACCGGTGACCCGCGGGTCGACCCCGTTGATCTGGACCCGGTAGATCTTCCCGTTCTGCATGCCGCCGAGCCGGACGGACTGCCGCGTCCCGGAGGCCTGGGCGGCCGGACGCGCGTGCCACAGGATCGGGTTCGAGGTACCGGCGGTGTACACGTCGACGTTGGCCTGGACGGGGTCGCCGTCGGGGTCGGTGAAGATCGCGGAGAGCACCGGGTTCACGACCCGCAGCACCGGTCGGCTCGCCCCCGTCACGCAGGCGGCGGCGGGATCGGCGAACTTGACCTCGGTGGGGCGGTTCGGCGGGCGGTTGAAGCTGATGGAGAGGCCGGCGTCGTTCCGGAAGCGCTTCCAGTACGCCATGCTCCCCTCGTCCACCGCGAGCCCCATGGTCAGCTGGCTCGAGTTCGCGATCGCCACGGCCTGCCCGGCCTCCAGCGCCGAGAACTCCAGCCACCGGACGGGCTGACCGGCGCAGCTCGACTTGTGCGCCACGTTCATGGTCGACTGCGGGATCCACGTGGGGCCGCCCGGCCACGGCGTCGCCGAGCTCCAGTTGTCCACGCGGTACGCGGTCACCGGGCGAGCGGTGCAGTCGTACGAGTGCGTGCCGACGACGGCGAAGGTCGCCCCGGTGATGTGGCTGCCCTCGAGGGCGCCGATCGACGCGAGCCCGCCGAACTTCCAGAGGATCCGGCTGCGGAACGTCGCACTGCACGAGGTGGACGTCGCACGGTTGCACAGGCCCACGCCCTCGTCGGGGTTGAACCGGTACGACTGGCCGAACACGTCGCGGACGGCGGTCCACTCGTTGAGCGACCCGCTGATCGCCGGGTCGATGTACAGCGGCCACACGGTGTCGTCGCCCTCGATCATCCCGCTGTCGGGGGTGATGGAGACGCCGTCCGCGCCCAGGTCGGCCGGCAGGTGGCTGACCTGGCTCGCGAGCGACGGCGCCTGCTCCAGGTCGACGTCGGTGTCACCGGCGGCGTCCGCGGCGCCCTGGGGCGCGTCCGCGAGCATCGCCCCGCTGCTGCGCTGCGCCGCGACGGGGACCTCCGGATGCTCGCGCGAGTCCCACATCGCCGGCATCGGGCTCGTGAACACCCGCTCGCCGTCCCCGTCCACGGCCACGAACCCGCCGTCGTCCTCCTCGAGCGCGAGCCCGTCCGAGGTCTCGACCGGGAAGGTGAGCTCGGCGAGCCGCGGGTCCGCAGCGGCCTCCGGGCTCTCCACCCGCAGGACCTCGGAGAAGCCGGTGGCGTCGCCGTTCACCGTGACGACGAGGTCGACACCGGGCAGCACCTCGTCGTAGGTGATCTGGTCACCCTCGACGCCCGGCGCGGGCAGGTCGAAGGGGACGTCGAACGACAGCGTGTGACCGTCGCGCTCGATCTGGGCGAGCGGGACCCCGGGAGTGCCGTCGCTGAAGACCATCGGGCGAACCGGGGCGGCCACGGTCAGGCCGCCCTCACCCGGCACCACGGCCGTGTCGATGTCGGCCCACTCGCCGCCCACCTGCGTGCGCACCGCAACGGCGGAGACGTCGAGGCGCCAGGTCCCGTCCGCCTGGGCGTAGAGGGTGTTCCACTCCGTGCGCTCGTCGACCACCTCGACGTCGGTGTCGCACGACGACGCGACCAGGCTGGCCTCCGCCGCGTCCGCCGCGGAGGAGGTGCATGCGACCTCCGGTGCGACGGGATCGGCGGTGCTGGTCGGCACCGCTCCGGCCGGGGCCGCCAACGTGGCGACCAGCGCTGCGGTGATCACCGCGGCGCACGACGTGGACACAGCACGAGACACGCGCGAACTCCCCCTGCGGTACCCGGCGCCTGCGCGTCCGGGCATGACGGCGGCACGAGCGAGCACCCCTGCCGCGACCGTCACGAGGTACCACGAGAGTCCTGTGCGCGATCTGTGAGGAACCTAGAGCCCACCTGTCGCTGCTGGACAGCAGCCGTTCGGGTGACGTAGGTCGGACGACCGACCGGATCCGTTCACCCGGTACCTCGCGTCAGCCGGTGCTCGCCTGGGTCCTTCGTCCTCCGCGCCCGCGCAGGGTGACCGGGTGCCGGCGGGGCCGTCTCCGTCGCCCTGCCGCCGGCACCCGGCCGGTCCTGGTCGGGCGCCGTGGTCGGCGCCCGGGGGGTGGGTGCGTCAGTACGTGAAGGCCTCCACGTCGCCCCGCAGCGTCGCCGCGAGCCGCGCGAGCTCGTCCACGGACTGCCCGAGCTCGGCGACGACGGTGGCGGCCTCGGTCGCGGTGCTGGCGACGGACACGATGTTGCCTGCGATGTCGCCGGAGCCCGTGGCGGCCTCCTGGACGCCGCGCGACATCTCGTCGGTGGTGGCGGTCTGCTCCTCGACGGCGCTGGCGATGGTGAGCTGGTAGTCGTTGATCGACGCGATGATCTGGGAGATCTCGCCGATGGCGGTGACGGCGTCGCCGGTGTCGTTCTGGATGGCCTCGACGCGGCGGGCGATGTCCTCGGTGGCCTTCGCGGTCTCCTGGGCGAGCTCCTTGACCTCACCGGCCACGACGGCGAAGCCCTTGCCCGCCTCACCGGCCCGTGCGGCCTCGATCGTGGCGTTCAGGGCCAGCAGGTTGGTCTGCTCCGCGATACTGGTGATGACCTTGACGACGTTGCCGATCTCCTGCGACGACTCCCCGAGGCGCGCGACGCGCTCGTTGGTCGCGGCGGCGGCCTCGGTCGCGCGGGAGGCGACGGCGGCGGCCTCGGTGGAGTTGCGGGCGATCTCCTGGATGGAGGCGCCCATCTCCTCGGCCCCGGCGGCGACGGTCTGCACGTTGCGGGAGACCTGCTCGGCCGCTGCGGCGACGACCCCGGCCTGGTCCCCGGTGGCGCGGGCGCCGCTCTCGACCTGCGCGTTCGCGGCGGCCATCTGCTCGGCGGCGGCCGACAGGGTCTGCGCCTTCTCGACGACCCCGGCCATGGTGCGGCGCAGGGCGCCCTGGGCGACGGCGAGATCGGCGGCCATCTCGCCGATCTCGTCACGGCCGCGCACGGGCGCGGCGACGGTGAGGTCGCCGTGGGCCATCGCGGCGAGCGCGGTGCGGACCCGCTCGACGCTGCACCGCATCCCCGTGGCGACGGCGAACGCGAGGGCGAGCACCAGCGCGAGCGCCGACCCGAGGAAGGTCACGATGAGCACCGTCGAGGTGCGGGTCTGGGTCTGCGCGTCGGCCGCGAGGTCGGCGGCCTGCGCGATGAGCGCCTGGTCGAGCTCGTCCAGGTCACCGGCGAACGCCGAGGCCATCGGCACGGAGACCTCGGCGAGCAGCCGCTCGTAGTCGTCGGACTCGGGCGCCGCGAGCGCCGCGGGGGTGAGCTGCGCGTCCCGGGCGTCGAGCCAGGCGGCGTAGTCGTCCAGGAACGCCTGCCACGCCTCGTGGTCGGCCTCGGGGGTCGCGTTGAACTCGTCGATCTTCTCCTGCATCCCGGCGTCGTTGTCGGACTGCTTGGTCAGCCACTCGTCCTTGCCCTCCGGGGAGGTGACGGCGGCGAGGTTCGCGAGCGTCATTCGGGCGGCCTGCTGCTTGATGTGCACCTGGGACCGGATGTACACCGGGCCGGACTGCAGGGCGGCGAGGTCGGCGGTGGCGTCGGCGAGCGACCGCAGGGACGACACCGCCATGACCCCGGTGCCCGCGGCGACGACGCCGAGCAGCGCGACCACCGCGAGGAACTTGGTGCGGATCGACCAGTCGCGCGGGTGCGGGCGACGTCGGTGCGCCGGGGTCGCGGCGGGGCGGTCGGGGGCGGCGGTGCTCATCGGGTGTCTCCGTGGGTCGTCCTCGTCGGGCACACCGCCCGACGAGGGCCCGATCGCGCGCGCCGGACGTCCGCTGAGGGGGGTCACCGGGTGAGACGGCCCACACCGGGCACCGTTCGTGCAGGTCGGGGCCTCGTGACCCCAGGCACAAGGGACCTCCGGGGTCCTGGCGGGTGAAAACCGGCCCTCAGATCCAGCCGCGCTCCTCGGCCGCGAGGACGGCCTGCTGCCGGGTCGCGACGCCGATCTTGCCGAGGATCGAGGACACGTGGTTGCGGACCGTCCCCGGGGACAGGTGCACGGTGGCGGCGATCTGCGCGACGGTCTCGCCGCGGCGTCCGGCACGCAGCACGTCGAGCTCGCGGTCGGTGAGCGGGCTGCGCTCGTCCGCGAGGGCGTCGGCGGCGACCTCGGGGTCGACGTAGCGCCGCCCGTCGGCGACGAGGCGGATCACCTCGGCGACGTCCTGCGCGGGACGCGACTTGGGCAGGAACCCGTGCACGCCGGCCTGGAGCGCGCGGCGCAGCACCCCGGGGCGCGCGTGCCGGGTGACGACCAGGCAGCGGGTCGGCACGGTGCGGGCCAGGCGCTCGGCGGTCTCGATGCCGTCCAGGCCCGGCATCTCCAGGTCGAGCAGGCACACGTCGGGCCGGGTGCGCTCGGCGGCCGCGAGCGCCTCGGCCCCGGACGCGCACTCCGCGACGACGTCGAGGTCGGGCTCCAGGCGCAGCAGCATGGCGAGCGCGCTGCGGATCATCTCCTCGTCGTCCGCGACCAGCACCCGGATCACGCGGCACCCCCCGCGGGGACGGCGACCGTCAGCGCGAAGTCCGCGTCGGCGCGGACCTGCACCGTCCCGCCGAGCGCAGCGATCCGCTCGCGGATCGCGGCCAGCCCCGTGCCGTCCGTGCCGTCGGCGTCCGGCGCGGGGCCGGGGCGGCGGTCGTTGGTGATGGCGTAGACCCAGCGGTCGGCCTCGCGGCGCAGGCTGATCCGCGCGCGGGCGCCGGCGCCGTGCTTGAGCACGTTGGTGACGCTCTCGCGCACCAGGGGGCCGAGGACGTCGGCGGGGGCCTGCGCGGCGTCCGGCCCCAGGTCGACGCGGACGTCGTGCCCGGCGGCCCGCAGCAGGTCCGCGGCGTTCGCGAGCTCGTCGGGCAGCGGCACGCCCCGGAACCGGGTCGCGAGGTCCCGCGTGCCCGCCCGGGCCTCGTCCACGGACGCCCGGGCGGTGCGGATCTGCTCGGCGGCCGCGGCCGGGTCGTGCTCGATGAGCCGCTCGGCGAGCTCGAGCTGCAGTGCGACGACCTGCAGGTGGTGCCCCTGCAGGTCGTGCACCTCCCCGGCGAGCCGCAGCCGCTCGCGCGTCGCGGACAGCGCCCCGGCGGTGGCGCGGGCGCGGTCGAGCTCGCGCACGACGTCCCACCACCACAGCGAGAACGCGCACAGCGTGGGCAGCGTGAGCAGCAGCGTCGCGGCCACGCGGGACAGGTCGGGCCCCTCGGGCGCGTCGGTGCCGAGCCGGGGCGCGTCGACGACCCACAGCGCGACGAGCAGCAGCGTCAGGACGACGGTCAGCCGCCACCGGATGCCCGGCGGCCACCGCAGCAGCCCGACGAGCACGGCCAGCAGGCCGACGCCGAGCATCCACGACCCGGTCGTCACGCCGAGCAGCGCGGACCCGACCGCCCCGGCCACGAGCACCCCGAGGGTCCGGCGCCGGTGCCGTCCGTCCCGGGTGTCGTCGTGGTCGGCGCTCGCCGGGTAGTCGCGGACGAGCAGCACGACGGCCCCGACCTGGAGCACCGCGCCGAGCCCGGCGAGCACGGGGGCGGCGGGCAGCACGTGCTCGGGCGGCAGCCCGGCGAGCCACAGCCACCAGTACCCGACCACCATGACGTCGAGCACGACGACGCCCGCGACGGTGTACCACCAGGTCGCGCGCACCCAGCCGGCGAGCGAGATCCGCGTGCGGGTCATGGTCCCGACCGTACGGGCATGACATCCGTCATGGGCGGGCGAGCGCGACCGCACGGAAGCCGGTGACGTCGCGGTACTGCCGCCGCACCCCGGTCCTGACGTCGGATGGACGGTGTCCGGAACACCCCTCGTGACACCGACAGGAGGCCCCACCGTGGCCGACTTCTTCACCGACCTCGTCCCGCAGTTCCAGGAGTTCGTCGCCGGGCTCCCCGAGTGGTTGCAGCCCGCGGGCGTCGCGCTCGCCGGCGCCGTGCCCTTCGTGGAGGGCGAGGGCGCGGCCGTCGTCGGCGTCCTCGGCGGCATCCCCACCCCGCTGGTCGTCGTGGCCGCGATCCTCGGCAACGTCCTCGCCGTGACGCTCGTCGTGCTGGTGAGCGCCGGGACCCGCAAGGCCGTGGTCGCCGCGGCCCGGCGCGGGGACGCGCCGCCCGCCCCGCCGAGCGCGCGCCGCGAGAAGTTCGACCGGGCGTTCGCGCGCTACGGCGTCGCGGGTGTGTGCCTGCTCGGTCCCCTGCTCATCCCGACGCACTTCACCGCCGCCGCGCTGACCGCGTCCGGGGTGTCCCGCGCCCGGGTGCTGGCGTGGCAGGCCGTCGCGATCACGCTGTGGACCACCGGGTTCGCGCTGGTCATCACCGGGGTGATCCGGTTCGCGGGCTGACGCCGTGTGTTTCGGGCCGGGAAACTCCTTCCCGCACCCCTTGGCGGGCCCCGACCGGGCGGGCATACTCCGAGTTGGTCACATGACCATCTTCGGCCCCGCCCGGAAGGACCCGCCCGATGCGCCGCATCCCGCCAGACCAGCGTCGTGACGAGCTCGTCGCCGCCGCCGTCCGGGTCATCGCCCGGTCCGGCGTCGCGGGCGCCACGACCCGTGCGGTGGCCGCCGAGGCCGGGATGCCGCTCGGCGCCATCCACTCGGTGTTCGGCTCCCAGGACGACCTCATGCGGGCCGTCGTGCAGGCCGTCACCGACGAGGAACGGCTCACCGCCGAGATCCGCACCGCGGACGCCACCTCGCTGGAGGCGGCCCTGCGGTCCGGCCTGGAGTCCTACGTGGACCTGCTCGAGGCCGACCCGCAGCGCGAGCTCGCGCTGCTGGAGCTCGCGCTGTTCGCCCGGCGCCAGGACCCGGACGGGCAGATGCGCGACCAGTGGCGCACGTACTACGCCACGGCGCGCGACCTGCTGCGCTACGCGGCGACGCTGACCCGCACCGAGTGGACGACCCCGGTCGAGGCGCTCGCCCGGCACCTCGTGGCCGTCCTGGACGGCATGACCACGACCTGGCTCGCCGACCACGACTCGGCCGCCGCCCGCGAGACCGCGGCGTTCGCCGCGGCGGCCCTGGCCGCCCACGCCCGCCCGGCGCACGCCGGCGCCGCACCCGTGGTCCCCGCCACCCAGGAGGCGGGCCGGTGCTGACCGAGACCGACCCGCGGGTCCTCGCCGAGATCAACCTGCGCGCCGTCCTCGGCGCCCTGCCCCGGCTGGTCGACCTCGCCCCCGACGCGCGGACGCTGCTCGCCGGGCTCGACCGCCCCGTCACGCTGACGTTCACCGTCCTCGGCGGGAGCACGGCCCGGTTCCGGTTCGCCCGGGACGGCATCACCGCCGCGCCCGCCCCCGGCGCCCCCGGCACCTCCGCCCGGCTGCTGCTGCGCTCCCCCGCGCACCTCAACGCGGTGATCGACGGGACGTCCCAGCCCGTCCCCGTCGCCGGCCCGGCCGGCCTCCGGTTCCTCACCGGCACGTTCACCCCGCTGAGCGCCCTGCTGTCCCGGTACCTGCAGCCGTCCGACGCCGACCTCGCGGACGAGGCGTTCGCCGCCGCGAGCCGCGAGCTCGTCGTGCACGTCGCCGTCGCCGCGCTCGTCGTCGTCGCGAACGAGGACCGCGCGGGCCGGTTCAGCGCCGGGCAGATGCCGGACGGCGACCTCGACGTCGAGGCGGGCGACGACCTGCGGTACCGGGTGCGGATCACCGGGCACCGGCTGCGCCTCGTCCCCGTCGACGGCACCCCCGCGCGGGCCACGTTCCGGTTCGCGGACCTGGTGACCGCGGGCGACGTGCTCGCCGGGCGGGAGAGCGCCCTCGCGTGCGTCGGCGACGGCCGCATCGCCCTGAGCGGCTACATCCCGCTGGTGGACAACGCCAGCCGCGTCCTCGACCGCGTCGGCCAGTACCTGTGAGGAACCCGATGAGCCAGCCCACGCCCGCCCCGTACCGGTTCGACCGCAGCCTGGCGGAGTTCGCCCGCGCGCAGCGGGTCATCCCGTCCGGCATCCCCGGGCACCTCGGCCCCACCGAGGGCCTGCACCTGCCGCACGACCGGTTCCCGAAGTTCGCGGCCCGCGCCGAGGGCACCCGGTTCTGGGACGTCGACGGCAACGAGTTCCTCGACTACATGTGCGGGTACGGGCCCAACGTGCTCGGCTACCGCGACCCCGACGTGGACGCCGCCGCCCGCGCCCAGGCGGAGCGCGAGGACGTCGTCACGCTGCCGTCCACGGTGATGGTCGACTTCGCGGAGCTGCTGGTCGACCAGGTCGCCTCCGCGGACTGGGCGTTCTTCGCGAAGAACGGCGGCGACACCACCACGCTCGCGATCATGACGGCCCGCGCCGCGACCCACCGCAAGAAGATCGTCTTCATCAAGGGGTACTACCACGGGGTCGCGCCGTGGACGCAGAAGCTCGACTACCCGGGCGTCCTCGAGGAGGACGTCGTCCACAACCTGTACGCGCCGTGGAACGACCTGGACGCGCTGCGCCGGACGTTCGCCGAGCACCGCGGGCAGATCGCGGCGCTCATCGCCCAGCCGTACATGCACGGCAACTTCGTCGACAACGAGCTGCCCGCCCCCGGCTACTGGCAGGCCGTCCGCGCCCTGTGCGACGAGCACGGCGTGGTGCTGGTCGTGGACGACGTGCGCGCCGGGTTCCGCCTCGACCTCGCCGGGTCGGACCACCACTTCGGGTTCAACGCCGACCTCATCACGTTCTGCAAGGCCATCGCGAACGGCTACAACGTGTCCGCCCTCATGGGCACCGACGCGTTGAAGGACGTCGTCAGCTCCATCACCTACACCGGCTCGTACTGGATGAGCGCCGTGCCGTTCGCGGCGGGCATCGCCACCCAGCGCAAGCTGCGCGAGCTCGACGCCCCCGCCCTGTTCGAGAGGCTCGGCACCCGGCTCACGGACGGGCTGGTCGCCGCCGCCGCGGACACCGGGTTCACGCTCGTCGCCTCGGGGGCACCCGCCCTGTTCTACCTGCGGCTGGACGACCCGCAGCGCTCGCTCCGGCTGCACCAGGAGTGGATCGCGGAGTGCGTCGGGCGCGGGGTGTTCCTCACGTCGCACCACAACCACTTCCTCAACGCCGCGCTCACCGAGGCCGACGTGGACCGGACGGTGGAGATCGCGCACGACGCGTTCACCGCCCTGCGGTCCCGGCACCCCGAGGCCGCCTGACCCGTCGCGCAGCCGGTCACGGTCCCGGCGCGTGCCGTCACGGCACGACCGTGACCGGCACCCGCGCGTCCCGCACCAGCCGCACCGCGATCGACCCCGCGATCCGGCGCCCCAGGGTCGCCGACGACCCGACGACCACCAGGTCGGCGCGCAGCTCCTCCGCCACGGCGGACAGCTCCCGGTACGGGTCCCCGGAGCGGACCACCAGGCACGCCCGGACCCCGGCGTCCGCGATCTGCGGCAGCGCCGCGCGGATCTCCCGCTCCACCGCGTCCTGCTCCTGCGCCACCACCGTCGAGGACATCCCCGTGCTGTCCATCACGGCCCACGGCCCGGCGGCCTCGCGCACGTGCACCAGCACCGCACCGCTGCCCTGCCGCCGGCACATCCCCACGGCGTAGGTGGCGGCACGGACCGACGAGTCCGACCCGTCGACGCCGATGACGACGACCGACGGGCCGTCCGTGCCGATCTCGAAGCCGACTGCCACGGCGTACGCCTCCCCGGGATCCCGACGGCAGGGGTCCCCAGGATGGCGGAGCCCACGGCCCGAGCGGGCGGGTTCCGGGGCACGGGACACCTGGTCCCGGCATCTGGCCGGACGTCCCGGACCACCCGGACCACCCGGACAGCAGAGAACCCCCGGTCGGATCTCTCCGACCGGGGGTTCTCTGCGGTGTGGCTTGTTCGGCTAACTCTCCGACCAGGCGGTACGTCTTCGCTGGTCAGTTGCCGTGTACAGGCCCGAGGTGGTGCTGTGTACAGGCTGGCGAGGGCACGCGGCGCAAGCCCGGCCGGCCACTCCCTACTTCTTCCGTCGGTCCTGGATGAACCACCAGGCGAGAACGCCAAGCACGACGACGACGAAAAGGGTGATGGTGAGCGCTGGCCAACGCGCGGCTGCCGCCGTCATCGCGGTCTCCCGATCGCTAGTTGTTCGCCGCAAGACCGGCGCCGATGCTCACCGCACTGTATCCGGCCTCAACTCCGAACGCGGCCCGGCTAGATACTCCGAGCACGTGCCCAGCACCTCCGAATCCGGCAGTCACCGCTCCGAACACGCCCGCTACGAGTGCGCCCTTCTTGTTTCCGGCGGCGAGGTTCGAGCCGACGTCGGCAGCCGTGCCGATGGCCGACAACCCAGCCCCGACCGCGAGCGGGGCGCCGAGCCCTGTCGCAGCGAGTCCAACGATGCTCGCGGTGAGACCGATCGCCCCGAGCACGCTCGAGGCCGAGACCTTCCCGGTCGGGTCGACGTAGTTGATCGGGTTGTTCGCGGCGTAGGCGTACCGGTTGCCGTTGGACGGGTCGAGCGGTGCGTCGAGGGTGTCCATCTGGGTCCAGCGGCCTTCGCCGGCGTCGTAGTAGCGGGCGCCGTTGAGGGTCCAGCCGGTGACGCGGTCGTTGAGGCCGCCGGTGTACATGAACGGGGTGTACGCCTGGGTGACGGACTGCTCGGTGAGGTCGGCGACGCCGTAGGGGTCGTACTCCCAGGCGTCGGAGACGGTGTTGTTCTGCGTGATGAGCGCGATCGGGGACCCGAGGTTGTCGTAGACGTACAGGGACTGGTCGTCGATGTTCCCCGAGTCCGACCGGATGATCAGCGGGGTGCCGTTCGCGTCGTGCTCCAGGTAGGCCCGGGAGCCGGAGTGGTAGACCTGCTCGATGATCGGCTTGCCGACCGAGTTGGTGCGCCCGTACCCGTAGCGGTACTTGTCCTGGCCGTTCGGGTCGGTCTGCGCGAGGAGCTCGCCGTTGCCGACGCCGGCGTAGGTGTACTCCCAGACCCCGTTGTTCTCGGCCGTCGCGAGCTGGTCGCCGGCGGTGTAGGTCAGGTCCCCGGCCTCGGGATCGGTGATGAGGTTCCCGGCGCCGTCGTAGACGAACCCGGCGGTGGTGGTCTGGTTGCCGGCGTTGTAGGTGCGGGTCTGGGTGCCGTCCGGGCCGGTGGCGGTGAGCCGGTTGCCGCGGGTGTCGTAGGTGTAGGTGTAGGTCTCGGCGGGCAGCGGGTTGCCGTCGCCGTCGGTGCCGGCGGTGACCGAGACCCCGGTGAGGCGGTTGGCGCCGTCGTAGGTGTACGTGGCGACCTGACCGGTGATGTTGTCCTTGCGCCACTGGATCAGCGACCGGTCGCTCGCAGCCGTGCCCGAGCAGGTGGGTGCGGTGGTGCCGGCGGTGTAGCACAGGGTGATGTCGACGACCGGGGTGATGTTGCTGCCCCAGATCGAGGAGTCGGCCTTGGTGCCGGTCAGCCGCCCGGACGGGTCGTAGGTGGACTGGGAGTGTGCGGCCCACACGGTGTTGTCCTCGTTGGTGCGCATCCAGGTGTCGGTGCGCCGGCCCTTGTCGTCGACGGCGAACCGGGTCCAGCTCTCCTCGTCGCCCAACCGCGTCACCTGCGCGATCTGCGCACCGGCGTCGTCGTACAGGTACTCGGTGGTGCCGCGCCCGTCCGTCGTGGTCTTCAGGCGGGAAGACTTGTCGTAGGAGTAGACGACCGGCTCGTAGTCCAGGGTGTGCACCCGCGAGGTCAAGCGGGACAGCGCGTCGTAGGAGTACGTCGTGGTGCCCGAGACGTCCTCGCGGGTGGCGACGCGTCCGGCGTTGTCGTAGGAGTACTCGACGTCCGGGCTGGCGGTCGTGGTGTCGTGGTCGAGGGCGACGAGCCGGTCGAGGTCGTCGTAGGTGTACGTGGTGGTGACGCCGTTGCCGTTCGACGCGGTGGCGGTGCGCCCGTACTGGTCGTACGTCAGGTTTCGCACCCCGAGGCTGGTGCCGGTCGGCGGGGTGATCGACGTCAGCTGCTTGTTCGCGTCATAGCCGTACGTGGTGGCGTTGCCGGTGTTCCCCGGGGCGGTGGCCGTGGCCACGGTCCCGTCGGCGTTGTACGTCAGCGCCGCCTCGGCGGCCAACGCGTCGGTCGACGTGAGCTGGTTGCCGGTCCCGTTGTACGTGTACAGCGAGGCGTTGCCGGCGTCGTCGGTCATCCCCGACGGCGAGTACTTCGAGGATGCCGACGTGTTCCCGTACTCCCAGGTCGAGGACGCCCCGCCCTGGGTCGCGAGGTTCGTCAGGGACTCACCGTCGTTCGCGTCGTACGTGTAGGTCGTGGTCTGCGCACCGGTCCCGGACCCCTGGGTCTGGGTGGCGGGGTCGATGTTCGGGGTGAACGTCGCCCCACGCTCGCGCCCCTCGGCGTCGACGGCCTTGCTCACCCGCCCCTGCATGTCCGAGGTCAGCGTGTACGTGGTGTGCGGGCCGGTGCCCGGGGACCCGGCCTGGTCCTGCTCGGGGTCGGAGACGAGGGTCTCGGTGTCTGAGGTGTACGCGAACCGCGTCCAGGCGTCGCCGGTGTCCTGGGTGACCGCGGTGACACGACCGCGCGCGTCGTAGGTGAACTCGGTCGCGGGGACGCCCGGTGCGGTGATCTTCGTCAGCAGGGCGCCGGTGTACTCGAAGGTCGTGTCCCGGCCGAGGGCGTCGGTGACCGTGTCCAGCATCCGGTTGCTGTCGTAGGACAGCTCGACGCTGCGCCGGTCGTTCGCTGGCCCCTGCGCGATCTCGACGAGCTGCTGGTCGTCGTACGTCAGGTCGACGTCCAGGTCGGCGCCGCCGCGGGTCGCGGTGACGGCGGTGGGCATCCCGGACCCGCCGTCGCCGTAGACGAGGGTGTGGGTGTTGGCGTTGCGGTCAGCGACGGACTGCGGGAGGCCCGCGGCGTCGAACGTCCACTTCTGCTGCGAGGAGTGGTCGGTCAGGGTCCACCCGCCGCCGGTCGCCGGCACGAGGTCGGCGGTGATGCCCGCCGGGGGCGTCCACCCGCCTGTCCCGTTCGGGACGAACGTGGCGGCCTGGCCCGACCCGGCGTGCAGCACGATCGACCCGTCGCCCTGCGCCGACAGGGTGTGCGCGGCGGTCGGGAACCAGCCGCGTCCGAACGGGGAGACCGGCTGGTCCTGGATCGTCCCGGACCCGATCGCCAGGGAGTTGTACGCCAGGTCCACCGGCAGGTCCCCGGTGACGCCCGGCGCGACCAGACCGCTCGCGGTGACCTGCAGGTTGCCGGTCGCGACATCGACGGACGCGCTGACGCGGTCACCGACCTGGAGGCCGACCGTCGTGGCGTTCTTGCGCGACCCGGCCCCGACCAGCGGTTGCACCCGGTTCGACTGCAGCGCCGAGACCGGGGAGCACGCGGTGGCGTCGCACGCGGCGACCTGCCACTCCACGCCCTGCCCCGCAGGTAGGGCCGGGAGCGTGAACCGGGCGACCTGCCCCGAGGTCACGCTGACGCGGGCCCCGTCGGCGAGGTCCCATCCCGTCGACCCGGCGCGGCGGGCGAAGAACTGCCCGTCGACGCTCCCACCGTCAGGGTCCGAGACCGTCGCAGCGAGCACGGGCGTGTGCGTCGCCGCGCGCTCGAACGCCAGGCCGCCGGGAGCCACCGGGGTCGCGGCTGCGGCCGGCAAGGCCGTCACCACCAACGCCCCGACGCTCAGAACGACAACAGCACGCAACCGAACCCGCATGGGTCCCCCTCGGTTCGTGACGCCGGTGCCGCGCCCCTGCAGCCTGGTCGTCGCGCTCTGCCTACCGACGGCTGCCCGCCCACGGGTCGGGAACGGTGCGGAGTTCACCCATACGGCACCCTCGCGTCATCACGTCGAACGAACGACGCGCCGCAGGCTGCGGCTGGAGGTCAGCGATCGCCGGGCGAGGCTCCCACCAGCGGCGACCGGTCGACGCGCGTCCGCGTGCATCCGATCGGGTGAAGGTGACCGCTTTCCTGTCCGAGATGCCCGCTATGTCCCTAGCGTTCGAGCGTCGTGCAGGGGCGCGCGGCACCGCAGGTCACCACAGGGGGCGACGTGACGATCGAGACCACCACCAGCAACCGCGTCGAGGGCGTCGACGCGCTGCGCGGGCTCGCGGCACTCGCCGTGTTCGTCTGCCACATCGGCGGGTACTGGGGGTTCCTCACCCTGCCCGGCAAGACACCCGAGCTGCTCGCGGTCGGCGCGCACGGCGTCGACGTGTTCATCGTCATCTCCGGGTTCTGCCTCGCCCTGCCCCTGGCCGGACGACCCCGCACCCTGCGCGTCCCGCAGTTCTACGGCAGGCGCGCCTGGCGGATCCTTCCGCCCTACTACGCCGCCCTCGCCGTCGCCGCGATCATCGCGCTGCTACCGGCGACCTGGCACCTGACCGTCGCCCGGCAGGCCACCCTCGGCGACGTCCTGCTGCACGTCGTCACCGGCCAGACCTGGGCGCCCGGGCAGGCCGGCACGATCAACGGCTCGCTGTGGTCCGTAGCGCTGGAGGTCCAGCTCTACCTGCTGTTCCCCCTGCTGGTCCTCGCCTGGCGACGCTGGGGCATCGTCCCCGTCCTGGTCGCCGCGGTCGCACTCGACCTCATCTGGCGCACCAGCGGGCTGCTCGGCGGCCCCGCACCCCTCGGCTCGGACCTCGTCGTCCCGGCCCGCCTCGACCAGTTCGTCGCCGGCATGGCCTGCGCCGTCGCCATCCGCACCGGCCGCACCTGGACCACGAGGCGCCTCGTCCCCGCGCTCCTGGCATCCGGGGTGGTCGCGCTCGTGCTCTCGACCCTCGAGCTCGGCGTCCTGACCGGAGTCGCCTGGGCGGCCGTCGGCTCCTGCGCGGTCCTGCTGCTCGCCGGCCCGCTCGGCCAGACTCTCGCACGCACCCCGCTCGAACGGTTCGGCACCCGCTCGTTCAGCTTCTACCTCATGCACCAGCCCGTCATGCTCGTCTGCGCACCGCTGGTCGCCGCACTCCCCGGCGGCACACCGGTGCAGCTCCTCCTGGGCGGGGCCGGCGTGCTCGCCCTCACCATCACCGCAGCCGAGGTCCTCTACCGGACCGTCGAGCTACCGAGCCACCACGCCGGGCGCCGGCGGTTCCCCCGCACCACCCACGACGAGCCGCGGCCTCAGGCGACCGACGACACGAACGCGCTCAGCGACACCGCGGCTCCCGCGACGAACCCGCGCTGACGTGAGGCAACTGGCACCGCACCGACCAGACCGCGCTCGCTGCGAGCGAGACCATGGCGCACCACCGCAACGGCACCGCGCTGCACGGGCTGGAGTCGTCGCCGACGAGCATCGGGGCACAGCAGAGAACCCCCGGTCGGATCTCTCCGACCGGCGGTTCTCTGTCTGTGTGCGCGAGGGGGGATTTGAACCCCCACGCCCTTTCGGACACTGGCACCTGAAGCCAGCGCGTCTGCCGTTCCGCCACTCGCGCGCCGCAGAAGATTAGCACGATCCGGGGGGCGCCCTTGACCACCCCCTCTCCCGGACCCCACCGGGTCCGCGTCCGGCCCGTCACCACGCCTCCCCCACGCGTGCACGCAGGCCTTTCACGAGGTCCGCGCCACCCCGACGTCCCCAGGTCGGGTCGTGCGGGCCCCTGCCCGGCTACCATCGACCAGGAGTCGAGTGCCGTCCGGGCGCCCGACGTTGCGCGCGTGCGGTGAGGAGGTGGTGGGCGTGGGCATCCTGGACCGGTTCGAGCACGGCGTGGAGCGCGTCGTGAACACCGCGTTCGCCAAGGCGTTCCGCAGCGAGGTGAAGCCCGTCGAGCTGGCGAGCGCCCTGCGCCGCGAGGTGGACGACCGGGCCGCCGTCGTGGGCCGGGACCGCACCGTCGTGCCGAACGAGTTCACGGTGGAGCTGTCGCCCGGCGACTACGACCAGGTCGAGGCCTGGGGCGCGGAGGCGCTGGCGGACGAGCTCGCGGCCAACGTCACGGAGCACGCGACGGGCCAGCGGTACGCGTTCGTCGGTCCGGTGACCGTGGCGTTCCACGAGTACGAGGACCTGGAGACGGGCCGGTTCCGCGTGAAGTCGGCGACGGTGCGCGGCGCGGCCGCCCCGGCGACGACCGCCGCGCCGAGCCCCCGGCACCCGCTCATCGACATCGACGGGCAGCGCTACCTGCTGACGGGCCCGGTGACCGTGATCGGTCGCGGCTCCGAGGCGGACATCGTGGTGGACGACCCGGGGGTGTCGCGTCGGCACCTGGAGATCCGCGTGTCCTCGCAGGGCGTGGTGGCCTCGGACCTGGGCTCGACGAACGGCCTGTTCGTCGAGGGTCACCAGGTCCCGGCCGCGACACTCCTGGACGGGAACACGCTGACGATCGGCCGGACGCGCATCATGTTCTGGACGGGCGACGGCGACGGACAGGGACCGGACGAGTGATGCGCTCCACGAACGGCACGCATGAGTGAGCTGACGGTCACCCTGCTCAGGCTGGGGTACCTGGTCCTCCTGTGGGCCTTCGTGCTGTCCGCCATCGGCGTGCTGCGCCGTGACCTGTACGGCACGCGGATCGTGAGCCGGAAGCGCCCCGCCGCGTCCGCCCCGGCGCCTGCCCCGGCGGGCGGGACGCCCGCCGCGCCGGCGCCGTCGCGCTCGTCGCGCGGTCGGCGGACGGGTCCGACGCGCCTCGTGGTGACGGAGGGCCCGCTGCGCGGGACGACGCTGCCGCTGGGGACGTCGGCGGTGCTGATCGGTCGGGCACCGTCCTGCACGCTGGTGCTCGACGACGACTACTCCTCGTCCCGCCACGCCCGGGTGTTCCCCGAGGGCGACCAGTGGCTGGTGGAGGACATGGGGTCGACCAACGGCACCTTCCTCGACGACCAGCCGGTGACGGACGCGGTGCCGGTCCGCGCCGGGGCGCAGATCCGCATCGGCCAGAGCGTCCTCGAGCTGCAGGGGTAGCGGGGACGTGAGCATCGCGCTGCGCTACGCCGCCCGGTCCGACGTCGGTCTGGTCCGGTCGAACAACCAGGACTCCGCGTACGCGGGACCGCACCTCCTCGTCGTCGCCGACGGCATGGGCGGCCACGCGGGCGGCGACGTCGCGTCGTCGGTGGCCATCGCCGCGCTGGCGCCGCTGGACGGCGAGTCGCACGGCCCGGACGACGCGCTGGACGAGCTCGAGCGGGCCCTGGAGGACGCGCGCGAGGAGATCATCGCGCGCTCCGAGGCGACCCCCGAGCTCGCCGGGATGGGCACGACGGTCACGGCGATCCTCCGGGCGGGCAACAAGCTCGCGATGGTGCACCTGGGCGACTCCCGCGGCTACCTGCTGCGCGACGGCGTGCTCACGCAGGTCACGACGGACCACACCTTCGTGCAGCACCTGGTCAGCACCGGCAAGATCACGCCGGAGGAGGCCGAGCACCACCCGCAGCGCTCCGTCGTCATGCGCGTGCTCGGCGACTTCGACATGGACATCGCCCCGGACCTGTCGGTGCGCGAGGCGCGCGCGGGCGACCGGTGGCTGCTGTGCTCCGACGGGCTGTCCGGCTTCGTCAGCGGCGAGACCATCGCGCGGACGCTGCACGAGATCACCGACGTCGACACCTGCGCGGAGCGGCTGGTGCAGCTCGCGCTGCGTGCGGGCGGCGGCGACAACGTGACGGTCGTCGTCGCGGACGTCCTCGACCTCGACGCCGTGCGCGACGGGGCTGGTCCGACGACGAACGCGGTGGTGGTCGGCTCCGCCGCCATCAACCGGAACCGCCCGACGTCCGCGCAGGACGGTCCCGCCGCGCGCGCCGCGGAGCACTCCCGCCAGGTCGCGGCGAGCACCCCCGGCGGCGGTGTCCCGGTGGTCGAGGACGACGACGCGGAGGACGCCGACGAGCGGCGTGCGCGCCGACGCCGCCGCGTGCGGGGCTGGCTGCTCACCGTGCTCGCGCTGGTCGTCCTCGCGGGCGCCGCGTTCGGGTTCTACCGGTGGACCCAGACGCAGTACTACGTCGGCGTCGACGGCGAGGCCGTCGCGATCTACCGCGGCATCCCGCAGGCCGTCGGGCCGCTGGCGTTCTCGGAGGTCGTCGAGACGTCCGACCTCCAGGTCGAGGACCTCCCCGCGTTCGTGCGCGACCGGGTCGAGCAGACCATCCACTCCGCGTCGCTGGCCGACGCCCGCGAGCGCGTCGAGCAGCTCGCCGCCGACGTCACGCCCCCCGAGGACGACGAGACCGCGGCCCCCTCCCCCTCCGCACCGGCAGCGTCCCCCGGCAGCACACCGGCGGCGCCCTGATGGCGACCGTGGAGGCGCACCGCGTGCGCGCCGGACGCGGGACCGAGCTGGGGCTGCTGGTCGTCGCGCTGCTCATCGCCGTGTCCGCGTACGCCCTGGTCGGGCTGGGCGCGACCGACGAGCTGCCCGCCGACGTCGCCGGGTACGGCGCCGGTTTGGCCGGGCTCGCCCTGGTCGTGCACGTCGTGCTGCGCTGGCGCGCGCCCTACGCGGACCCCGTGATCCTGCCGGTCGTCATCGCGCTCAACGGCATCGGGCTCGCGATGATCTACCGCATCGACCTGGCGCGCGAGGCCCGTGGCGGTGACGAGATGTTCGCGGGCAAGCAGCTCGCCTGGTCGGCGATCTCGGTGGCGCTCGCCTGCGTCGTGCTGATCGTGCTGCGCGACCACCGCACGCTGCGCCGGTACACGTACACGGCGATGATCGTCGCGCTGGGCCTGATCGTGCTGCCGCTGATCCCGGGGCTCGGTGTCGAGATCAACGGCGCACGCATCTGGATCCGCGCGCTCGGCTTCTCGCTGCAGCCCTCGGAGCTCGCGAAGATCGCCCTCGCGGTGTTCTTCGCCGGCTACCTGGTGACGCACCGCGACACGCTCGCCCTCGCCGGGCCGAAGGTGCTCGGCCTGCAGCTGCCCCGCATCCGCGACCTCGGACCGATCCTCGTCGTGTGGGCCGGCGCCATCGCGACGCTGGTGCTGCAGAAGGACCTCGGCACGTCGCTGCTGCTGTTCGGCATGTTCGTCGCCATGCTCTACGTCGCGACCGAGCGGCTGTCCTGGATCGTCATCGGCTTCGTGATGTTCGCCGGGGGCGTCGCGTTCGCGTCCGCCACGTTCGGCCACGTCGCCGCGCGTTTCCACATCTGGTTGCACGCCCTCGACCAGGACGTCTTCGACCGCGCGCCCGGCGGCTCCGGCCAGCTCGTGCGCGGCCTGTTCGGCCTGGCCAGCGGAGGCCTGTTCGGCACTGGCTGGGGCCAGGGGCGGCCCGACCTGGTCCCGTACGCGGAGTCCGACTTCATCGTCGCCTCGCTGGGCGAGGAGCTCGGCCTCACCGGGCTGATGGCGATCCTCGTCATGTACCTGGTGCTGTGCCAGCGCGGCATCCGGACCTCGATCGGCGTGCGCGACGGGTTCGGCAAGCTGCTCGCGGCGGGCCTGTCTTTCGTGATCGCGTTCCAGTGCTTCGTCGTGGTCGGCGGCATCACCCGGATCATCCCGCTGACCGGTCTGACCATGCCGTTCCTCGCGTACGGCGGGTCCTCGCTGCTCGCGAACTGGATCATCGCCGCCCTGCTGCTGCGCGTGTCGGACGACGCGCGCCGCCCCGCCCCGGAGGTGACCGGCCTGCTGCTCGAGACGCCCGCGGGCGGCATCCCGCTCGACGAGGAGGCCCGCAACCCCGTGGCGGTGGCCGGACCCGGGGACGACCAGCCGACCGAGGCGATCCGCCGCACCAACGGGGGTGGTCGGTCGTGAACACCGCCCTGCGTCGTCTGGCGAGCGTCGTCGTCATCATGTTCCTCGCCCTGCTGGCGGGCACCACGTGGGTGCAGTTCGGCCAGGCGTCCGCGCTGAACAACGACTCGCGCAACGTCCGCACCCTGTACCGCGAGTACGGCAAGCCGCGCGGCCCGATCATCGTGGCCGGGCAGCCGATCGCGCAGTCCACCGCTGTGGACGACCCGTTCGGCTTCCAGCGCTCCTACTCCCAGCCCGAGCTCTACTCGACGGTCACCGGCTTCTACTCGGTCGTGAACGGCGGCAGCCAGCTCGAGCGGTCCATGAACGACGTGCTCACCGGGCAGGCCGACTCGCTGTTCTGGCAGCGGATGCAGGCCCTGATCACCGGCGCCCAGCCGCAGGGCTCGTCCATCGAGCTCACGCTCGACCCCGCCGCGCAGCAGGCGGCGGTCGATGCGCTCGGCGGCCAGCAGGGCGCCGTCGTCGCCATCGAGCCGTCCACCGGCAAGATCCTCGCGATGGTGTCGACCCCCGGGTTCGACCCGAACGCGCTCGCCACCCACGACACGACGGCCGCCAGCTCCGCGTACCAGCAGCTGCTCGGTGCCGAGGGCGACCCCCTGCGCAACTCCACGACCAGCGACAACTACCCGCCCGGGTCGACGTTCAAGCTCATCACCGCTGCCGCCGCGCTGGAGTCCGGCGACTACACCGCCGAGACCCAGGTCCCCGCCCCGGACACGTACACGCTGCCCGGCACGCAGACCCAGCTGCCGAACTTCGGCGGCTCCTCCTGCGCCGCCACCGGGCAGATGTCGCTGGCCGACGCCCTGCGGATCTCGTGCAACACCGCGTTCGCGGAACTCGGCGTCGACCTCGGGGACGACGCGATCCGCGAGCAGGCGGAGCGGTTCGGCTTCGACTCCGCCGACCTCACCGTGCCCATGCGGGTCGCCGAGTCCACCTACCCGGCCGAGCTCGCCCCCGACCGCACCGCGCTGTCGGCGATCGGCCAGGAGTCGGTGCGCGCCACGCCGATCCAGATGGCCATGGTCTCCGCGGCCATCGCCAACGGCGGCACCCTGATGAGCCCGTACCTGGTGCAGACCGTGCGCACCGCCGACCTGGACGTGGTCAGCGAGGCCAAGCCGTCCGAGCTCTCCGAGGCCGTCTCCGCGGGGACCGCCCAGCAGCTCACCGACATGATGCTCGGCGTCGTGCAGTCCGGGTCCGGCACCTCCGCGCAGATCTCCGGCGTGCAGGTCGCGGGCAAGACCGGCACCGCCCAGACCGGTCGCGACGGCGAGGCGCCGCACGCCTGGTTCACCGGCTTCGCGCCCGCCGACGACCCCCAGGTCGCGGTGGCCGTCATCGTGCAGAACGGCGGCGACGCGGGCTCGGAGGCCACTGGCGGCCGGGTCGCCGCCCCGATCGCGCGCGCCGTGATGCAGGCGGTGATCGGCCAGTGAGGCCCGCACCCGACGTCCTGATGGGCGGCCGCTACCGCCTGACGCGCCAGATCGCCGTCGGCGGCATGGGCGAGGTCTGGGCGGCGCACGACACGTCGCTGCAGCGCGACATCGCCATCAAGGTGCTGCGCGAGGAGTTCGCGGGCGACACCGGGTTCCTGGAGCGGTTCCGCACCGAGGCCCGCAACGCGGGCAGCCTGTCCCACGAGGGCATCGCCGCGCTGTTCGACTACGGCGAGCAGGACGGCTCCGCGTTCCTCGCCATGGAGCTCATCGTCGGCGAGCCCATGAGCGACCTGCTGGAGCGCGAGCCCGTGCTGCCCCCGCGGCGGCTGCTGCCGATCCTCGCGCAGACCGCCCGGGCCCTGCACGCCGCGCACCTCGCCGGGGTCGTGCACCGCGACGTCAAGCCTGGGAACATCCTCATCACGCCCACCGGCAAGGTGAAGATCACCGACTTCGGCGTCTCGCTGTCCGCGGACCAGGTCCCCATGACCGCCACGGGCATGGTCATGGGCACCGCCCAGTACCTCTCCCCCGAGCAGGCCGTCGGCGGCCCCGCGACCGCGGCGTCCGACATGTACGCGCTCGGCATCGTCGCGTACGAGGCCCTCGTCGGGCACCGGCCCTTCACCGGCCCGACGGCGGTCGACATCGCCGTGGCGCACGTGAACACGCCCGTGCCGCCGCTGCCGTCCACGGTGTCCCGGCCCATCGCCCAGCTCGTCATGCGCCTGCTCGCGAAGGACCCCGCGTCCCGGCCGGACAACGCGGACGAGCTCGCGGACATGTTCGACGCGCTCGTGCCGCACACCCCCGCCCGCGGGGCCGCACCCGTGTCGATCGTCCCCGGCCGTGCAGCGAACCGACGCGGCGACGTGCCCGCCGCTCGTGGCGGCACCACCGACCGGCCCGCGACCGCGGCCGCGACCTCCGGGGGGCGCCCCAGCGAGGCCGGGGCGATGCGCGTGCGCGGGTCCAGCACGTCGACCGCGTCCGCCCCCGTGAGCGCGCCGCCCTCCTTCGACCCCCGCACCGGGCGGCCCACCGACGGCAGCCACGCGCCCACCTACCGCGCCCCCGGTGCCCGGGGGCAGCACAGCCAGCCCACCACCCGCGCGCACGCCCGCGTGCAGACCGCGGGCGGTGGCAGCCGGTTCCACGTCCGGTGGCCCCTGCTGGTGCTCGCCGTGCTGGTCGTGGCGCTGCTCGGCGCCGCCCTCGCGGACCAGCTCACCCGCGCCGACGGCGGCGGCGCCGGCGGTGCCCCCCTGACCACGCTCACCTCCACCCACGCGGACCCCGCAGGTGGGATGATCTCCCCGCACGTGCCCGACGCAGCCGCGACGGACGCGCGAACGACGACAGCGAAGGACGCCTAGTGGTGGACGACGGATCCCGGATCCTCGCCGGACGGTACGAGGTCGGTGAGCTCATCGGCCGCGGCGGCATGGCCGAGGTGCACATCGGGCACGACACGAGGCTCGGCCGCACGGTCGCGATCAAGATCCTGCGCTCCGACCTCGCTCGCGACCCGTCCTTCCAGGCACGGTTCCGCCGCGAGGCCCAGGCCGCGGCGGGGCTCAACCACCCGTCCATCGTCGCGGTGTACGACACCGGCGAGGACGTGTACACCGAGCCCACGGGCGCCGTGGCGCACGTGCCGTTCATCGTCATGGAGTACGTCGAGGGCCACACGGTCCGCGACATCCTCCGCGACGGCCAGGCCGTGCCCATCGAGGAGGCCATCGAGATCACCGCGGGCGTGCTGTCCGCGCTCGAGTACTCCCACCACGCGGGCATCGTGCACCGGGACATCAAGCCCGCCAACGTGATGCTGACTCCCACGGGCGCCGTCAAGGTCATGGACTTCGGCATCGCCCGCGCTGTCGCCGACTCCGCCGCGACCATGACGCAGACGCAGGCCGTCATCGGCACCGCCCAGTACCTGTCCCCCGAGCAGGCGCGCGGCGAGACCGTCGACGCCCGCTCCGACCTGTACTCCGCCGGCTGCCTGCTGTTCGAGCTGCTGACGGGGCGTCCGCCGTTCGTCGGCGACTCGCCCGTCGCCGTCGCGTACCAGCACGTCCGGGAGATCGCGCCCGCGCCGTCCTCCGTCGCGTCCGACGTCCCCGAGGTGCTGGACCGCATCACCGCGAAGGCCCTCGCCAAGGAGCGCGACGCCCGCTACTCCTCGGCCGCGGAGTTCCGCGCCGACCTGGAGGCCGCCGCGCGCGGGGGCCACGTGTCCGCACCTGCCGTCGCCGCCCTCGGCGCCGGCGCTGCCACGCAGGTCATGGGTGCGGCCGACGCCGGCGCCACCCAGGTCATGCCCGGTGGCGCCCCCGCGTGGGCGCCCACCGGCCCCGGGACGTCCGTGCTGCCCCCGCAGGGCGACGAGGAGCCCGAGGACGAGACGAAGTCCAAGCGCTGGCTCTGGATCACCCTGTCGGTGGTCGCCGCCATCGCCATCGGCGGCATCATCTGGCTGCTCATGCAGAACCGGGAGGAGCCGGTCGCGCAGGTGCCGGTGCCGGACGTCGTCGGCCAGGTCGAGGCCGATGCCGTCGCCACGCTCACGGAGGCCGGGTTCGAGACCCGGCGGGAGTCCGCGGCCAGCACGACCGTCGCCGAGGGCTCCGTGATCAGCACGGACCCCGAGGGCGGCACCCAGGCCGCCGACGGCAGCACCGTGACCGTCGTGGTCTCGGGCGGTCCGGACGCGGTGTCCCTGCCCGACCTCAGCGGGTACACGCAGGACCAGGCCCGCCAGCAGATCGAAGGGCTCGGGCTGACGGTCGGCGCCGTCACCGAGGAGGACGACCCGGCCCAGCCGGCCGGTCGCGTGCTGCGCACCGACCCCGCTGGTGGCCAGTCGATCCCCGAGGGGACGGCCGTCGCGGTGTTCATCTCCTCCGGCAACGTCCAGCTGGAGAGCCTGGAGGGAGCAGCGCAGGCCGATGCCCAGGCCCGCCTGAACGCGCTCAACCTCGGCACCTCCATCGTGTCGGGCGAGACCTCCGACCCCAACCTCGTCGGCAAGGTGATCGGCCAGGACCGCATCGGCCTGCTGGAGCAGCGCACCGTGGTCACGCTGACCATCGGCGCGGCACCGACGACCGTGCAGATCCCCAACGACGTGATCGGCAAGCTCGAGGCCGACGCCACGGCCCAGCTCCAGGCCCTGAACCTGCAGGTCCAGTCGGTGGAGTCGGACCAGCCGTCCAACCAGCCGGCCGGCACCGTGCTCTCGACCGACCCGCGTGCGGGGACCCAGGTGCAGCCCGGCAGCACCGTGACCCTCGTGCTCAGCCGGGGTCCGGCGACGGGCGGCGGCAACGGCGGCGGGTCCGAGGGAGACACGTCCGGCGGCTGATCAGCGCCCGGGCGGCAGCACGACGGCGGCCGAGGTCGAGGTTCTGCTCGACCTCGGCCGTCGTCGTCCGCGGGGCGCCCCCGGTGGTGGGTGGTCGCGCGTCGTCAGGGCCGGACGAGCGGGTGCAGGCCCGCCGAGCGCGCGACCGCGTCCTGCGCGCCCGTCGTCTCCAGCCAGTTCGCCAGCAGCCGGTGCCCGCCCTCGGTGAGGACGCTCTCGGGGTGGAACTGGACCCCGTGCAGCGGCAGGTCGCGGTGCTGCAGGCCCATGATGATGCCGTTGGCCCGGGCGGTGACGACGAGGTCGTCCGGCACGGTCCCGTCCACGACGGCGAGCGAGTGGTAGCGGGTCGCGGTGAACGGCGTCGGCAGGCCCGCGAACACGCCCTGCCCGTCGTGCTCGACCTGGCTGGTCTTGCCGTGCATGAGCTCGGGGGCGTGCGTGACGGTGCCGCCGAAGACCTCGCCGAGCGCCTGGTGCCCGAGGCAGACACCGAGCATCGGGGTGCCGGTCGCGGCGCAGTCACGGATGACCTGCATCGAGGCTCCCGCGTCGGCGGGGGTGCCGGGGCCGGGCGAGACGAGGACGCCGTCGAACCCGGCGCGCTCGGCGAGCGGCGGGACGGCGTCGTTGCGCACGACGACGGTCTCGGCCCCGAGCTGGTCGAGGTAGCCGACGATCGTGTAGACGAAGGAGTCGTAGTTGTCGACGACGAGGATGCGGGTCACGGGTTCACTCCCCCACGGTGGTGTCGTTGAACGGCATGTACGGCGCGAGCCACGGGAACAGCCACGTGAAGCAGGTGGCGAGCACGGCGGCCGCGAGGACGAGCAGCAGCAGCACGCGGACCACGGCGGGTCCGGGCAGGTGGCGCCACAACCAGCCGTACATCAGGAGACCTCCGCGAGCTCGGCGGGCACGCCCTCGGAGACGGGCGCCCAGTAGTCCAGCACGCCGTGCACGATGTACCGCTCCCGCGCGGAGAACATCGGGTGGCAGGTGGTCAGGGTGATGTACCGCTCGGTCGGCTCGGCGTCCGGCTGGTTCGGGACGGGCGCGATG
Source organism: Cellulomonas triticagri (assembly GCF_003696205.1). Classification (GTDB taxonomy): domain Bacteria; phylum Actinomycetota; class Actinomycetes; order Actinomycetales; family Cellulomonadaceae; genus Cellulomonas; species Cellulomonas triticagri. Next base: position 81,413 of record NZ_RFFI01000001.1, read on the forward strand.
ACGCGGACGTCCTGCGGCATGACGACCTCGGACGCGGTGACCCGGTAGACGTACCAGGTGTCCTGGGTCCACACCACGATCGGGTCGCCCTCCTGCAGCTCCTCGATGCGGTTGAACGGCTTGCCGTAGGTGGTGCGGTGCGCGGCGAGGGCGAAGTTCCCGACACCGCCGGGCATCGCGGTGCCCTCGTAGTGCCCGACGCCGAGCGGGTTGAGGACCCGGGGCCGGTCGGTGCCCTGCGTGATGGTGCGGGTGGGCTCGCCGTCCCAGCGCGGCACGCGCATGGACGCGAACGTCGTCAGGTACTCGGGCTCGTCGAGGACGGGCGGGTCGTCGTAGCGCGGCGTGACGACGGTCGGCCCCTCGTCGCCGACGGGCTGGAGCGGGACGTCCCAGCCCTGCTCCTCGACGATCGCGGCCTGGGCGCTGTTGGCCTCGACGTCGGTCCACCACAGCTGCCAGGCGAGGAACGCGAGCAGGAGCACCCCGGCCGTGATGAGGAGCTCGCCGAGCACCCCGACGGTCCCGAGGAGGAAGCCGCCACCGCGCCGCTGCTGCCGCTCGTGCCGGTCCCGTCGCGTCGTGGGCGCGACGGGCGGCACCTCCGTGCTGCTCATCCTCGTCCGTCCTCCCGGCGTGCCTGCGTGGCGGTGCTGTCCCCCGAGACGAGGCCCGGCAGCACCTCGGTCCCGGGCGGCACGCTGGCGTACCGCATGTCGACCGCCCCATCGTAGGCGGGCACGTCGAGGTCGGTGGTCGGGCGCGAGACCTCCCAGCCGAGGCCGACGACGTCGACCCAGGACCGGTAGGCCCGCACGGCGGGGTCGGCGTCGAGCGCCGAGAGCAGCTCGGCGGGGTCGCCGACGGCGGTGACGACGTACGGCGGCGAGTACCGGCGGCCCTGCAGGGACAGCACGTTGCCGATGCACTGGAACGCGCTGGTGGAGATGACCCGCTGGTCCATCAGGGCCATGGCCTCCGCTCCCCCCGCCCACAGGGCGTTGATCACGGCCTGCAGGTCCTGCTGGTGCACGACGAGGTCGTCCGGTCCCGTCCCGGCGGGACGGGGGCCGTCGGCGGGCGCGTCGTCCAGGGTGACGGTGATGCCGCGACCGGAGACCGCGACCTTGCCGGACGCGATGTCGTACGCCTGGCCGGCGGTCTGCCACTCGAGCCCGACGGTGCCGGTCTGCTCCTCGGTGAGCGCGTCGACCTGGCTGCGCAGGTCGGCGACGCGGTCGGCGAGGCGCTCGCGCCGGGCGTCCTCGTTGGTCTGCAGCCCGGCGAGGTCCTGCGGCTGGCGGGCGTCGGTGCCTCGGGAGATGCGCGCGTTCGCGGTGAACAGCGCCCCGGCGAGGGCCATCACGAGCGCGATGGAGAAGGTGCCGCGCAGGGCCCGACGGGTGCGGGTGCGACGCTGGCGGGCGAGCCGGTGGGCGGCGCGGGCGCGGGCGTGGTGCAGCCGGTCGGCGTCGTCCGTGGGCGCGCCGGGGACCGCGCGGTGCGCGTGGTGCTCACGGTGCGGCTCGGGCACGCTCGTCCCCCTCGGTCTCCCCACTACGCTAGGCCACGTCACGCGGGTCCGGGCGTTCGTCCACAGGTGATGTCCCCGGACCGGCCACGTGGTCGATCGGTCGAGGTCAGGAGCAACCGTGCCCAAGTCCAGGACGCGGCAGAAGTCGCACTACACCGCCCCGCAGGAGCGCCCGGCGGGGCCCCAGGTGAGCCCGCCGTGGTTCGTCCCGGTGCTCGTCGGCCTGCTGGTGGCGGGTCTGCTGTGGATCGTCGTCACCTACCTGACGAGCTTCGCCTTCCCGATCCCGGGCATCGGTGCCTGGAACCTCGCCGTGGGCTTCGCGTTCGCCCTCGTCGGCATGGGGATGGCGACCCGCTGGAAGTGACCTACGGGTGGGCGGCGACGGTCCTGCGGGGCCGCGCCGCCCGCCGGGTCGCCCACCGTCGTCCCCAGGTCGACGCCGGTTGTCCCCAGGGTGAGATCCCGATGATCCCGGGCTCCGACGCGTCGTTGCGGGGCCCTGTCCCCAACGGTGCACAACCCTGTGGATAACTACAGCCGTGTAATTCCACACCTGTGAGCAACGCTGGGGACGAGCATCAGAGCGTCCCGTAGCTCACCAGGACGGCTCCCACGAGCAGAACACCCGCGGCGACGCACGACCCCACCGCGACCGGCAGCCGCCGCTCCCGGGGGGCGTACGCGAACGCCGCACCCAGCGCCGCGCCCACGACGGCGCCACCGAGGTGCGCCTGCCACGCGACACCCGGCAGGACGAAGCCGAGCACGCCGTTGATGACGAGCACGCCGATGATCCCGCCGGCGCTGCGACCCACGCGCCGCAGCACGACGAGCACGGCGCCGAACAGACCGAACACCGCACCCGACGCCCCGACGAGGTACGTGTACCAGGACAGGTCGGCGGGCGAGGACAGCAGCAGGTACGCCACCGAGCCGCCCACGGCGCTCAGCAGGTACAGCGCGAGGTAGCGCCAGCGGCCGAGCGACGCCTCGAGGAACGGCCCGACCGACCAGAGCGCGATCATGTTGAACGCGATGTGCGCGATGCCGATGCCGCCGCCGGTGGAGTGCAGGAACGCCGCGGTGAGGAACCGCCACGGCTCGCTCTCCCCCAGCACCGGCGCGAACGCCAGCGCCTCGGTCCACCCCGGGACCGCGAGCTGGGCGAGGTAGCTCGCCACGCACAGCGCGATGAGGGTGAGGGTGACGACCGGTCGGCCGCCGGTGACGCGGCCGCCGAACGCGGTCCGCGCGGGGCGCGTCTGCTGCGCGGCCTCGCGCACGCAGTCCACGCACTGGATGCCCACCGCAGCCGGGCGCTGGCACTCCGGGCACGTCGGCCGGCCGCACCGCTGGCACCGCACGTACGCGACGCGGTCGGGGTGGCGCGGGCAGACCGGGGGCGGAGCAGGGGCAGAGCCCGGCTGCGGAGTGGTCATCGAGGAGTCAGGACTCGAACGAGACCGACTCGATCACCACGTCCTCGACCGGGCGGTCGCCCGGGCGGGTCGGGGTGGTCGCGATCGCGTCGACGACGGCACGGCTCTCGGCGTCCAGTACCTTGCCGAAGATGGTGTGCTTGCCGTTCAGGTGCGGCGTCGCGGTCACGGTGATGAAGAACTGCGAGCCGTTGGTGCCACCCACCTGGCCCGAGACCGGGTCGCGGCGCAGGCCGGCGTTGGCCATCGCGAGCAGGTACGGCTCGGAGAACCGCAGCTCGGGGTGGATCTCGTCGTCGAAGGTGTAGCCGGGGCCGCCGGTGCCGCGGCCCAGCGGGTCGCCGCCCTGGATCATGAAGCCGTCGATCACGCGGTGGAAGATCACGCCGTCGTACAGCGGGGCGTTCTTCTTCTCACCCGTGGCCGGGTCGGTCCACTCCTTGTCGCCGGTGGCGAGGCCGCGGAAGTTCTCCACGGTGGTGGGGGCGTGGTTCTCGAAGAGCTCGAGACGGATGTCGCCGCGGTTCGTGTGCAGGGTCGCCTTCATGCCGATCATCCTGTCACGCCCCCCTGGACGTCCGCCGGGGACCCGACCGGTGTTCGCAGAGGGACGAACACCACCCACTTCGCCCGCTGCCACCTGCGCGGGAGGCCCGACGGTGGCAGAGTGGGACGTCACCGGACCAGCATTGAGCGGGAGAGTGTGGACATGGCCTTCCTGACCCGACGGAGCAAGCTCGAGACCGTCACGGACCACCTGACCTCGGACAGCCTGAAGGCGAAGGCCGCCGACGTCGGCGCCGTGCTCGCCGACGCGGGCGGGAAGGCCGGCGACAGCGCCGGCCGGTTCGCCGCCGTGGCGAAGGAGCAGGCCGCCGACGCGGGCGTCGCCGCGAAGTCCGCGGCCGAGCACGCCGTCGAGTGGACGCAGCCGCGCGTCGAGGCCGCGATCGAGTGGCTGATCCCGCGCATCGACCACCTGTACAAGGAGAGCGTGAAGGCCGCCGCCCCGCGGGTGGAGAAGGCCGCGACCAAGGCCGCCCCCGTCATCGACACCGCGCACGACAAGCTCGTCGACGACCTGCTGCCCAAGCTCGTGCAGGCCGTCAACGACGCCGCGGTGCGCGCGGGCGGTGCCGTCGAGCACGTCGCCGACAAGGCCGCTGACAAGGGCGGCGCGCTCGCCGCCGCGGCCGCGGGTGCCGCCGCCGCGGCGACCAAGGCGGAGAAGAAGAAGCACAAGGGCGTCAAGCGGTTCTTCCTGGTCGCGACCGTCGTCGGCGCGGGTGCCGCCGTGTTCGCGTGGAGCCGGTCGCGCACGACCACGGACCCGTGGGCCGAGCCCTGGGAGCCGGAGGCCCCCACCGCGGACCAGCTGCGCGCCCGCGCGGGTGACGCCGCCGAGGCCGTGGGCGAGGCGGCGGGCGAGGCCGTGGCCCGCGGCCGCGAGGCCACCCGCAAGGCCGCCGAGAAGGTCGCCGAGGTCCGCGAGGACGTCGAGGAGCGCGTCGCCGACGCCGGCGAGAAGCTCACCGAGGCCACCGAGAAGGTCGCGGAGGCCGCGAAGAAGGCCACCCCGCGCCGCGCGGCCCCGAAGAAGCCGGACACGGACGCCGCGCCGGAGTCCTGACCTCCCGCTGATCCACCCGCAGGGCCGGGCACCGCACGGTGCCCGGCCCTGCGGCGTCCTGTCGTCCTGGTCCGAGGCGTCGGCCTAGTCGACCGGCAGGCGCACCGCCGTCCGGGCGGCGGCGACCTCCGCCGCCCGCCGTCCCGCGTCCCAGCCGCGCTCGCGCGCGACGACGTCCGCCGCGAGCCCCAGGACCTCGTCCCCGGGGTCGCCGGTCTGCCCGACCCCGGTGCGCCGGAGCAGCACGTCCGTGAGGTGCACGGGGGCCTCGTGCCGGGCCGCGTACGCCACGGTGGCGAGCGGCTCCCCGTCGGGCGTGACCGGGCGGGCGAGCGCCGGGTCCTCCCGCACGAGGTCGAGCACGGCGGCCGCCTCGGTGCCGTGCAGCCGGGTGAGCAGGGCGGCCGACCGCGCGTCGACGCCCACGGCGGCCGCGGCGGCGGTGGTCGCGTCCACCGCACCCGGCAGGTCCCCGGGCACGCACCCGTCCAGCGGCGTCCGGTCCGTGGTGGACCGGCGCACGGTCGTGCCGAGCCGGGTCGCGAGCCCGGTGACGACCCGGGACGCGAAGGCCCGCGCGGTCGTGTACTTGCCGCCGGTGGCGGTGACGAGCCCGGGGGCCCCGTCCCGGTCGTGGTCGACCACCTCGGAGGCCCGGGAGGCGGTGTACGTGTCGGTGCCGCCGCTCTCGGTGAGCGGTCGTAGCCCGCCGTACGCGGCGACGACGTCCTCGGGCGCGATCCGGATGCCGCCGGTGTTGCCGGTGCTGACGGCGGCGACCAGGTCGTCCACGGCGCGCCGGGTGAGCCGCCAGTCCGCGACCCGCCCGTGGTACGGCGTCTCGGTGGGTCCGACGAGACTGAGCCCGCGCCAGGGCGCGAAGCTGAAGTGCCCGTGCGGCAGGACCGTCAGCACCATCACCTCCGTCGGGACCCGGGTGACGAGGTAGATGCCCTCGGACCGCACGGTCGGCTCGGGTCCGGCGAGCGCGGCAGTCAGCGGGGTGGACAGCAGCAGGTCGCGCGCCCAGGGACCGGTGGCGTTCACCGTGATCCGCGCCCGCACCAGACCCGGTCGGTCCGCAGCGAGGTCGGTGACCTCGGCCCCGACGACCCGCCCGCGCTCGACCACGAACCGGTCGGCGCGGGTGTACGACGCCCACCGGGCCCCGGCCGCGGCCGCGGTGCGGAGGAACGCGAGGGTCAACCGCTCCGGGGAGAGGCAGAGGGCGTCGTGGTACAGCAGCCCGGAGCGCAGCGTGGGCAGGCCGAGGCGGTCGAGCTCGCTGCGGCGCAGGGTCCGGTGCGCGGGGATGCGCCGGTCGGGTGAGGCGCCCCGGTTCCGGTCGGCGGAGAGCAGGTCGTACGCGACGAGCCCGGCGTGCTCCACCGGTCCCGGGTCGGGCAGCACGATGGGCAGCGGCTCCACGAGGTTGGGCGCGATCCGCATCAGGGTGCGGCGCTCGGCCAGCGACTCCCGGACCAGGCCGACCTCCAGGCGCTTGAGGTACCGCAGCCCGCCGTGGACGAGCTTGCCCGTCGCGGCGGAGGTGGCGCCGCCGACGTCGCCCTGCTCGACCAGCGCGACCGACAGGCCGCGGCTGGTGGCCTCGTGGGCGAGCGCCGCCCCGGTGATGCCGCCGCCGATGACCAGCACGTCGACCTCGTCGTCCCCGGCGAACCGGGCACGGGTGAGCGTGGTGGTCACGCGGGGCCCCCGACGGCCGCCGACCCGGCCTCGATGCGGCGCAGGAACCGCCGCCGCTCGCTCGGGACGTCCAGCAGTCCGAGCCGCAGCACCCGCGCGCAGGTGAGCCACCGCTCGACCTCGGCCGGGGTCAGCCCGGACACGGCGAGGTACCGGGCCAGGTAGTACCGCAGGACCGCGCGTCTCGACGCCGCGTACAGGGCCAGGAGCAGCGGCGGCGTCCCCGGGAACAGCTCGACCTCCCGCATGAGGACGACGGACATCGCGACGTCCGCGGCCGCGGGTCCCCGGCACGCGGACTGCCAGTCGATGACGGCGTGGCCCTCGTGGTGCTCGTAGACGTTCTGCGGGTGGAAGTCGAGGTGCAGCACCGAGTCACCGTCGGGCAGGTCCCGGAACCGGGCGCGCAGCCGGGTGCGGGTCACCGTGCCGAGCGTCCGCAGCCGCGGGGTGTCGAGCAGCGACACCGCGAGGTCCCGGACGTCGGGCAGCGCGTCGGTGCGCGCCTCGTGGACCCGGGCGTGCAGGTCGGCGAGCGTGCGGGACATCTCCGGCAGGCGCCGGGGGTCCTTCTCCGCCTGCCGCGCGATGCCCGGCCCGGTGAGCCGGTCGAAGACGACGCCGGGTCGCCCGGACCGCTCCGCGAGCCCGAGGCAGCGCACGCTGGGGACGCCCAGGGCGTGCACGAGCGTCGCGGCGTCCCGCTCCTGGGCCACCAGGGCGCGATCCGTGCCCTCCGGGTACACCTTGATGGCGGTGCCGACGCCGTACGCGTACACCTCGGACGTGCGCCCGTGCCCAAGCAGCGCACCCTCGTCGGGCGCCGTCACCGGTCCGCTCTCCGGGTGCTGCCGTAGCCGGTCGCGGTGGCGGCCTCGACCACGTCGCGCTGCTGTCCCGCGGTCAGCGCCCGGGGCTCCCCCACGGCGCGGGCGTGCCACGCGAGGTCGCACAACCACTCGGTGAGCTCGGCGTTCCCGACGGCCGCGCGCAGGTCGGCGCCGAGGGCGACCGCCCCGTGGTTCGCCATCAGCGCGGCGAGCCGCCCGTCGAGCGCGGCCCCGACCGCCCGGGCGAGGTCGGCGCTGCCGAAGGTGTGGAACGGTGCGACCCGCAGCGAGCCGCCCAGCACGAGCTGCTGGTAGTGGAGCACCGGGATCTCGTCGGCCACCAGACCCATCGCGGTGGCCATCCGGGAGTGGGTGTGCACCACGGCCCCGACCTGGGCAGGCGGGGCGTGCCGGTAGACGCCGAGGTGCAGGTCGCGCTCGGAGGTCGGTTGCAGGTCCCCCGCCACGACCCGCCCGTCCAGGTCGACGACGGTGACCTCGTCGACGGTGGTGGTGGCGAGGTCGCACCCGGTGGCGGTCACCGCGACGAGGTCCCCGTCGCGGGCGCTGACGTTCCCGGCGGTGCCGATCACCAGCCCGCTGGCGGCGATGCCGCGGGAGGCCGCGGCGACCGCGGCGCGCAGGTCGTGCAGGTCTGACGTCGTCGTCATGGGGAGAACCTGGCCCGGACGCGCGCCGGAGTCAAGGACCCGTCAGGCGGGTCGTCGGTGGTGCAGCCGCGGCCGGTACCGCAGCTCCAGGGTGCGGCCGTCCAGCGTCCGGGACCCGAGCAGGTCGAGGTCGAGGTCCGGGACGCCCGCCAGGACGGGCTCGGTGCCGCTGCGCCCGGTGACCACGGGGAACACGGTGATCTGGAGGATGTCGACCAGCCCTGCCGCGAGCAGCGCCCGGTTGAGGCTCAGGCTGCCGTGCGACCGCAGCGGCACGGGGGAGTCCGCCTTGAGCCGCCGGACGACGTCCACGGCGTCCCCACGGACGACGGTGGCGTCCGGCCAGTCCACGGGCTCGTCGAGCGTGCCGGAGACCACGGTCGCGGGCAGGGCGCGCATCGCGGTGACCCAGGGGTCGTGCACTTCGGAGTCGGCGGGGCCGTCGAGCATCTGCACGAACTCGCGGTAGGTGCGGGCACCGAGGACCATCCGCTGCGGCGCGCGGTACTGCTCCTCGCGGTGGGCGAGCAGCTCCGGGCCCTGCCGGCCCCAGTAGCCTCCCCAGTCGCCGGGCGGCCCGTAGGAGCCGAAGCCGTCGAGGCTGGTGAAGACGTCGAACGTGTACGTGGCAGCCATGGCACGTCCCTCACGGGTCGACGCGTTGAGTGGAGCCAAGGGGACTCGAACCCCTAACCCCCTGCTTGCAAAGCAGGTGCGCTACCAATTGCGCCATGGCCCCGTACCGAACCGGGGTCCGGGTGCTGCGGGGGTGCTACTCGACCGTGTCGGTGACCTCGGCCCACAGGTCGCGGTCATCACGCTCGGCGGCGTACCGGGTCCACGCCACGTAGGCGACCGCGGCGACAGCCGTCAGGAGCAGGAGCTTCTTCACGGGTACTACCCCCAAGGGCTCGGGAGTGGGCCTAAGAGGACTTGAACCTCTGACCTCTTCCTTATCAGGGAAGCGCTCTAACCGTCTGAGCTATAGGCCCGTCGCACACCAGCATCCTGGCGTGCCGGACGAGACTACCCCAGCAGGGGCCGCCCGCCCAAACCGTGCGTCACTCGTCGGTCATGGTGACGTGGATGCCACCCACCAGCGCCGCGGTGATGTTGTACAGGAACGACCCGATCGTGGCGAGCGCGGTGATGAGCACGATGTCCACGACGGCGACCAGCGTCGCGACCGAGAGCACCCGGTCGAACTCGACGTACTGCATGAGGTCGAAGTCGGAGTCCGCGAGGATCTCGGTGACCAGGCCCTCGATGGTCGCGAACACCTGGAGCGAGTCCAGGGCCAGCCACACGACGGCCGTCGCGACGACGATCATGATGCCGATCGCGACGGACATCAGGAACGACAGCTTCATGACCGACCACGGGTCGACCCGCGAGATCGCGAGGCGCACCCGGCGGGGGCCGGAACCGGTCGTCAGGCCGGACGAGGCGGGGCGCGCGGCGGTGGTGCTGCCGGCGGCAGGCGCCTCAGCGGCCGGCGTGGGGGCCGCGGCCGGGGTGGACGACGACGACCCGGTGCCGGAGGACGCCGGACGCGGGGTCGTACCGGTCGTGGTACCGGACGCGGGCGCGGCGGCCGGCTTGGTCTTCACGGCGGAGGTCCGTGCGGCGGCACCGGTCTTGGGCTGCGCGGCCGTCGCCGGCGCGCGGGTGCCGGTGTCGGTGGCCGTGCGGCCGGCGGCGGGCTTCTCCGGCGCGTCGGACCCGCCGGACTTGCGCGGCGGGATGGACGGCGGGGTGTCGCTGCTCATCGGCTCTCCTCGGGATCAGGAGCGGGGGAGGCGGTGGCGGTGCGGCTCACGCGTCCTCCTCGGCGGTCTCGTCGGCGTCCGGGACCTCCGGCGCCGCGGTGGCGGTCTCGTCGGTCCCCGCGGGGACGTCGGACGCCACGTCGGACTCGGCCGACCCGTCCACGGTACCCGCCTCGTCACCCAGGTGGCGCTCGATGTTGCGGGCCACCGCGATGATGCGGTCCCCGTTGTCGGGCTTCGCGAAGATCACGCCCTGCGTGGTGCGGCCCGTCGCGTTCACCTCGGAGGTCGCGGAACGCACGATCTTGCCGCGCTCCATGATGACGAGGACCTCGTCGTCGGCGTCCGTGACCAGCGCGCCGACCAGGTCGCCGTTGGCCTCGGGGAGGTTGGCCACCTTGATGCCGAGGCCGCCACGGCCCTGCACCCGGTAGTTCTCCACCGTGAGGGCGGTGCGCTTGGCGATGCCGCCCTGCGTGACGGTGAACAGGAACGCCTCCTCGCGGACGACGTCCATGGCCAGCAGCTCGTCGTCGGCGCGGAACTTCATGCCGGTGACGCCCGAGGTCGCGCGGCCCATCGGGCGCAGCGCCTCGTCGGTCGCGGTGAACCGCAGCGACTGGCCCTTGCGGGAGACGAGGATCAGGTCGTTCACCGAGTCCACGATGCGCGCCGAGACGAGCTCGTCGGGCAGGCCGTGCTCGTCCTCGCGCAGGTTGATCGCGATGACGCCGCCGGACCGGTTGGAGTCGTACTCGGTGAGCCGGGTCTTCTTCACCAGGCCGCGCTGCGTCGCCAGCACCAGGTACTCCGCCTGGTCGTAGCTGCGCAGGTCGAGGACCTGGGCGATCTTCTCGCCCGGCTGGAACGCCAGCAGGTTCGCGACGTGCTGGCCCTTGGCGTCCCGGCCGCCCTCGGGCAGCTCGTACGCCTTGGCGCGGTACACGCGGCCGAGGTTCGTGAAGAAGAGCAGCCAGTGGTGCGTCGTCGTCACGAAGAAGTGGTCGACGATGTCGTCCTCGCGCAGCTGCGCGCCGCGCACGCCCTTGCCACCCCGGCGCTGCGCCCGGTAGTTGTCCGAGCGCGTCCGCTTGGCGTAGCCGCCGCGGGTGATGGTGACGACCATCTCCTCCTCGGCGATGAGGTCCTCGACGGACACCTCGCCGTCGAACGGCAGGATCGTCGTGCGGCGCTCGTCGCCGTACTTGGTGACGATCTCGTCCATCTCGTCACGCACGATGCCGCGCTGGCGGTCCGGGGAGGCGAGGATCTCGCGGTACCCGAGGATCTCGGTCTCGAGCTTCGCGTACTCGTCCAGGATGCGCTGGCGCTCCAGGGCGGCCAGGCGACGCAGCTGCAGGGTGAGGATCGCGTTGGCCTGGACCTCGTCGATGTTGAGGAGGGCCATCAGGCCGGTGCGGGCCTCGTCGGCGTCGGGGGAGCGGCGGATCAGCGCGATGACCTCGTCCAGCGCGTCCAGCGCCTTGAGGTAGCCGCGGTAGATGTGGATCTGCTCCTCGGCCTTGCGCAGCCGGAAGTTCGTCCGCCGGACGATGACGTCGAGCTGGTGGGTCGTCCAGTGGCGGATGAACGCGTCCAGGCTGAGCGTGCGGGGCACGCCGTCGACCAGGGCGAGCATGTTGGCGCCGAACGTGTCCTGCAGCTGCGTGTGCTTGTACAGGTTGTTCAGGACGACCTTGGCGACGGCGTCGCGCTTGAGCACGATGACCAGGCGCTGGCCGGTGCGGCCAGAGGTCTCGTCGCGGATGTCCGCGATGCCCTGGACCCGGTTCTCGCGGACCAGGTCGGCGATCTTCTTCGCGAGGGTGTCCGGGTTGACCTGGTAGGGCAGCTCGGTGACGACCAGGCAGATGCGGCCCTGGATCTCCTCGACCTCGACGACCGCGCGCATCGTGATGGAGCCGCGACCGGTGCGGTACGCCTCCTCGATGCCCTTGTGGCCGAGGATCGTCGCGCCGGTGGGGAAGTCGGGGCCCTTGACGCGCATCAGCAGCGCCGCGAGCAGCTCCTCCTTGGACGCCTCCGGGTTGTCGAGGTGCCAGCGGACGCCCTCGGCGACCTCGCGCAGGTTGTGCGGCGGGATGTTGGTCGCCATGCCGACCGCGATGCCGGCGGATCCGTTGACCAGCAGGTTCGGGAACCGGGACGGCAGGATCGACGGCTCCTGCGTGCGGCCGTCGTAGTTGTCCTGGAAGTCGACGGTGTCCTCGTCGATGTCCCGGACCATCTCCATGGCGAGCGGGGCCATCTTGCACTCGGTGTACCGCGGGGCGGCCGCCGGGTCGTCGCCGGGGGAGCCGAAGTTCCCCTGGCCCGCGACCAGCGGGTACCGCAGCGACCAGTCCTGGACCAGCCGCACCAGGGCGTCGTAGATCGAGGTGTCGCCGTGCGGGTGGTACTTGCCCATGACGTCGCCGACGACGCGGGAGCACTTGGAGAACTGCCGGTCCGGCCGGTAGCCGCCGTCGTACATGGCGTACAGCACGCGGCGGTGCACCGGCTTGAGGCCGTCCCGGACGTCGGGGAGCGCGCGACCCACGATGACGGCCATCGCGTAGTCCAGGTAGGACCGCTGCATCTCGAGCTGCAGGTCCACCTGGTCGATGCGGCCGTGCTCGATGTTGTCGCCGGTCAGCTCAGTCACAGGTCAGGTCCTTCGGTGGGACTGGTCCCGGCGCCGGGCCGGGAGGTCGGGAGGAGGCGGGGCGCCGCGGTCAGACGTCGAGGAAGCGGACGTCGCGCGCGTTGCGCTGGATGAAGGAACGGCGGGACTCGACGTCCTCGCCCATCAGCACCGAGAAGATCTCGTCCGCGGCGGCCGCCTCGTCCAGCGTGACCTGCAGCAGCGTGCGGTGCTCGGGCGCCATCGTGGTCTCCCACAGCTCCGAGTAGTCCATCTCACCGAGACCCTTGTAGCGCTGGATCCCGTTGTCCTTGGGGATCCGCTTGCCCTTGGCCTGCCCCTCGGCGAGCATCGCGTCCCGCTCGCGGTCCGAGTAGACGTAGTCGTGCGCCGCGTTGGACCACTTGATGCGGTAGAGCGGCGGCTGCGCCATGTAGACGTGGCCCTTGAGGATGAGGTCCGGCATGTACCGGTAGAGCAGCGTCAGCAGCAGCGTGCAGATGTGCCGGCCGTCGACGTCGGCGTCGGCCATGAGCACGATCTTGTGGTACCGCAGCTTCGAGGCGTCGAAGTCCTCGCCGATGCCGGTGCCGAACGCCGTGATGAGCGCCTGCACCTCGGCGTTGCCGAGGGCCCGGTCGAGGCGGGCGCGCTCGACGTTGAGGATCTTGCCGCGCAGCGGCAGGATCGCCTGCGTCTGCGGGTTGCGGCCGCGCACGGCGGAACCGCCGGCGGAGTCACCCTCGACGATGAAGATCTCGCACTCGGCGGGGTTGTTGGACTGGCAGTCCTTGAGCTTGCCCGGCATCGAGTTGGACTCGAGCAGGCCCTTGCGGCGCGTGGCCTCCCGGGCCTTGCGGGCCGCGAGCCGGGCCTGGGACGCCTGGATGGCCTTGCGGATGACGTCCTTGGCCTCGTTCGGGTGCGAGTCCAGCCAGTCGGCGAGCTGCTCGTTGACGACGCGCTGCACGAAGGTCTTGGCCTCGGTGTTGCCGAGCTTCGTCTTGGTCTGGCCCTCGAACTGCGGCTCGCCGAGCTTGATCGACACGACGGCGGTCAGGCCCTCGCGGATGTCGTCGCCGGTGAGGTTGTCGTCCTTCTCCTTGAGGATGCCCTTCTCGCGGGCGTACCGGTTGACCAGCGAGGTCATGGCCGCACGGAAGCCCTCCTCGTGCGTGCCGCCCTCGGTGGTGGAGATGGTGTTGGCGTACGTGTGCACCGACTCGGAGTACGCGCTGGTCCACTGCATCGCGACCTCGAGCGACAGGCGGCGCTCGGTGTCCTCGGCCTCGAAGTCGATGACGTCGGGGTGCACCAGGTCGACCTTCTTGGCCGCGTTCAGGTGCTTGACGTAGTCGACCAGGCCGCCGTCGTACTTGTAGGTCACGGTGCGGGCCTTCGGGGCGTCCGTCGCGGAGGCGTCGTCCCCGGCGACCTCGTCCTCGGTACCGGTGTGCTGCGGGCGCTCGTCGGTCAGTGAGATCTGCAGCCCCTTGTTGAGGAACGCCATCTGCTGGAACCGGGACCGCAGGGTCTCGAAGTCGTACTCGACGGTCTCGAAGATGCTCGGGTCGGCCCAGAACGTCTGCGAGGTGCCGGTCTCCTCCGTCGCCGCGCCCTGGCGCAGCTCGCTGGCCGGCTTGCCGCCGTCCGCGAAGTCCATCTCCCAGGCGAAGCCGTCGCGCCGCACGACCGTCTGCACACGGGTCGACAGCGCGTTGACCACGGAGATGCCGACGCCGTGCAGGCCGCCGGAGACCGCGTAGCCGCCGCCGCCGAACTTGCCGCCCGCGTGCAGGATGGTCATGACGACCTCGACGGTGGGCTTGCCCTCCGTCGGGTGCATCGCGACGGGGATGCCACGGCCGTTGTCGACGACCTGGACGCCGCCGTCGGCGCGCAGCACGACCTCGATGTGGTCGCAGTACCCGGCGAGGGCCTCGTCGACGGAGTTGTCGACCACCTCGTAGACGAGGTGGTGCAGGCCGCGCTCACCGGTCGAGCCGATGTACATGCCGGGGCGCTTGCGCACGGCCTCGAGACCCTCGAGGACCGTGATCGCGGACGCGTCGTAGGCGGGAGTCCCGTTCGCCGCCCCCCCGGGTGCGGAGGGATCAGGTGCGGTGGAGGGGCTCTGGTCTGCCACGAGCGGTGGTGCTCCTCAGTTCTCGTACGCGGCGGAGGCGCCCGTCCTCCACGCGGGAGGGCGGATCACTCCACGACGGCGGAGATCGTGCGTCCTGGACCGGCGCAGACGCGCCAGAGATGTCCCTCTTAGTGTACCCGTCCCTGCCGAAAAACCGCGGAGATCGCCCCACCCTGGGGACGACGGCCTCAGCCCCAGGTGTCCCGGGGGCCCCGGCCGCGCACCGCCCGCTTGCCCTTGCCGAACCCCGGGCCCGCCGGACCGAGCACCCGGACGTCCACCACGACGCCCTCGCCGACGTCCTCGGCCATGCGCCGCACGAGCTGCGGGGCGAGCATCTTCAGCTGCTGGGCCCATGCCGTCGAGTCCGTCCGCACGACCAGCACCCCGTCCGCGAACGTCTCCGGCGTGCAGTGGTCCGCGATCTGGTCGCCCACGACGTCGCGCCACCGGCCGACCACGCCGCCGACCGAGATCTCCTGCACCCAGCCGCGGTCCCGGAACAGGGACGACATCGTGCTCGACACCGTCTGCGGGTCCCGCGCGTGCACGCCCGGGGCGTCCCGCTCGGCGGCGGACAGCGGGGACCGACCGCGCGGCTTCTCGCCCGGGCGGTAGCCCTTGGACCGCGCGACCGCGCGGAACCGGGCCAGGGACTGCTTCGCCATCTGCGTCGCCGGGGTGGCGTCCTCCAGCCGCTCGGTGACCGGGACCGACGGGTCGGGCGGGGGGAGGACGGGCTCCTCGGCGTCGCCCGGGGTGGCGGCGCCAGGCGCGGCGTCCCCGTCAGGCGCCACGGGTGACCTCGGAGGCCAGCACGTCGTAGCGCGCGCCCTGCAGCTGCGGGGGCACGTCCCCGGGGACGGCCGCGGTGACGAACACCTGCCGGGCGCCCGCGACCATCTCGGCCAGCCGGGCGCGCCGCTTGGCGTCGAGCTCCGCGAACACGTCGTCCAGCATGAGCACCGGCTCGCCGTCCGGCCCGGAGTCCGCGACCCAGAGCTGCGCGGCGTCCTGCTCGGTGCCCGCCTGCGGGCCGTGGGTCAGCAGCTCGTACGACGCGAGCCGCAGCGCGAGCGCCACCGACCAGGACTCGCCGTGGCTCGCGTACCCCTTCGCGGGCAGGTCGCCGAGGGTGAGCACGAGGTCGTCGCGGTGCGGCCCGACCAGGCAGACACCCCGCTCGAGCTCCTTGGGGCGCACCCGCGACAGCGCCTCGAGCATCTGCTGCTCGACCACGCGCGACGGGGTGGTGGCGTCGGCGCCCTCGGCGGGCTCGCCCCCCTCCAGCACCGCCGCGAGCGAGGACCGGTAGCCCACGTGCGCGGCGCCCTGGCCGTCGCTGACCCGCTCGTAGGCGTCGGCGACGTACGGCGCGAGCGCCGCGACCACGGCCTGCCGCGCGATGATCACGTGCGCGCCGAGCTCGGCGAGCTTGCTGTCCCACACGTCGAGGGTGCTCAGGTCCGGCTTCGTCCGGGACCCCCGGAACCCGCCCGCCGACTTCAGCAGGGCGGTGCGCTGCCGCACGACCCGGTCGTACTCGCTGAACACCCCGGCCAGCCGCGGCGTCACCTGCACGGCCAGCGCGTCCACGAACCGGCGCCGCCCGTCCGGGTCGCCCTTGACCAGCGCGAGGTCCTCCGGGGCGAACAGCACCGAGCGCAGCGCGCCGACGACGTCCCGGGCACGGGACGGTGCGCCGTTGAGCTTGACCCGGTTGGACCGACCGGAGCCGAGCTGCACGTCGATGACGAGCGCCCGCTCGGACCCGTCGTCCTGGGCCCGCACGATGCGGGACCGCACCACGGCCGCCGACGCGCCCGCCCGCACGAGCGGGGCGTCGGTCGGCACCCGGTGGCTGGAGAACGTCGAGACGTACCCGATCGCCTCGACGAGGTTCGTCTTGCCCTGCCCGTTCGGCCCCACGAGCGCGGTGATGCCGGGCTCGAAGGTCAGGTCGACCTGGTGGTACGACCGGAAGTCCGTCAGGGACAGGTGCGAGACGTACATCCGGTCAGTCGGCGGAGCCCACGCCGGACGGGGTGTCACCGGCGACCGGCGCACCCGCAGCCTTGACCGCGTGCCCGCCGAACTGCTGGCGCAGCGCCGCGACCGCCTTCATCGCGGGGGACTGCTCCTGGCGGGACTGGAAGCGCGCGAACAGCGCGGCGGTGATGACCGGCAGCGGCACGGCGGCCTCGATCGCCTCGTCCACGGTCCAGCGGCCCTCGCCCGAGTCGGCGACCCAGTCGTCGATGGCCTCGAACTGCTGGTCCTCCTCGAGCGCCTTGACCAGGAGCTCCAGCAGCCACGACCGCACGACGGTGCCCCGCTGCCAGGCCTTCATGGTCCCGGCGACGTCGGTGACGATGTCCTTGGCGGCCAGCAGCTCGTAGCCCTCGGCGTACGCCTGCATGAGGCCGTACTCGATGCCGTTGTGCACCATCTTCGCGTAGTGCCCGGCACCGACCGCGCCCGCGTGCACGAAGCCCTCCTCGCGGGGGCCCTCGGGACGCAGCGCGTCGAACACCGGCATCACGCGCTCGACCTGCGCGGCGTCGCCGCCGACCATCAGGCCGTAGCCGTTCGCGAGGCCCCAGACCCCGCCGGAGACGCCGACGTCGACGAAGTGGATGCCCTTCGCGCCGAGCTGCTCCGCGTGGCCCTTGTCGTCGCCGAAGTACGAGTTGCCGCCGTCGATGACGAGGTCGCCCTCGGTCAGCAGGCCGCCGAGCTCCTCGACCACACCGTGCGTGACCGCGCCCGCGGGCACCATGACCCACACGACACGCTCACCGGCCGGGAGCGCCGCGACGAGGTCGGCCAGCGACGCGACGTCGGAGACGTCCGGGTTCTGGTCGTAGCCCGTGACGTCGATCCCCGCGCGCCGCATGCGGTCGCGCATGTTCGCGCCCATCCTGCCCAGACCCACCAGGCCGATCTGCATCGCTCCACCTTCCCTCGCCCGACCGCCACCGGGACGCACGGGCCCCGGTGGCGTCCTTGTCGCCGCCATTCTCCTGCTGCGGCGGTGTGCTGACGACCGAGACGGGCGTCTCGCCGGTCACACCGCCGCGACGGGTGACCGCGAGCGACCCGTCAGGACGCGAAGCGGATCGGCACCAGCAGGTACCGGTACTCCTTGAGGTCCTCGCCCTCGAGCGACTCCTGGCCCGTGAACTCGACCGGCTTGTTCGGGTGCGTGAACGACAGCCGCACGAACGACGTGGTCAGCGCGCCGAGGCCGTCCAGCAGGAACTGCGGGTTGAACGCCACGGCGATGTCGTCGCCGACGAGCGTGGCCTCGAGCGCCTCGGACGCCTGGGCGTCGTCGCCCTGGCCCGCGTCGAGCACGACCTGGCCGTCGGAGAACGTCAGCCGGATCGGGGTGTTCCGCTCCGCGACCAGCGCGACGCGCTTGGCGGCGTCGGCGAGCAGCTGCGTGTTCACCACCGCGTGGATGGGGGACTCGTCGGGGAACAGCCGGCGCACGGCGGGGTAGTCCCCGTCGACCAGCAGCGACGTGGTGTGGCGTCCAGCAGCCTCGAAGCCGATGAGGTCGACGCCCTGGCCGGTGGCGAGGCCGACGTTCACGGAGCCCGAGGCACCGAGCGACTTGGCGGCGTCGGAGAGCGTGCGGGCGCGCACCAGGGCGACCTGGGAGACGTCCGGGGTCGCCGGGCGCCACGTCATCTCGCGCAGCGCGAGGCGGTAGCGGTCCGTCGCGAGGAGCGTGACCTTCTCGCCCTCGATCTCGACGCGGACGCCGGTGAGCAGCGGCAGGGTGTCGTCGCGGCTGGCGGCGACCGTGACCTGCGCGACGGCCTTGGTGAGCTCGTCGCCGTCGACCGTGCCGGTCAGCGCCGGCATGGCCGGCAGCTGCGGGTAGTCGTCGACCGGCATCGTCAGCAGCGTGAAGCGGCTGGCGCCGCAGGTGACCGACACCTTGGTGCCGTCGAGCTGGACGTCGACCGGCTTGTTCGGCAGCGCGCGGGAGATCTCGGCGAGCAGGCGGCCGGACACCAGGACGGTGCCGGGCTCGCTGACGTCGGCGGGGATCTCGGACCGCGCGGAGACCTCGTAGTCGAAGCTCGCGAGGCGCAGGGTGCCGTCGGTGGCGGCCTCGATGCGCACGCCCGCGAGCACGGGCACCGGCGGGCGGGTGGGCAGGCTGCGAGCGATCCACGTGACGGCTTCTGCGAGGACGTCACGTTCGACGCGGAACTTCATGCCCCACCCTCTCGGTTCGGGGGACCCCGGGGTCCCGTGCGGTGCGACCCGGTGCACGGAGGGCGCACGGGACACCCGAACACTACGCGAGTGACCAGGCCGCGGGAACCGGACCGGGGGTGCGTCGCGACCACCTGGGTGGCGCCCGGGCGGTGCTCGGGTGGTGCCGGGGTAAGCGGCCTGTGGACGACGTCGCGGTCGCTGGATCGTTCGCCAGGACGGCACGTGCGTGGCGGCGCTGGCGGTCGGCGGGCGGGTCGTGGTGGAGCGTCGGTGCGCAGGACGGCGCTCCACGAAGGATCCAGGGCCTCCGAGGTCGTGCACAGGCCTCGTCGTCCTGGCCCGGGCGGAGCCCGGTCGTCCGGGAGATGTCGTCGGATCAGGGGTCGGTGCTCAGGCTCGGCCCGCAGGGCACTGACGGGCTGTGGATCTTCTTCCTAGACATCTGTCGTCGTCATCGTCGGTTCTGTGGATTCTGGGGACCATGCCTGTTTGCGCAGGTCAGCGCTCTTTTCGGCTTGTGCACACCGGCTGTGGACCACCTGGGGACGACGAGCGCGGACGTGGACAGCTCGTCAGGCGTCCTTCTGCGTCCACCGGTCGCGCAGGATCGGTCCACACGCACATGGCGTGTCGTCCACCGCTTTCCACAGGCTCGTCCACAGGTGTGCACATTCGTCCGACGCATGTCTCAGGCTCAGGTTGAACTCGGGTTCCGCACAGACACCGAGACCCGCCGCCGGCGGTCGCCGGGGCGGGTCTCGGGGATGGTGCCGGGAAGTCCGGGAGAGGGACGGTCAGCCCCGGCTCTCCTGCTTGATGCGGTTCGTCAGCTCGGTGACCTGGTTGAAGATCGACCGGCGCTCCGCCATGAGCTCGCGGATCTTGCGGTTCGCGTGCATCACGGTGGTGTGGTCGCGGCCGCCGAACGCCTGGCCGATCTTCGGCAGGGACAGGTCCGTGAGCTCGCGGCAGAGGTACATCGCGATCTGCCGCGCCGTGACCAGGACCCGCGACCGCGACGACCCGCACAGGTCCTCGATGGTGAGGCCGAAGTACGCCGCCGTCTGCCCGATGACGGCCGTCGCGGTGATGTCCGCCTGGTCGTCGTCGGTGATGAGGTCCTTCAGCACGATCTCCGCCAGCGACAGGTCGACCTGCTGCCGGTTGAGGTTCGCGAACGCCGTCACCCGGATGAGCGCACCCTCGAGCTCGCGGATGTTGGTGGAGATCTTCGAGGCGATGTACTCGTGGACGTCGTCCGGCGCCTGGAGCTTGTCGTTCGCGGACTTCTTCCGCAGGATCGCGATGCGCGTCTCGAGGTCCGGCGGCTGGACGTCGGTGATCAGGCCCCACTCGAACCGGGACCGCATCCGGTCCTCGAACCCGTTGAGCTGCTTGGGCGGCAGGTCGGACGTCAGCACGATCTGCTTGTTGGCGTTGTGCAGGGTGTTGAACGTGTGGAAGAACTCCTCCATCGTCTGCTCCTTGCCCTGCAGGAACTGGATGTCGTCGATGAGGAGCACGTCCACCTCGCGGTAGCGGCGCTGGAAGGCGCCCGCCTTGCCCTCGGAGATGGAGTTGATGAAGTCGTTGGTGAACTCCTCGGAGTTCACGTAGCGCACCCGCACCGACGGGTACAGGTTGCGGGCGTAGTGCCCGATCGCGTGCAGCAGGTGCGTTTTGCCCAGGCCGGAGTCGCCGTAGATGAACAGCGGGTTGTACGCCTTCGCGGGCGCTTCGGCCACGGCCACGGCGGCGGCGTGGGCGAAGCGGTTGGACGAGCCGATGACGAACGTCTCGAACAGGTACTTCGGGTTCAGCCGCGCCGGCTCCGCACTCGGCGTCGGACCGGCGGGCTCGCGGCGGAACCCCTCGGAGCGCACCGGCTCGACGGAGGCGCTGTCCCCGGTGCTCGGGTGCCCGGACGCGGCCGGTCCGGCGGGGGAGTCGTCGGGGTCCGCGGCGCGGGCGGGCGGGGGCGACGTCGTGAGCGACGGGTCACCGGCACCGTCGAGCGACGGGTCCACCGTGATCGCGAACCGGGCGTCCCGGCCCAGCGCCGCGGCCAGCGCGTCGGTGACCTCCTGGCGGACCCGCGTCTCGAGGTAGTCCTTGGTCAGGTCGTTGCCGACCGCCAGCAGCATGGTCCCGTCGAGCAGCCCCAGCGGCTTGGCCAGCCGCACGAAGGCCAGCTGGCGCGGAGTGATGTCCGGGCTCACCTCGAGCTGCGCCATCGCGGCCGACCAGACCTGGCTCAGCTGATCGTCCTGTCCTGACACCCTCTACCTCGCTGCCGTCGTGATTCGCGGGGTCGAGTGTCGCACGCCGCGGCCGTGCGTCCACAGACTTGTCCACACCTGTGCGTGACGGTCGGAGCCGCAGGATCTCGGCGGTGCCGAGCTGCGACCGACCCTGAGGTGCGGAGTTGTCCACATGGCTGCGCGGCTGGCGTCCACCGTTGGGGAGATCGCCCCGCGCGGGACGCTCGACCGTCGATGCTAGTGGCCGAGGGCTCCTCTGGGGAGGGGGTCCCGCGTGATCACCGGGCAGCGGTGGCCCATCGCACAGCCTCGGGGTTTGACCGGGGAGCCGCGCCGACGTAACGTTGACCAGCCTTCCGAGATGGCTCCTGCTGGCGTGCCCCGACGTCGGCCACGTGCACGACGTGGGTACCGGAGCAGTCGAGCACGGCACAGACCTGACCGTACGCGCGCGTACGGTCGACCGCACCGAAGTACCTTGGAGACCATCGTGAGCAAGCGGACCTTCCAGCCGAACAACCGGCGTCGGGCCAAGACCCACGGCTTCCGTCTGCGCATGCGGACGCGTGCCGGCCGCGCGATCCTCGCCGCCCGTCGGCGCAAGGGTCGCGCCGAGCTGTCGGCCTGACAGCACCCTGACGCGGTGCTGCCCGCCGCGCACCGGATGCGTCGGTCCGTCGACTTCGAACGGACCGTGCGGCAGGGTGCGCGCGCCGGGCGGAACACGCTCGTGGTGCACCTCGTGACGCGAACCGACCCCGGACCTGGTCCGGCGGTCGGTTTCGTCGTGTCCAAGGGCGTCGGCAACGCGGTCGTCCGCAACCGCGTCAAGCGGCGGCTGCGTGCGCTGACCCACGAGCGCCTGGGGGGCCTGCCCGCCGACGCCGACCTGGTCGTTCGGGCGCTCGCGCCCGCCGCGGACGCCGACTACGCGACGCTCGGGCAGGACCTGGACGGCGCCCTGCGCACTGCGGGCCGACGGCGGTCCGAACGCGGGGACCGGCCGTGAGCAGCGAGCGGTCCGTCGCGTCGACGCTGCGGGCCGTGGTGCGGCTGCCGCGCCGGGTGCTGGTCCTCGCGATCCGGGGCTACCAGCGGTTCCTGTCCCCGCTCACCCCGCCGACCTGCCGGTTCTACCCGTCGTGCTCCGCGTACGCCGTGATCGCCCTCGAGCGGCACGGCGTGGTCAAGGGCACGCGGCTGGCGGTCTGGCGGATCCTGCGCTGCAACCCGTGGAACCGGGGCGGCGTCGACGACGTTCCACCGGCGGGGCCGCACCGTCGACACCCGCACGGCGCGGTCGCCTCCGCGCACTGACCCTTCTGGAGAGTCTTCCGATGGCCTGGTTCGACACGTTGCTGTACCCGATCATGGTCGCCGTGGCCTGGATCATGGTCCAGTTCCACTCGCTGTTCGACTTCCTGGGCCTCGACCCGGCCGGCGGCCTCGCCTGGGGCCTGTCGATCGTGGGCCTCGTGATCGTCATGCGGATCATCCTGATCCCGCTGTTCTTCAAGCAGATCAAGGCGTCGCGCGGCATGCAGCTGCTGGCGCCGGACATGAAGAAGATCCAGGCGAAGTACAAGGGGAAGACCGACCCCGCGTCCCGCGAGGCCATGAGCCGCGAGACGATGGAGCTCTACCGCAAGCACGGGACCAACCCGTTCTCGTCCTGCCTGCCGATCCTCGCGCAGTCGCCGATCTTCTTCGCCCTGTTCCGGGTGCTGAACTCGCTGCCGCAGCTCGCGTCCGGCGAGTACAGCCGGCCCAACCTCGGCCCCCTGAACCAGGAGCTCGCGGCCCAGGCGGAGAGCGCCACCATCCTCGGCGCCCCGTTGTCGTCGACGTTCATGAACGCCGCCGAGTTCGGCGACCAGGCCGTGCACGTCCGCATCGTCACCGTCATCCTCGTCGTCGCGATGTCGCTCACGACGTTCCTCACGCAGCGCCAGCTGACCATGAAGAACATGCCGCCGGCCGCCCTCGAGGGCCCGATGGCGCAGCAGCAGAAGATGCTCATGTACGTCTTCCCGCTGATCTTCGCCTTCTCCGGCGTGAACTTCCCGATCGGTGTGCTGCTCTACTGGACCACCACCAACCTGTGGTCGATGGGCCAGCAGTTCTACACGATCCGCAAGATGCCGGCGCCCGGCTCGCAGGCCGAGGCGGCGCTGAAGGCGCGCCAGGCCAAGAAGGCCGCCGCCAAGGGCATCACGATCGAGGAGGACGCCCCCGGCATCGAGGAGAGCCGTCCCGCCTCCGGCCAGCGTCAGCAGCCCGTCGGCAAGGCCCGTGCGAAGAAGCGGCCCACCACCCCGCAGGGTGGCTCCGGTGCTCGCCCCACGGGTTCGGGCGCCTCCGGGTCGGGCAGCGCCGGCACGCCCGCGAAGAAGCGACCCGCCGGCGGCACGTCGGGCGCCAGCGGGAAGGGTGGCTCCGGGAAGACCGGCGGCTCCACCTCCAGCAGCGCGACCGAGGACTGAGACCCCGCGCGCCGCGCGCGCCCCGTTCCCCCAGCAAGGAGCAGAGATGACCACACCGTCCGGCGACGCCGGCACCGCGTCCCCCACCCGCCTCGAGGAAGAGGGCGAGATCGCGGCGGACTACCTCGAGGAGCTCCTCGACATCGCGGACCTCGACGGCGACATCGACATCGACGTGGACCACGGGCGTGCCGCCGTCGAGATCGTCGCGGAGGAGGGGGCCGAGCGCGCGCTCGACCGCCTCGTCGGTGAGGACGGTGAGGTCCTCGACGCCCTCCAGGAGCTCACCCGCCTCGCGGTCCAGGCGAAGACCGGCGACCGCAGCCGGCTCATGCTCGACGTCGCGGGGTTCCGTGCCGCGCGCAAGGCCGAGCTCGTGGAGGTCGCACGCGAGGCCATCGGCCGCGTCCAGTCCTCCGGCGAGTCGGTGTCCCTCGACCCGATGAACCCGTTCGAGCGCAAGGTCGTGCACGACGCGGTCGCCGCCGCCGGGCTGACGTCCGACTCCGACGGCGTCGAGCCGGGGCGGTACGTGGTCATCAAGCCCGCGAGCTGACGCCGAGGGCGTTCGCCCTGCTGCGCCGAGAGGCCGGTCCCGTTCGGGACCGGCCTCTCGCGTTTCTGTGTCGCGACGGAGGTGGCTTTGAGGCGAGGTCGTTCGTGGGTGAACGAGCGGCAGGAATGTCGCGCAGGGCGCGATAGTGCCAAGCACGCCGTTCGGCAGGCACGAGGGCGTGGCGGGCGGTCGGTCACCCGGTGTCGTCGTCTCGCGGTTTCGGTGGCGAGCGTGCGCCCGCGGGTGCGGCCGTCCTCGGGGCCGCTCGCATGCGGCCGCGTCGTGGTGGGATGCCGGCCACGGCGCGCGGGGGCGTCGGGGCGCACGAACGAAGCCGTGCGCGAACACGAGGGTGCGGGAGCGACGGGGTGCGCGAACCGCGGGGTGCGCGTACCACGGGGTGCGAGAGCAGATGGCCATGCGCGCACCAAGGGGTGCACGGGCTGTGGGGTGCACGGGCGAAGGGGTGCGAGGGCCTGCGGGTGCGAGGGCCTGCGGGTGCGAGAGTCTGCGGGTGCGGGAAGGCCGGCGCGCACGACGCGTCCTGCTGCTGCGGTGCGACGCCGCTGCCGGCTCCGGCGAGTGAGAGAGGGTGCCCTGGGGCAGAGCGTTCCCGGCTCGGGCCATGTGACGCGGTGCCGGACGGATCTGGGCGCGGGCGCTGGTGGTGACGGGTCCGGTACCGTCGCGCCGGGTGCACGCGGCTGGGAGGTTCTGCGGAATCGGTCGTCTGCCGCACCCGTGTCTCGCCGATGCGACTCCGGGGTCGGAGGCTGCGCGGGCAGGCAGCGGTGGCCGAGGTCGCCGCCGCCCGCAGCCCCCGACCCGGACGACAGCAGTTCGGAGGCGCTCGATCGTCTGGCGGTACGGGCGGTCCGGGCGCGTCTCGGGTCCTGAGTGGGCCGAGAACTCGTCGGGTCACGCGCGTGCCGGCGGCGCTGCCGGTCTGAGCCGTGGGAGCCGGTGCGTCGGGTTCCCGGAGCCGGCGCCGTGTCGATCATGGTCGGTTCCACGTGGAACGCGCCCTGATCAAGGGCGGGGCGCGTGGTCGCCAGCAGCTCGCGGTGCCTCGCGTGGTCCGCGTTCGCGAGGCCACACCAGGTCGACGCGCGCTCTGGTGAACGGAGGTGCCCCGTCGAGCCCGGTCGTGACGGTGGTCGTCGTCGGGCGCCGCCGCTGGGGAGACCCGTGCCGTTGCTCCACGCCTCCTCCGCGCGGGCGCCGGTGGGGTCGGCGGGAGCGATCGGTCGGGGGAGGGGAGGAGCCGTGCCTCGGCGACGTTGTCCCCGCCGTGTGTGCCGCGCGCACGAGAGGACGTAGGCCGGAAGGTGTGGCCCGCCGTCCGGCGGAACGGGGTCGACCGCACCGCATCGATGGCCGCGTGAGACGGGACCGACGAGGCAGGTCGCTGGTCTCGACACGGACGCGCGAGGCGCGCTGCGTGCCGGAGCCGGCGGCATCCATCCTGTTCCTCTCGGGCGACGACGGCGTCCGGTTCCACGTGGAACGGGACGTCTGAGTGCGGCTGCTGCCGCGGCTCTCGAGACCACCGAGGCGCACCGGCCGGTGCCGGCTCGAGAACCGGGTCCGACGATCGGATCGCGCGAGGGTCGCTCAGCGCGGTGAGCGAAGAGCGGGGGAGCGAAGCGCCGAGCCCCGGCCGGCGAGTCAGGCGCGCGCCCTGCGGACAGATCGCAGGGCGGACATGTGGGGATTGGTCCGACGCGCCGGGTTCTCCGTGACGCAGCACAGTGCCGCAGGACGGTCGCCTCTGACGCCGCGTTTCACGTGGAACGCGGAGAACCGTCTCTGCGACACGGCCGACCGCGCGTGCGGGCCGCGCCCCTAGCGTCGCGGGAGGACGCCGCACGGGCCCGGGGTCGAGACGCCGACGCGTGATGCGGAGGAGCGCGTCCTGCAGGCGGCTCGCGAGGTGGTCGTGCGGGACGAGATCGCCCCAGCTGGTGGGCCGGTTCGGGCATCATCAGCCCGAACCGACGAAGCACGGCGGACGGACCGCGCTGGCGGTGGTCCTGTCGGATGCTCGGAGCTGTGGGGCAGGCGCCCGGATGCCACGGAGACCACGTCGGCAACGGGCAGAGGACGTCCCGGTAGCGAGGTCAACGCGCCGAGAGGGCACCGCTGGGGCAAGGAGGGCTGCCGCCACGACCTCGCGCGTGTTCCCGCTCGGCAAGGGGTGACGCAGAGGGGCGGGCTGACGTCCGGAGAGCAGGGTGTCCGCGGCTCCGACGCGTCGGCAATGGCGAGAGTGCGCCTACCAGGCTCCTGTGGTCGAACGGCCCGTGGCAGGGCCGATACGGGGCGTGTCGGATCGGACCGCGCGGACGGCAGGTGGCCCCACCGCGGAGCTCGCCCGTTCCACGTGAAACGAGCGGCGACCGCTGAGGTCAGCGGTTCCACGTGAAACGGCCAGTTCCACGTGGATCAGCGACCGAGGCCCGATCGAGGAGCCCCGGAAACGCGGCGCGCAGCCACAGGGTGTGGCGGCGGCGATATTTGGTGTGCCCGGCCGGTCACCTCCGCCGCAGCCTCGGGGCCGGACGGCGGGGACGTCCCGGGTGACGGTCGTGTCGTCCGAAGTTCCACGTGGAACCAGCGGCGCGCACGGCCCGATGTCCGGACCCCGCGCGCCGCGGCGTCGGAGTGCCGGGTCGGGTCGGCGGCACGGGGAGAGTCGGTGCGCCCGAACGCGTGGTGGGCTCGGAACCTGTCGGCGCTGCGGGGTAGCGTTGACCCCGCACCGCGCGCCACCCACGGACGGCGGGTGCAGCCACCACGTCACGAGCCACCGGGAGAGCTGTGCGGTCAGAGTCGGTCCCGGCACCGGACGCGGGTGACCACCTGGTCGACCCGCTACAGGACGACCCGAGGCTCCCCACGCTCTTCGGTGCGTCGTGGCCTGCCGTCCAGGGCTTCCACGGCCTGCTGCGTGACCAGGGCGTGCTTCGCGGCCTCGTCGGCCCCCGCGAGGTCGCCCGGCTGTGGGAGCGTCACCTGGTGAACTCGGCCGCCGTCGTGCCGTTCCTCCCCGAGACGGGGCGGATCGTGGATGTCGGCAGCGGCGCGGGACTGCCGGGCGTGGTGGTCGCGGCGATGCGTCCGGACGCCGAGGTCGTGCTGCTGGAGCCGATGGAGCGCCGCACCGACTGGCTGTCCGAGGTGGTCGACACGCTGGGCCTGGACAACGCCCGCGTGCTGCGCGGTCGGGCGGAGGACCA
Organism: Cellulomonas triticagri; assembly: GCF_003696205.1. Taxonomy (GTDB): domain Bacteria; phylum Actinomycetota; class Actinomycetes; order Actinomycetales; family Cellulomonadaceae; genus Cellulomonas; species Cellulomonas triticagri. Next base: position 108,561 of record NZ_RFFI01000001.1, read on the forward strand.
GATCGGCCTGCTGGAGGCCGATGCGGTCACTGCTCGCGCCGTCGCGGCACTGGACAAGCTCTACGGCTGGACCTTGCCGCTGCTGCGCGTCGGCGGGCGGCTCGTCGCGCTCAAGGGTGGCCGGGCGGCGGACGAGGCCGTGGCCGCCGAGGCGACGGGCGTGCGGCTCGGTGGGGGAGCGGCCCGGATCCTGGAGGCGCCCACCGCGCCCGGGCTGGAGTCGACCAGCGTGGTGGTCGTCGAGCGGACCTCGCGGGGCACCGCACCCGCGCCGACACCAGTTTCACGTGGAACAGAGAGCCGGTCGCGCCGCGCGCGCCGCTCGACGAAGGGACCCCGCGCGTGACGACCGACCTGAACCCGTGGGCCGAGGACTCCGAGGAGCGTCGCCGCGCTGCGCTCGTGGAGAGCCTTCCCTCCGCGGACGAGGACACGCCGCTGATGGCGGAGCTGCGGCAGGACGCCCGCCGCAGGATCGAGCTGCGCGGCCGCGTCTTCCCGCGACCGGACCGCACCCGGGTGATCACGGTCGCGAACCAGAAGGGCGGGGTCGGCAAGACCACGACCACCGTGAACCTCGCGGCGGCGCTGGCCCAGTCGGGCCTCCAAGTGCTCGTGATCGACAACGACCCGCAGGGCAACGCGTCGACGGCGCTCGGCATCGACCACCACGCCGGGATCACCTCGGTGTACGACGTGCTGGTCGACGGCGCGCCGCTGGCGTCCGCCGTGCACCCGTGCCCCGACATCCCGAACCTCACGTGCGTCCCGGCCACGATCGACCTGTCCGGTGCGGAGATCGAGCTCGTCTCGCTCGTCGCTCGGGAGACCCGGCTGCGGAACGCCCTGACGACGTACCTCGCGGAGCGGGAGCAGCGGGGGGAGCCGCGCATCGACTACGTCCTGGTCGACTGCCCGCCGAGCCTGGGCCTGCTCACGGTCAACGCGTTCGTCGTGGCGGACGAGGTGCTGATCCCGATCCAGTGCGAGTACTACGCCCTGGAGGGTCTGAGCCAGCTGCTCAAGTCGATCGAGCTGATCCAGGCGCACCTGAACCCCGGGCTGCACGTGTCGACGATCCTGCTGACGATGTACGACGGCCGGACCAACCTCGCGCAGCAGGTCGCGCAGGAGGTTCGGGAGCACTTCCCGGACAAGACGCTGCGGACCACCGTGCCGCGCTCGGTCCGGGTGTCGGAGGCGCCGTCCTACGGGCAGACGGTGCTGACGTACGATCCGGGCTCGAGCGGCGCGCTCGCCTACCTGGAGGCAGCCCGAGAGCTCGCGGACCGCGGGACCACCGCGACCCGGTTGAAGGAGGACGTGTGAGCGAGAAGCGGCGTGGGCTCGGCCGGGGCCTGGGGGCCCTCATCCCGACGGGCCTGGAGACGCGGAGCGGCGACGGGGCGCGCCCGGTCGACGTGTTCTTCCCGGACCGCAGCGCGGAGCGCGAGCAGGCGGTGGCCGTCGACGACGCGCTGACCAGCGCGAACGCTCCCGCCGAGACCTCCGGGACGGCGGGCGGTGTCGGCGCGACGGACGGGGGAGCGGGTGCCACCCCGTCGTCCACGGACCGCGCGGTCAAGCCCGGCAGCACGCCTTCGGCGGGCTCGACCGACTCGACGGACTCGGCGGTCCCGGCCGGCACCGCGGGCTCGGACGACGACGGCGCACCGGGCGGCCCGACGGCTCAGGGCCGCGTGGCGTCCGGCGACGCCACGACCACGACGACGGTGGTCGACGACGGCGGCCTGCTGCCCGTGCCCGGGGCCGCGTTCGCGGAGCTCCCGGTGACGGCGATCCGCCCGAACCCCCGGCAGCCGCGCAGCGTCTTCGACGAGGACGCCCTGGACGAGCTGGTCGGCTCGATCCAGGAGATCGGCGTCCTGCAGCCGGTGGTCGTGCGTCCGGTCGAGGACGGCTACGAGCTGATCATGGGCGAGCGCCGCTGGCGCGCGACCCAGGCGGCGGGCCTGGACACGATCCCCGCGATCGTCCGGCAGACCGAGGACGCGGACCTGCTGCGCGACGCCCTGCTGGAGAACCTGCACCGCTCGCAGCTGAACCCGCTGGAGGAGGCGGCGGCGTACCAGCAGCTGCTGGACGACTTCGGGTGCACGCACGAGGAGCTCGCGACGCGGATCCACCGCTCGCGGCCGCAGATCTCGAACACGCTGCGCCTGCTGCGGCTGCCCCCGCTGGTGCAGCGTCGGGTGGCGGCGGGAGTGCTGTCCGCCGGCCACGCGCGGGCGCTGCTCGGCCTGGCCGACGGCGCGGCGATCGAGCGCCTGGCGCAGCGGATCGTCGCCGAGGGCCTGTCGGTGCGCGCGACGGAGGAGATCGTCGCCCTGGGCACCGAGGGCGAGGGCCGGCGGCAGCAGCGCCGTCCGCGCGCCGGGGTCCGCAACGAGGCGCTGGACGACCTCGCGAGCCGCCTCTCGGACCGGTTCGAGACACGGGTGAAGGTCGACCTGGGCAAGCAGCGCGGCAAGCTCACGGTGGAGTTCGCCTCGGTGCAGGACCTCAACCGCATCCTGTCCAGCCTCGCCCCGGACGACCCGGGCCTGCTGCGCGGCTGACCGCGCACCCCAGCAGTACGAGAGCCCACCGGCACGCGCCGGTGGGCTCTCGTCGTCGGGGACGTGCGGGTCCGGGCCCGCCGTCGGCGGGGGAGTGGAGCGTGGTCAGCCCTGGCGGAGACCGGCCTCGACCAGCCTCCGGTACAGGTCCGCCAGGTGGTGCCCCCCGGCCTCGGCGGCCTGCGGGAACAGGGACGTCTCGGTCATGCCGGGAGCGACGTTCACCTCGAGGAACCACGGCACGCCGTCGGCGTCCACGATGAGATCGGTCCGCGACAGGTGGCTCAGTCCCAGGGCGCGGTGCGCGGCGACGGCGGTCTCGGCGGCGCGGGCGGCGACGTCGTCGGGGAGCCGGGCCGGGGCGAAGTACTCGGTCCGGCCGGGGTTGTAGCGGGCGTCGTAGTCGTACGGGCCGTCGGTGACGACCTCGACGGCGGGGAGCGCCTGGGGCGTGCCGTCGAGGTCGATGACGCTGATGGCGAGCTCGGTGCCCTCGACGGCGCGCTCGATGAGCGCGGTGTCCCCGTAGGCGAAGCAGGAGACCATCGCGCCGGGCAGCTCGTCGGCGGTGCGGACCAGGGTCACGCCGAGGGCGGAGCCGCCGCGGGACGGCTTGACGACGAGCGGCAGCCCGAGGCGGGCGACGACGGCGTCCATAACACGGCTCGCTCCGAGCTCCCGGAACAGGCTCTGCGGCAGCGTGACGAAATCCGGGGTGGCGATGCCGGCTCGCGTGACCGAGGTCTTGGCGATGGGCTTGCTCCACGCCACGCGGCTGGCCCGCGGCCCGGTGCCGAGCGCGCGCACACCGAGCAGCTCGAGGACGTCGCGTACGGAGCCGTCCTCGCCGCTCGCACCGTGCAGCAGAGGCCACACGAGGTCGGGGCGGGCCTCGGTGAGCGCGGGGACGAGGTCGGCGTCCACGTCGTGCACGGTGACCTCGAGCCCGGTGGAGCGCAGCGCCTCGGCGACGCGGCGTCCGGAGCGCAGGGAGACGTCGCGCTCGTGCGACAGGCCCCCGGCGAGGACGACGACACGGGGCTGGGCGCTGACGGGATCGTGCGGCACGGGTGCGGTCCTCCGGTGCGGGGTGCGGTCGCCGGCCGGTGGGCCGACGTCGGTGCTGGTGAGGCGGGTGCGGGTCGGCGTGGCGCGGGCACCGCGCCGACCCCTCGACCGTACCGGTCCGGGGGCTCAGGCCAGGTCGGGACCGGGCGACTGCATGTCGTCGCCGGGTCGGGCACCGCCGGTGCCGAACAGCGAGACGAGCTCGCTCTCGGCCGAGACGACGCCCGCGAGCCGCCGGACGCCCTCGCGGATGCGGTCGGGCGTCGGGAAGCAGAACGACAGCCGCACGTGGTCGGCGCCCTGGCCGTCCGCGTAGAACGCGGTGCCGGGCACGTAGGCGACGCGCGCGGTGACGGCGCGGGGCAGCATGGCCTTGGCGTCGAGACCGTCGGGCAGCCGCACCCAGGTGTAGAAGCCGCCGTCGGGGACGGTCCACGTCGCGTCCGGGAGGTGCTCGGCGAGCGCCCCGATCATGGCGTCGCGCCGCTCCCGGTAGAGCTCGCGGAAAGCCTTGACCTGGCCCTTCCAGTCGCACGTGGCCAGGTAGCCGCTGATGGCGAGCTGGGAGGCGTTGGAGGGGCACAAGATGGCCGACTCGGACGCGAGCACCAGCTTCTCGCGCACGGCGTGCGGTGCGACGGCCCAGCCGACGCGGTAGCCGGGCGCGAAGGTCTTGGAGAAGGACCCGAGGTAGATGACGCCCTCGTCGTCCACCGAGCGCATCGCGGGCAGCGGGTCGCCCTCGAAGCCCAGCAGGCCGTACGGGTTGTCCTCGACGACGAGGACGCCGTGGCGCTGCGCGATCTCCAGGATGCGCGGGCGGCGCTCCCGGGACAGCGTGACGCCGGCGGGGTTGTGGAAGTTCGGGATCGTGTAGAGGAACTTGACCCGGCGACCCTCACGGGCGAGGTCCGCCAGGGTGGTCTCCAGCGCCTCGGGGACGATGCCGTGCGCGTCGAGCGGGACGTGGACGACGTCGGCCTCGTACGCCCGGAACACGCCGAGCGCGCCGACGTAGGACGGCGCCTCCGCCACGACGACGTCCCCCGGGTCGACGAACAGGCGGGTCACGAGGTCGAGCGCCTGCTGCGAGCCGGTGGTGACCACGACGTCGTCGGGGTGCGCCTCGATGCCCTCCAGGCGCATGACCTCGAGGATCTGCTCGCGCAGCCCCTCGTCGCCCTGCCCGGAGCCGTACTGCAGGGCGGTGGTGCCGCGGGTCTGCACGACGCGCTGGGCGAGCTCGCCGATGACGTCGAGGGGCAGGCCCTCCAGGTACGGCATGCCCCCGGCGAGGGAGACCACCTCGGGGCGGTTCGCGACGGCGAACAGGGCGCGGATCTCGGAGGCCCGCATGCCGTGCGTGCGGGCGGCGTAGGCACCGAGCCAGCGGTCGAGCCGCGTGCCGGCGGCCGGAGTCGGAGTGGGGCCCGACAGCGGTTCGCCGGGACGCGTCTCTTCAGTCATCTCCCGAGTGTGCCACGACCCCCGGGCCCGCCCCGGCGACGTCCACGACGGGCGCGCCGGACGTGCACGGCACCCCCACGAGCCGGGCCGTCAGGACCAGGTGGCGATCTCCGCGAGGGCGGCGTCGAGCTCGTCGGCGTACGCGCGCTTCTCCCGCGCTCCCGGCAGGGCACGGACGAGCTCGCCCTGGTGGAAGACGTAGAGCGTCGGGATCGACACGATGCCGTACCGGTCGGTCAGGTCGCGCTCCGCCTCGGTGTCGACGGCGACGAACCGCAGCCGCCCCGTGTAGGTGACGGCGAGCTCGTCGAGGACGGGCGCGACCATCCGGCACGGCACGCACCAGTCGGCCCAGAAGTCGACCACGACGGGGACCTCGGAGCGCAGGACCTGCGCCTCGAAGTCCGCCGCCGTGACCGCGGTGGCCATCCGGGACTCAGTGCCCCGCGGCGGCTGCGGCAGCGGCCGTGTCGGCGCCGCGGGCCGCGACGGCGTCCGCCGCGTCCACGTCGGCGTCGTCGAGGGCCGGGGGGATGTCCGACGGCGAGGCCGGGTCCACGTCGCCCAGCGCGGCGAGGTAGTGCTGCGCGTCGAGCGCCGCCGAGCAGCCCGAGCCGGCGGCGGTGATCGCCTGGCGGTAGGTGTGGTCCACGGCGTCGCCCGCGGCGAACACACCGGGCAGGTTGGTCCGGGTGGACCGGCCCTCGACCACGATGTAGCCGTTCTCGTCCAGGTCGACCTGGCCGTGCAGCAGGTCGGTGCGCGGGATGTGGCCGATCGCGACGAACAGGCCGGTGGCGCCGTGCTCGCGGGTCTCGCCGGTGACGGTGTCGCGCAGGGTGACGCCGGTGACCTTGTCCTGGCCCTGGATGCCGACGACCTCGCTGTTCCAGGCGAACTGGATCTTCGGGTCGGCGAGGGCGCGGTCGGCCATGATCTTGGACGCCCGGAGCTCGTCGCGGCGGTGCACGATCGTCACCGACTTGCCGAACCGGGTGAGGAACGTGGCCTCCTCGACGGCGGAGTCGCCACCGCCGACGACGAGGATGTCCTGGTCCTTGAAGAAGAACCCGTCGCAGGTCGCGCACCAGGACACGCCCCGGCCGGACAGCCGCTTCTCGTCGTCCAGGCCGAGCTCGCGGTACGCGGAGCCGGTGGCGAGGATGACGGCACGGGCGCGCACGGTCTCGCCGCCCGCGGTGACGACGGTCTTGACCGGGCCGGTGAGGTCGAGCTCGGTGGCGTCGTCCCACACGACCTCGGCGCCGAACCGCTCGGCCTGCTTCTGCAGGTTGTCCATGAGGTCCGGGCCGAGGATCCCGTCGGGGAAGCCTGGGAAGTTCTCGACGTCCGTGGTGTTCATGAGCGCGCCGCCCGCCGTCACGGAACCCGCGACGACGTAGGGGGCCAGGCCCGCGCGCGCCGCGTAGATCGCCGCGGTGTACCCGGCGGGGCCGGAGCCGACGATGACGATGTCGCGGACGGGGGTCTCGGTCACGGTGCTTCCTTCGGGGTCCGGGGTGGGGCGGGTGCCGGGAGAACAGATCCTAGGCGCGGTCTGTTCCACGTCCGGTCGGCCGGGTGGCCGCTCCGGGTGGCCGGGCTGGTCAGGAGACGGCGACGTTCGACAGCTCGACCTTGTTGGCGCCGTCAGGGGTCTGCGAGAGCGACGTGAACCACAGGACGATGCTCTGCGTCTCGGTCGGCTGGGCGAGCGTGAGGACCGTCTGCGGGGTCGCGAGCGCACCCCCGGCGAGCACGTCGCCCGCGGTCGGGTTGGCCGCGTCGGTGGACCGGACCTCGACGTTGCCGCCGGCGCCGAGGCCGTCGAGCGTCACGGAGGTGACGGTCGCAGGCTCCTGGAGCGTGATCACCAGGCCGACGGCGTCCTTGAACCCGGCGAAGTCGGGCCGGTTGTACGTGTGGGTGTACCAGGTCGTCGCGGGGTCGCCGTCGACCAGGCGGCCCACGAGCTCCTCGTGCTCACCGTCCCCGTCCGAGGGGTCGATCGAGCTGATCCCGGCGATGACCGGCGGCGCGGTGGCCGGGGCCTCCTCGCCACCGGCGCCCTCGTCGTCGGCGGGCGGCTCGGTGGCGGGCGCGGGCGTGGTGGTCGCCGCGGGCGGGTTCGTCGCGGTGTCCTCGCCGCCGCGGAACGGGCTGAGCACCGTGTTGATGGCGATGACCAGGCCGACGACCACACCGACGGCCACCAGGCCGAGCACCCAGCGCGTCGGGTCGAACCGACGCTGCGCGGCGGTGGCGTCGCGCTGCTCGGCCGCGAACGGGAGGTCCCAGTCGGGGGTCCCCGCACCGGTGGCCCCCGCGGTGGCGGCGGCGGGCGCGGCGCGGTTCGGGGACGCCGGCACGCGCGCGACCGGCTGCGCGGACCGGAG
>NZ_RFFI01000010.1 GCF_003696205.1 Cellulomonas triticagri
CGCGAACGGGTCCGCGCGGCGCGCCGACGGGTCGGCACCGTGCTCGGGCACGGCGGCGTGCTGCTCGGGCGCGGCCCGGTGCTCCGACGCGGCGTCCGGCGTCGGCTGGTCGCCCCGGGGCTCCTGCGACGCGGGGCCGGGCTCGCGGCCCGGCTGCTCGGGCGTCGTCACGGCAGGTGCATCGCGGTGGTGAAGGTGTCCCAGCCGCGCGTGAGCCGGGCCGGGATCCCGGCGTCGAACCCGCTGTCCGGGAACTGCGCGACGACGCCCGCGGTCTCGCGCGCGCTCGCGCCGGACACGACCTCCACGACCGTGTCCCCCGCCTGCCAGGCGGCGTGCCACGGCTCGGTGGACAGCAGGTACACGGTGCGGCCGTCGAGGTCGAGCCGGTCGGCCGCGGTGAGCGCGGACGCGTCGAGGCGTCCCTGCTGCTCGGTGACGACGACCGCGCCGCCCGTCGGCCCGGTGAGGTCGAGCTCCAGCGTCGCGCCGTCGTCCCGCAGGCGCACCGCGGTGACGGCCCAGCCCTCGGGGACCTCGGCGGGGCAGGTCCAGCCCTCGGCGCGCATCCAGTCCAGGTACTCCTGGGTGGACGCGCCCGCACCGGGTCCGGCGGGCGTCGCCGCGGCCGTCCCGGTGGTCGACGGGTCCGCGGTGACGGGGACCGCGGCGACGGCCGCCCCGCCCAGCACGGACAGCGCGTCGGTGGAGGCGGTGGTCGCCGGGGTCACGGCGGGTCGGTCGCCGAGCACGAACAGGCCGACGGCGACGACGCCCAGCCCGGTGAGCGAGCCGACGGTCGCCCGCAGCCCGCGCCGGCCCAGGACGCCGCCCGAGCCGAGCACGGGGCGGGAGCCGAGCACGCCGCGCGCACCCAGCACGGGGCGCGAGCCGAGGACGTCCGGGCCCTGGCCCAGCAGCGCCCGGCCGCCGTCGAGCAGCCCGTCGAGCGGTCCCGGGGCGGGACGCGGCGCCGCGGGGCGTCCCGCGGGCGGCACGAACGGGTCGAACGACGCGGATTCCGACGTCCGGTGGGCGCGCGTGGCACCGCCGGGCGTGCCGGCCTCCGCCGTCGGGGCGCAGCCGCCGAGGGCGAGCAGCCGCGCCGTGAGATCACCCGCAGGCCGGACGTCGTCCACGTCGCACAGCACCCGGCGGGCGGCGCGGGCCGCCGCGAGGTCCGAGGCGCAGCGCGCGCAGCCGGTGACGTGCGCGAGCGCCCGCTCGGTCGCGGCGGGGCTGAGCTGCCCGTCGACGAGCGCGCTCACGCGGTCGCCGAGGTGGGCGCTCATCGCGCACCCGCCGGGGCCGTCACCCCGAGGTCGCGCTCGGGGGTGGCGCGGACGGTCGCCGGGGCGCGGTGCTCGAGCGAGACCCGGAGCCGGGCGCGGGCCCGGTGGATCCGCGAGCGCACGGTGCCCAGCTTGATGCCGAGCGTGACGGCGATCTCCTCGTACGACAGGCCCTCGATGTCGCACAGCACGACCGCGGCGCGGTACTCCGGCGGCAGCTCGTCGAGCGCGCGCTGGATGTCGACGTCGAGGTTGTCGTGCTCGAAGGCGCGCTCGGGGCCGGCCTGCGTCGCCGGGTACCGGTCGCCGTCCTCGCCCATCGCGTCCATGCGGATGCGCTGGCGGCGGCGGGCCGTGTCCAGGAACAGGTTGGTCGTGATGCGGTGCAGCCAGCCCTCGAACGTGCCGGGCGTGTACGTCGACAGGGACCGGAACACCCGCACGAAGACCTCCTGCGTGAGGTCCTCGGCGTCGTAGCGGTTGCCGGTCAGCCGGTAGGCCAGGCGGTAGACGCGCGCGGAGTGCTCCCGGACGATCGCCTCCCAGGTGGGCGGCTGCCAGTCCGGGTCGGGCAACGAGGTCGCCAATCCACGTCCTTCTGTCGGGGGCCACGGCTGCGGCCGGTCGGACCAGTGTCCCAGGCGGGACGCCCGGAGGCGAACCGGCCTTTCCCGCAGCAACGCCGCCGCCGCCCCGGAAGTTCCCACCGCCCGCACCGGGACCGGATCTCACCCGACCGGGCGCGTCGCGCGCCACCGCCGGGAACCGGGCCCCGCGCGCACTAGGCTGGCGTGCGCCCGCACCCGCACCGCTCACGCCCGATCCCGTCCCGGGAGGACACCATCGCCACCGACAAGGCCGCCAGCTGGGTCTACGCGGAGGGCTTCGCCCCCGAGGACGAGACGCTGCTGCGTGCGCGCGACCGGGCCGGCGAGCTCGGCTGCACCCCGGTGCAGCCCGGCACCGGCGCCGCGCTGTCGGTCCTGGCGGCGACCGCCCGGGCGCGCGCCGTCGTGGAGGTCGGCACCGGCACCGGGGTCAGCGGCCTGTACCTGCTGCGCGGGATGCCGTCGGACGGTGTGCTGACGACCATCGACGTCGAGGTCGAGCACCAGCGGGCCGCGAAGACGGCCTTCGCCGAGGAGGGCGTGCGCCCCGCCCGCACCCGGACGATCTCAGGTCGCGCGCTCGACGTGCTGCCCCGGCTGACGGACGGCGCCTACGACCTCGTGCTGGTCGACGCCGACGTCGAGAACTACCCGGCCTACGTCGAGCAGGCGGTCCGGCTGCTCCGCCCGGGCGGGGTGCTGGCCGTGGACGACGCCCTGTGGCACGACCGGGTCGCCGACCCCGCCCGCCGCGACGAGGCCACGACCCTGGTCCGCGAGACCGGCCGCCGGGTCCGCGACGACGAGCGGCTGCTCCCCGCGATGCTCCCCGTCGGCGACGGCCTCCTGGTCGCCGCCCGCCGCTGACCCCAGCCCCGGGCCGCGAGGTCGTCACACGTCGTCGAGGTCGTCACTCCTGACGGACGACCTCGTCCACGAGTGACGACCTCGGCGCCACGCCTCGGGCACGGCCACCCACGACGTGACGGCCCCGCCAGGCCCGCCCCGCGCCGCGCCGCGGCACCCCACCGCGAGGTCGGGGGATCGCCACGAGGTCGGTACTCCCGATGTCCCGACCTCGTCCGGATGTGCCGACCTCGGCGCCACGCCCGGGCACGCGGGCCCTCCGGCGCGGCACGCGCCCGGGTCCTCACCTCCACCTCGAGGTCGTCACACATCGGGCGGCCCCGGACGCGGCGACGCCCGCGGCCCCAGGAGGGGACGCGGGCGTCGGCGTGGGTGGTGCAGCGGTCAGCGCAGCGCCGCCAGGTAGCGGAGCAGCAGGCGCGCGCCGTAGCCGGTCGCGCCCTCGGTGACCTCGTGCTTGTCGGCGGTCGCGCGGGCGGGTCCGGCGATGTCGAGGTGCGCCCACGTGCGGGTGCCCACGAACTCGCGCAGGAACAGCGCCGCGGTGATCGAGCCGCCGCCGTACTTGCCGTCCTGGGGCACGTGCCGCAGGTCGGCGACGTCGGACCGCACGGCGTCGGTGTAGTCCTCGACCAGCGGCATGGGCCAGACGGCCTCGCCGGACTCGGCGCCCGCGACCTCGAGCGCGCCGGACAGCCGGGCGTCGGTGGCGTAGAGCGCGGCGTGCTGCTTGCCGAGGCCGAGGCTCGCGGCCCCGGTCAGGGTGGCGACGTCGAGCAGCACGTCGGGGTCGAGTGTCGCGTCGGCCCAGGCCAGGGCGTCACCGAGGACGATGCGGCCCTCGGCGTCGGTGTTCGCGATCTCGACGGTGCGCCCGCCCCACATCCGCAGGACGTCGCCCGGGCGGTAGGAGGACGCGCCGAAGTGGTTCTCCGCGAGCGGCAGGACGGCGGTGACCCGGTGCGGGACCCGTGCCGCGGCGGCGCCGAGGACCGTGGCGAGCGCGACGGCGGCACCGGCCATGTCGGTCTTCATGGGCACCATCGCCTCGCGGGGCTTGATGGAGATGCCGCCCGTGTCGTAGGTGATGCCCTTGCCGACGACGACGACGTGCTTCGCGCGGCGGGACGTCGGGGCCGCCGTGGCGTCCTCGTCGTCGGCCGGAGGCAGCGCGGCGGGGTCGTAGGTCACGGTGACGAGCCGGGGCGGGGACGCCGACCCGGCGCCGACGGCGAGGATGCCGCCGAAGCCCTGGGCGGCGAGCTCGCGCGGGCCGAGCACCTCGGTGGTGAGACCGGCGGCGCGGGCGAGCTCGACCGCGCGGTCCGCCATCCACTCCGGGTCCTTGGTGCTGGACGGGGTGTTCGCAAGGTCCCGGACGAGCCAGGTCGCGGTCGCGCCGCGCACCGCCTCGTCGAGGGCGGCCTGGGCGCGGACGCCGTCGCGGCCGACGACGACGAGCTCGGTGGCCGGGGCGTCGGACGCCGGGGCGGGCGCGCCGAGGCGCTGCACCCGGTAGGCCGCGAGCAGGTAGCCCTCCGCGAGCGCCCGCACGCTGCGGGGGCCGTCGGCGCCGGGCTCGGTGCCGACGGTGGTGAGCACCCGGCGCAGCCCCCGGGTGGCGCGGGCCAGGGCGGCACCGGCTCGGCGCAGGTCCTGGGGCGTGCCCTCGCCGACGCCGACGAGCACGAGGCGGCGCGGCAGCCCCGCCCAGGGCAGGGCGGCGCCGGCGCTGCCGACGGGACGCGGCAGCAGCAGCGTCCACGCCTCGCCGGCGGCACCGGTCAGCCGGGCGCGCTCGGCGAGCTCGGCCAGGTCGATGCCGTACCGGGCGGCCGCGTCGGCGGTCCCCCGGCGAGGCTGGAGGTCGGTGTCCTCGGGCTCGTCCGGCGTCGACGGGGCGACCGGGACGGCCACCGCGTCGACGTCGGGCGCGAGCAGGAGGTCGGACGACGCGAGCGTGCCGGCCGCCAGCACGACGGCCGGGACCGCACGGCCGACGCGCACCTCGGAGGGGTTCACGGGACGAGCCACAGGAGCACGGACCCCCGGGTCAGGAGACGACGGAGGTCAGGGCCTCGCCCAGCTCCTGGGCCTCGGTCGCGTTGAGCTCGACGACGAGTCGGCCACCGCCCTCGAGCGGGACCCGCATGACGATGCCGCGGCCCTCCTTGGTCACCTCGAGCGGACCGTCACCAGTCCTCGGCTTCATCGCGGCCATGCGGGGCTCTCCTTCGCGTCGTGGCTGGGTGACCGGGCCTCGTGCGTCCGTGTCCGCGGGGCGCGGCACGGGCGTGGACGGGGCTCCGGCACCCGGATGTCCGTCGGTCAGTCTAGTTCACCGAGGCGACCAGGAGGGCGCTGTGCTGCGGATCCACCCCGTGGAGATCCGTCAGGGCGGCCACCCGGAGGGCGGCACGATCCGCCAGATCTGCCACACCCAGACCACCTGGAGCACGAGCATGAGCACCACGACGGACCCGGTCCACGCCCACCGGGCCCACCGGGGGCGGGTCACCAGCCCGGCGGTCGCGGCGGCGAGCGGGAACGCCAGGACGAGGAACCGCGCGAGGCTGCTGCCGGGCTCGACGGCGGCGGCGAGGTACAGCAGGTACGCCGCGGACCAGGCGTGCAGCTCCCGCCCCAGCCGCCACGCCGACGGCGTGACCAGGCACGCGACCACGACCACGGCGGCGCCGAGGACGACGAACGGGGCGGCGTCGCCGAACCAGAACGCGGGCACGTACGTCCACCCCGCGAACGGCGCCGTGGTGGCGGCCCCGCGCCAGGCCTCCTGGGTCTGCAGGTAGGCGTCGGGGATCCCGGTGGCCCACCCGACGACGGCGATCCACGCGAACCCGGAGACCACGGCGGTGACCGCGAGCGCCCCGATGCCGACGAGGTCGCGCGTGGGCGGGCGCCGGCCGGAGTCGCGCCACTCGCGCAGCCGGACGAGGGCGTGCACGGCGACGACCACGGCCATCGGCAGCGCGACGGCCCGGGTGAACCCGAGCGCGAGCACGGCGACGCACGCCCAGCCGTACCGCCGGGAGACGATCGCCAGCAGCGACACGGCGACGAGCAGCAGCGCCAGGGACTCGGTGTAGCCGACCTGGAGCACCACGGACGTCGGGAAGACGCTGACCAGCAGCACGGTCGCGAGCGGCAGCCCGGGCCGGGCGGCGACGGCCCGCGGGGCGCCCACGACGACGGTCCGGTGCACGAGCAGCACCGCCCCCGCGCCGAGCAGCAGCGACACCGTCGGCGCGGCCAGCGCCCACGACCCGCCGGTGACGGTCATGACGACGCTGACCAGCAGCGGGTACAGCGGGAAGAACGCCCAGGCGTTCTGCTGGACGACCCCGTCGGCGCCGACCGGCAGGGCATCGGGGTAGCCGGTCTCGGCGATCTGCCGGTACCAGGTCGCGTCCCACATCAGGCCCGTGTAGTCGACGTACCCGGGGGACGCGCCGGTCCAGCCGTTGGCGGCCTGGTGCCCGGCGACGACGACGAGCACGACCGCCGAGAACGCCCGGGCCACGCCGTAGACCGCGAGGACCTGCACCCACCACGGCCAGGTGCGCGGGTCCGCCCGCCTCACGCGAGGCCCCGCACGGCCGACGCCGGCGGGAGGTCGCCGCGCAGGGCCGCGACCATGTCGACGGTCCGCCGGGTCGCGCGGACGTCGTGCGCGCGGAACACCCGGGCGCCGTGCCACGCCGCGAGGGTGGTCGCGGCGAGGGTGCCCTCCAGGCGCTCCTCGGGCGGCAGCCCGAGGGTCTCCCCCACGAAGTCCTTGCGGGACAGGGCCACCAGCACCGGGTGGCCGAGGGCGGTGAGCGCGGCGGTGCGGCGCACGAGGTGCAGCGAGTGCCAGGTGCTCTTGCCGAAGTCGTGGGTCGGGTCGACCAGCACGCTCGCGGGGTGCACGCCGAGGTCGACGGCCCGGGCGGCGGCGGTGCGCAGGGTGCGCAGGACGTCGTGCAGCACCCCGTCCCGGGGGTCCACGCCGGGGTCGCAGGGGTCGACGTCGTCGGGCAGCGGGTAGGACACCCGCAGCGGGTCGGTGCGGGGAGCCAGCCCGCCGGTGTGCGAGCACACGACGCCGAGCCCGCGCTCCGCGGCGACCTCGACCAGCGCGGGGTCGTGGCCCGCCCAGGTGTCGTTGAGCAGGTCGGCGCCCGCGTCGGCGGCGGCGCGCGCGACCTCCGCCCGCCAGGTGTCGACGCTCACCAGCAGGTCGGGGTGGCGGCGGCGCACCCGCTCGACCAGCGGGACGACGCGGGCGATCTCCTCCGCCACGTCCACGACGGGCCCCCGGCCGGCGCGCACGCCACCGAGGTCCACGAGGTCCGCGCCCTCCTCCTCGGCGCGCGCGACCGCGGCGTCCGCCCCGGCGTCGTCGTACCGCGCGGCGGCGTAGAACGAGTCCGGGGTGCGGTTGACGACCGCCATGACGACCGGGTGGTCGGGGCCGAACCAGCGCCCGCGCAGCAGCAGGGGCGCCCCGGCGGCGGGGACGCCCGGCGCGGCGGGGTCGCTACTCGCCACCCGCCGCCTCGGCCTCCTCGTCGGCCTCGGCCTCGGCCTCCTCCTGCGCGCGCTCGGCACCGGCCGCGGCGGCGCGCTCGGCGGCCCGCAGCTCCGCGCCGCGGTCCCGGACGATCCGCACGGCCTCGTCGGGGTCGTCCACGAGCTGCAGCAGCGCGAGGTCGGCCTCGCGGATCATGCCGCGCTCCAGCACCGGGCCGCGCAGCCAGTCGAGCATCCCCTGCCAGTAGTCCGTGCCGACCAGGACGATCGGGAACTCGGTGACCTTGTGCGTCTGCACCAGGGTCAGCGCCTCGAACAGCTCGTCGAACGTGCCGAACCCGCCGGGCAGGACGACGAAGCCCTCGGCGTACTTCACGAACATCGTCTTGCGGGCGAAGAAGTACCGGAAGTTGACCCCGAGGTCGACCCACGGGTTCATGCCCTGCTCGAACGGCAGCTCGATGCCGAGGCCGACCGACAGGCCACCCGCCTCGGTCGCGCCCTTGTTGGCCGCGGACATGATGCCGGGGCCACCACCGGTGATGACGGCGTAGCCCGCCTCGGCGAGCCGGCGGCCGACCTGCTCCCCCAGCGCGTAGTCCGGGTGGTCGGGCAGGGTGCGGGCGGAGCCGAAGACGCTGACGGCCGGGCCGAGCTCGGCGAGCGCGCCGAAGCCCTCCACGAACTCGCTCTGGATCCGCATGACGCGCCACGGGTCGCCGTGCAGCCAGTCCGCGCCCTCGTCGCGGGTCAGCAGCCGCTGGTCGCTGGTGGTGGCCGGGATCTGCCCGCGCCGCAGCAGCACGGGACCCTTGCGGTAGCCGGAGCCGGGTGCGGGAACGCCGTCGTCGCTCATGGCGCCGACTCTACGGTCCGCGCCCGGGCACGCAGGTCCGGACGGGGTGACACCCAGGTGAACTCCGTCAGGCGGTGAGCCAGGCCCGCAGCGCGTCCCGGCACAGGTCGAGCTGCGCGACCGGCAGCCGCTCGTCGTCCTTGTGCGCCAGCAGCGGGTCCCCGGGGCCGAAGTTCACGGCGGGCACGCCGAGCGCGGAGAACCGGGCGACGTCGGTCCAGCCGTACTTCGGGGCGGGGGCGCCGCCGGTGACGCCGAGCACCGCGGCGGCGAACTCGGCGGCCGCCGGGTCGTCCAGCCCGGGGCGCGCGCCCGCGGCGGCGTCGGTGACGACGACCTCGTACCCGGCCATCAGGTCGCGGACGTGCGCCGTGGCCTCCTCGACGGAGCGGGACGGGGCGAACCGGTAGTTCACGGTGACGACGCAGGAGTCGGGGACGACGTTGGTCGCGATGCCGCCGGTGATCGTCACCGCGTTCAGGCCCTCCCGGTACACCAGGCCGTCGACCTCGACCGAGGCGGGCTCGTACGCGGCGAGGCGGGCCAGCACGGGCGCGGCGGAGTGGATGGCGTTGGACCCGGTCCAGGCGCGGGCGGAGTGCGCCGCGACGCCCGCGACGCGGACCTCGGCGCGCAGCGTGCCGTTGCAGCCGCCCTCCAGCCCGGCGTCCGTCGGCTCGCACAGCACGGCGAAGTCCGCGGCCAGCCACTCGGGGTGCTCGCGGGCGATCCGGCCGAGGCCGTTCAGCGACGCGTCGACCTCCTCGTGGTCGTAGAACACCCAGGTGACGTCGCGGGTCGGCTCGGTGAGCGCGGCGGCCAGCGCGAGCTGCACGGCGACGCCGCCCTTCATGTCGACGGTCCCGCGCCCCCAGAGCACCGCGTCCGCGCCCTCGCCCTCCAGGCGGGTCGGCAGGTTCACGGGGTCCGTCGTCAGCGGCACCGTGTCGATGTGCCCGGCGATCACGACGCGCGAGTCCCGGCCCAGGTGGGTGCGGGCGACCACCGCGTCCCCGTCGCGCAGCACCTCCAGGTGCGGGTAGGCGCCCAGCGCGGCCTCGACCGCGTCCGCGAGCGCCGCCTCGTCGCCGCTGACCGAGGCGATGTCGCACACCGCGGCGGTGAGCGTGGTGAGGTCGGCCGTCAGGTCCAGGGAGGTGGTCGTCGTCACGCCCGCGACCCTACCCGGGGAGCCCGGCGGCCCCCGCCACCCCCGTAGGCTGGCGGTCATGAGCGACCGCACCGCCTGGGGCTGGGGCCTGGCCACCGTGACGTCCGACGAGTCCGCCGCCGGTTCTGGCGTCGTGCTCGACACCTGGTACCCGCAGCCCGCGCTCGGGGACGCCCCCGCGGGCGCCGAGTGCCCCGAGACCCTGGCGGCGCTGGTCGGCGAGGACGCGGCCCGCGGGGTCCGCACCGAGACCGTGCTGACCGTCGTCGACCTGGACGCCGCCCCGGTGGACACCGCCGACGCGTACCTGCGCCTGCACCTGCTGTCGCACCGCCTGGCCGCCCCGAACACGATCACGCTCGACGGGATCTTCGGCGCGCTGCCGAACGTCGTGTGGACCGACCACGGCCCGTGCGCCGTCGAGGGCTTCGAGACCACCCGCGCCCGGCTGCGCGCCGCGACCGGGCGCGTCGTCACGGTCTTCGGCGTCGACAAGTTCCCGCGGATGGTCGACTACGTGCTCCCCGACGGCGTGCGCGTCGCCGACGCCGACCGGGTGCGCCTCGGCGCGCACCTCGCGTCCGGGACGACGGTCATGCACGAGGGCTTCGTGAACTTCAACGCCGGGACGCTGGGCACCTCCATGGTGGAGGGCCGCATCTCGCAGGGCGTCGTCGTCGGCGAGGGCTCCGACATCGGCGGCGGCGCGTCGATCATGGGCACGCTGTCCGGCGGCGGCAAGGAGCGGGTGTCCATCGGCGCGCGCTCGCTGCTCGGCGCGAACGCGGGCCTCGGCATCTCGCTGGGCGACGACTGCGTGGTCGAGGCCGGCCTCTACGTCACCGCGGGCACCAAGGTCACGCTCGTCGGCCAGGCGGGCGAGGACGGCGCGCCGCGCGTCGTCAAGGCCCGCGACCTGTCCGGCGCCGACGGCCTCCTGCTGCGTCGCAACTCCCTGACCGGCGGGGTCGAGGCCGTCGCGCGCACCGGCACGGGCATCACGCTCAACGCCGCCCTGCACGAGAACTGAGACCCCCGTGGCGAGCCGGCTGTCGCGGCTGGGCTGCGCGGCGCTCGCCGCGGTGGTCCTGCTGGCCGCGGCGGTCGGCGGGGTCGTCTGGTTCCTGGACGACGCCCACCCGCGGGCCGCGTCGCGCACCTGCACGGCGACGCTCGACGGCACCCCGTGGTCGCTGTCGGCCGACCAGGCGGACAACGCCGCGCTGATCGCGGTCACCGCCACGCAGCGCGGGCTGCCCGCGCGCGCCGCGACGATCGGCCTCGCGACCGCGCTGCAGGAGTCGCGGCTCATCAACATCGACTACGGCGACCGGGACTCGATCGGCCTGTTCCAGCAGCGGCCGTCGCAGGGCTGGGGCACGGTCGAGCAGATCATGGACCCGGTGTACTCGACCGGGAAGTTCTACGACGGCCTGGTCCGCGTGCCCGGGTACACCGAGCTGCCGGTGACCGAGGCCGCGCAGGCGGTGCAGCGCTCCGGGTTCCCCGACGCGTACGCGCAGCACGAGGGGCGGTCCCGGGCGTGGGCGTCCGCGCTGACGGGGTACTCCCCCGCCGTGCTGCACTGCGACCTGGGCCCGGCCGCGGGTCCGGGAGACCCGGACGCGGTCGCGGCGCGGGTGCAGCGCGACTTCGGCGGGACGGTGACCCCCGCGGTCGACGCGGCCGCCGGGGACGGCGTGGTGGTCGTGCTGGACGCCGCCGGTCTGGCCGGGGTGTCCGGAGGTGACGCCGCGCGCTCGGCCTGGGCGGTGGCGCAGTGGGCGGTGGCGACGGCCGAGGCCCTGGGGGTCGAGCGGGTGGACGTCGCGGGCGGCCGCTGGGACCGCACCGCCGACGCCTGGACCCCCGACCCGGAGGGCGACCGCCCCGCCGCGGGCACGGTCGCGCTCACCCTCGCCCCGTAGCGCGTCTCGGCGAGATCGAGGGTTCCAGGCGACACGCCGCCCCGACACGCCGGGCCGGCCGGGGAAACCCTCGACCTCGTGGGAGGACCGCTCAGCGGAGCGCGGCGAAGGCCGTGATCTCGCGGCGGAGCTCCGCCGCGAGGTCCGCCAGGCCCTCGCCGGGGGCGTGGCCCGCGGCGGTCGCGACCTGGTCGACCTGCGCCGCCATGCCCGCGATGATCTCGTCGATCCGGCCGATGGCCACGCCCGCGTCGTCCGCCGCGGCCTGCGCCGCCACGACCTGCCGGGCGATGTCCTCCGAGCGCCCCGCCGAGTCGTCCGCGAGCGCGCGCACCTCGGAGGCCACGACCGCGAACCCGCGCCCCGCCTCCCCCGCGCGCGCCGCCTCGATGGTCGCGTTGAGCGCGAGCAGCCGGGTGCGGCTCGCGATGGCCTTGACCAGGCCCGCCGCCTCCTCGATCTGCGCGGACGTGTCCGCCAGGTCCCGCACGGTCGCGCGCGAGTCCCGCGCGGCCGTCGTCGCGGAGTCGGCGGCGCCGGTGAGCGCCGCCGCCGACGACGCGAGGCCCTGGGCCGAGTCCGAGACCCGCGCGGCGACGTCCACCAGCCGCTCGGCCAGCGCCTCCCGCTCCTCCTGGTCCCGGGCCGTGCGGCGGGCCGCCGCCTCCAGACCTCCGCGCGCGGCGTCGATGCGCACCGCGCCCGACCGGAACGCCCCGGGCATCCCCCGGCGCAGGAACCGCCGGTGGAACCGGCCCTCCTCCGCCGCGGCGAGCGACGCCTGCGACTCGCGCACGTAGGCGTCCACCAGGTCCGCGACCCGGTTCAGGGCCGCGCGCGCCCGCTGCACGGACGGGTCGCCGCCGAGCGTCGGCAGGCGGCCCTCGAGGTCACCGGCCGCGAGGCGGTCGCAGAACTCGGCGAGCAGGTCGAGCGACGCCCGGGTCGCCGGGTCGAGCGCGGGCTCGACCACGGCGACGGTGCCGGGGCGGCGCGCCGTGAGCAGACCCCGGCTCACCGCGCACCCCCCACGCCCGCGAGCGGCGCGTCGACCGCGTCGTCCCGCCCGGCCAGCGACCAGACGAGCTCGTCGTAGGTCGTGCCCGCCTCGGCGAGCGCGGCGGTCAGCTCGGCCGTCCCCGCCGCGATGGCGTCCTTCGTGCGCTCCTCGCGCTGCTCCGCCCCCAGCACCCGCGCGTACAGGTCCGCGACGGTGCGCCGCGTCGCCGGCGGGACCCACCGGCGGTTCGAGTGGTACCCGACGACCGACCCGCCGGGACCGCGCGTGGCGGTGACGTGGGCGAGCACCCAGTAGTGCCCGCCGTCCGCCGCCAGGTTCAGCACGTACGCGAAGAGCTCCTGACCGGTGGGGATCACGTCCCACATGAGCTGGAACACCGCGCGCGGCATGTCCGGGTGCCGGATCAGGTTGTGCGGCTGCCCGAGGATCTCCTCCTCGGTGAACCCCGCGACCCGGGTGAACACGTCGTTGGCGTAGGTGATGACCCCGCGGGGATCCGTCTTCGAGACGATGATCTCCTCGGGCCCGAAGGTCCGTTCGACGCCGGTCGGCCGTGCTGCGCGTCGCCCCCGCGCAGGTCCTGACCGCCGGCTGGTGCCACGCATCTGCTGCGCGGCCTCAGTGGGCGACATGCCCCCCTGATCGGTCCGGACTGCGGGGTTCTGACCGGTTCGTCCTGATCAGTTCGGCGGGCGACCGGGTGAAAGACCTCAGCGCTCGGCGACGCCGCGGTAGTCGCGCTCCGCCGGGCCCGAGTAGACCTGCCGGGGACGGCTGATCTTGGTCTGCGGGTCGCGCATCATCTCGCGCCACTGCGCGATCCAGCCGGGCATCCGGCCGAGCGCGAACAGCGGGGTGAACATGCGGTCGTCGAAGCCCATGGCCTTGTAGATGAGGCCGGTGTAGAAGTCGACGTTCGGGTAGAGCTTGCGGGAGATGAAGTAGTCGTCCGAGAGCGCGATCTCCTCGAGCCGGCGGGCGATGTCCAGCAGCTCGTTGTTGCCGCCCAGGGCGGACAGCACGGCGTCGGCGCTCTGCTTCACGATGGCCGCGCGCGGGTCGTAGTTCTTGTAGACCCGGTGCCCGAAGCCCATGAGCCGGACGCCCTGCTCCTTGTTCTTCACCCGGCGCATGAACTCGCTGGCGTCGCCGCCGTTCGCCTGGATCTCCGCGAGCATCTTCAGCACGGCCTCGTTCGCACCGCCGTGCAGCGGGCCGGACAGGGCGTTGATGCCCGCCGCGACCGACGCGTACAGGTTGGCGTGGCTGGAGCCGACGACCCGGACGGTCGACGTCGAGCAGTTCTGCTCGTGGTCGGCGTGCAGGATGAGCAGCTTGTCGAGAGCCTGCACCACGGTCGGGTCGACCTCGTACTGCTGGTACGGCACCGCGAACGTCATGCGCAGGAAGTCCTCGACGTACCCGCGCGAGTAGTCGGGGTACAGCAGCGGCTCGCCGCGCGACGTCCGGTGCAGGTACGACGTGATCGTGCGGGTCTTCGCGAGGATGAGCACCGTCGCGAGCTCGACCGTCTCCGGGTCGAACGGGTCCAGCGACTCGGGGTAGAACGTGGCGAGCGCGTTGATCGCGGACGACATCACGGCCATCGGGTGCGCGCCGGACGGGAACGTCCCCATGAAGGTGCGGAAGTTCTCGTGCACGAAGGTGTGCCGGTTGATCCGCTCGACGAACGCCTCGAGCTGGTCGGCGGTCGGCAGCTCGCCGTTGATCAGCAGGTACGCGACCTCGAGGAACGAGGACTTCTCCGCCAGCTGGTCGATCGGGTACCCGCGGTAGCGCAGGATGCCCGCGTCGCCGTCGATGTAGGTGATCTGCGACTCGCAGGACGCGGTGTTCATGAAGCCGGGGTCGACGGTGACCAGGCCGGTCTCGCGCAGCAGCGAGGAGACGACGACGCCGTCGTTGCCCTCGGTGGCGTGCACGACGGGCAGGTCGTGGGGGGTGCCGTCGACGTCCAGGTGGACGGTCGGCGTGCCGACGTCGGGCATGGCGCTCCTCCTCGGGCGGGTGCGGGGGTCCGGACCTCGGTCCGGTCCGCGAGGTCGTGCTGGCCTGGGCGCCGCGGCGGTGCGGGCGGCACGCCACGGGGGTGACGTCGGCCTGCCCCGACGCTACTTCGGGTCCGGGAGGTGGACCACACCGAACCGGGCCCCCGGCTGTGTGACTCGGGTCACACGCCTCCGAGCCGGGCGACCGCGGCGGCCACCCGCTCGTCCGTCGCGGTCAGCGCGACCCGCACGTGCCGGGGCGAGCCGTAGAACGACCCCGGCGCGACGAGGATGCCGAGGTCCGCGAAGCGCGAGACCGTGGCCCAGCAGTCGTCGTCGCCGGACGCGGGCCGCGCCCACAGGTACAGGCCGGCCTCCGAGCGGTCCACGACCAGCCCCGCGCCCTCGACCGCCGCGAGCAGCGCCGTGCGCCGCGCCCGGTACCGCTCGCGCTGCTCCGCCACGTGCGCGTCGTCCCCGAGCGCGACCGTCATCGCGGCCTGCACCGGGGCGGGGACGATCATCCCCGCGTGCTTGCGGGTGCCGAGCAGGTCCGCGACCAGCGCCGGGTCCCCGGCGGTGAACGCCGCCCGGTAGCCCGCGAGGTTCGACTGCTTGGACAGCGAGTACAGCGCCAGCAGGCCGGTGAGGTCACCGCCGGTGACCCGCGGGTCCAGCAGCGACGGCACGCCGCGCGACGCCCACGGCTCGGCCCACGGCAGCTCGGCGTAGCACTCGTCGGACGCCACGACGACGCGCTGCCCCGTGCGCTCCTGCACGTCGCGGGCCGCCTCGACCACCGCGCGCAGCTCGGCGACACCCAGCACGCTCCCGTCCGGGTTGCCGGGCGAGTTCAGCCACACGAGCCGCACCCGGTCCCCCTCGGGGCCGCGCATCAGCCCGACCGGGTCGTCCGTCGCGACCGGCTCCGCACCGGCGAGCCGGGCACCCACGTCGTAGGTCGGGTACGCCGCCGCGGGGTGCGCGACGAGGTCGCCCGCCCCCAGACCGAGCAGCGCGGGCAGCAGCGCCACCTGTTCCTTGGAGCCGATGGTCGGCAGCACGCCCGCCGGGTCGAGGTCGGGCACGCCCCGGCGCCGGGCGAACCACGCCACGACGGCCTCGCGCAGGTCGGCGGTCCCCCACGTCTGCGGGTACCCGTGCGCGTCGGCCGCGTCGACCAGCGCCTGCCGCAGCACGGCGGGCGTCGGGTCGACGGGCGTGCCGACCGACAGGTCCACGATGCCGTCGGGGTGCGACCGGGCCCGGTCGCCGAACGGCACGAGGGAGTCCCAGGGGAAGTCCGGCAGCGCGCCGGTCGCCAGCCCCACGCGCGCTACTCCCCGTGCACCTGGAGCGGGAGCGTCGCGATGACCGGGTGGTCCTTCGCGATCTGCCCCATCTTGGCCGCGCCGCCGGGCGAGCCCAGGTCGTCGAAGAACTCGACGTTCGCCTTGTAGTACTCGCTCCACTGCTCGGGGACGTCGTCCTCGTAGTAGATCGCCTCGACCGGGCACACCGGCTCGCACGCCCCGCAGTCCACGCACTCGTCGGGGTGGATGTACAGCGACCGCTGGCCCTCGTAGATGCAGTCGACGGGGCACTCCTCGATGCACGCCTTGTCCTTGACGTCCACGCAGGGCTGGGCGATCACGTACGTCACGGTGCGTCCTCCACGCGCCGGGGGCGGCGCGCTGCTGGTCGGTGCGGGGGATGGGGCCCGGGGGCCCCGCTGCTCCTAGTATCGCTCACCTGCGCCACGACGGCCGCAGGGGACGACGGGTCGCGGCCCGGGGAGGAGCACCCGTGGACGAGGTGGACGACACCGTCGACACCGTCGACACCGGGCGGCACTGGCGCGCGTGGCGGGTCGGTGACCGCGTGGTCGTGCGCCGCCGCCTGCCGGAGGGCTCGCCGCAGCCGTACACCGACGTCCTCGGCGACCTGCTCGCCGTCGACGCCGACGGCGTCACCGTCCGGACCCGGCGCGCGGGCGACGTCCGGGTCCCGGGTGCCGAGATCGCGCTGGGCAAGGTCGTCCCGCCCGCGCCGGTGCGCCGCCCCCGGCGTCCCGCCGGGGGCTGACGGACGCGGGGCCGACCGGGATCAGGGCGTGGCCGGGGCCGCCGTCGCCGGGTTCGGGCCGCACACGACGCGGTTCTGCGCGCGGTAGGTCCACGAGAACGGCTCGGTGGCGACGACCTCGCCGTTGAGCTTGACCGTCCGCGTCACCGTGATCCGGAACCCGGGGTTGCCCGCCGACTGCGGGGAGCAGGTCGCGGACTGCGAGTAGACGGTGGTCGGCTGCACGACGTTGGTCTTCGGCCCGGACTCGGAGGTGACCTCCCAGTACGGCGTGCTCCACAGGCGCACGTACGTCTTGCCGTCGGCCACCCACGCCTGCACCAGCACGCCGTAGGGCGTGTTGTTCTTCCAGCGCATGTCGAGCGTGCCGGTGAACAGGGTCGCCTCGCGGCCCGCCGGGTACCGGGAGAACCACTCGGAGTGCGGCTTGTGCTCGACGTCCTCCATGCCCGCCTCGTAGGCGGCGTTGAACGTCGTGGTCGACAGCTGCGACAGGCCGCCGCCCCACGCGTCGGTGTGCTCGCCGTTGACGATCGCACCCGCCTGCACGAAGCCGTGCGCCGCGTCGATCGGGCCGAGCGCGTCGGTGAGGCTGAACGTCTCCCCCGGGCGGACGAGCGTGCCGTTGATCGCCGCCGCGCCCGCCGCGATGTTCTTGGTGCGCCGCGGCTCGCTGGTGAGCGGCGTGTCGAACTCGGCGACGGCGGTCGTGACGCCCAGCGCCTCCAGGGCCTCGGTGGTCTGCGCCGGGTCGGACTCCACCAGCGCCACCTCCGCGGTGCGGCCGGAGTCGACCACCGCGGCGGACACGGCCGTGGCGAGCGCCGCCGGGTCGAGGGTGGTGCCCGGGGTGCCGGGCACGATGACCGGGCCGGCGTCCTGGAACTCGAAGCGGGCGTCCGACGCCGTGGTGAGCAGGTCGGTGCTGCGCGCCAGGACGGCCTCGACCAGCGCGGCCCCGTCCATCTGCAGCGCGAGCTCGCCGTCCGCCGGGACGAACGACGACACCTGCAGCAGCACGTCCGCGGGCACCTCGACGGTCTGGCCCGCGACCTGCACCCGCACCGGGGCGGTGCCGATCTTCGAGGCGACGTCCTGCAGGGCGCGCTCGGTCTCCTCCTGGGTGACGTCGGGCTCGACCACCTCGGTGGTGAGCTCCAGCGGCCGGGCGGCGGTGAGCCACGTGCTGACCAGCGTCTCGCGGGCGGCGTCCTCGTCCAGCGCCCAGCCGTCGGCCGCGTCCACCGCGTGCGGGGCGCCGTCGGCGATGACGATCGACCCGTCCACCGGGGCCAGGGTCAGCGTCTGCGCGAGACCGGCGACGGCCTCGTCCAGCGCGGCCTCGTCCACGTCGGTCACCGGCTCGGCGGCACCGGCTCCCACGAGGTGCTGCCAGAGCCGCTGCGGGCGCAGGTCGACGCCCGTGAGCCGCTCGACCGTCGCGGGGACGTCGAGCGCGAGGCCCGCCGTGGCGGGGTCGACCGAGCCGGTGATGTCCTGCGCCGTCACGGGGACCGGCTCGTCGGACAGCGAGCCCAGGCCGTCGATGAGCGCCTGCTCGGCGCGCGCGGTGGACATGCCGCCGATCTCGATGCCCGCGACGGTCGTCCCGCGCGGCACCCGGTCGGCCAGGGCGTAGGACGTCCCGACGTACGCGCCCCCGAGCACCACGACCGCGCCGACCACGATCAGCGTGGTCCGCAGCCAGCGTCGCCGCGGTCGGTCGCCGTCGAACTCCGCGAGCGGCGACCAGGCCTCGTCCGGACCGTCCCCGTCCACGACGGGCTCGGTGTTCTCGGCACTGCCCTTGGCCATCCAGCTCCCCCTCGCGAGCGGCACGCCCGACGCGTCCGCGTGCGTGATTCTACGGTCGTCACCTGTCCGGGGTACGTGGCGAAAGGCACGATCCGGACGCCCGGGAGGTCACGACTTCGCAACGGTCGCCGACCGACCTTGTGCGGAGGTCGGCTCCGGGTCAGCGGCGCGTCAAACCCGGCCGCGCGTCACCGCAGCGGCCGCAGCCGGCGGCGCAGGTGCACGAGGCTCCCGGCGTCCGGCTCGCCCTCGTGGGCGGCCAGGACCCGTGCCAGGACGACGTCGTGGTCCCCCGCGGGGACGACCTGCGCGGTCCGGCACTCGAACCAGGCCGCCGCGCCCCGGACGCGCACCGCCCCGGACAGCGGGGCGCGCTCGTGCGGCACCCGGTCGAGCTGCCCGATCGCCGGGCGGCCCGGGGACGACAGCCAGTCCGCGACCGGGCCCTGGTCGTCCGCGAGCACGCTGACCGTCCAGGTGTCGACGTCGTCCAGCGCGTCGCGCAGCCGGGCGTCCGCGTGCACGCACACCAGCAGCATCGGCGGATCGAGCGACACCGACGTCACGGCGCTCGCCGTCATCGCCTGGTCCAGCCCGCGCCACCGCACCGCGACCACCACGACCCCGGCGGGCAGGCGGCTCATCGCCGACCGGAACGCGTCGGTCTCCGCCAGGCCGGTGGCGTCGCCGTCACCCAGCAGCGGGTCGACCTCGGACGTCACGGCGTCGGGCCGGGCACGACCACCGGGGCGCGGCGGCGCAGCGGCACCTCCGCGAACCACGCCCGGGGCGCGACCGCGACCGCCAGGGCCACCGCCATCGCGCCGATCGCCCACACCCAGCCGACGGTGCCGTCCGCCGCCGGCAGCAGCACGTCCCCGCCCGGCCCTGCACCGGACAGCACCTGCACGCTCGCGAACAGCCCGACCAGCAGCGCCACCGACGCGACCCACCCCGCGGCGGCGCGCGCGGTCACCGCCGCGGCCAGCACGAGCAGCAGGCACACGACGACGCCCCACGGGCGCACCGACCGGTGCATGACGGTACCGACGGCGCCCACGAGGACGCCGAGCAGCAGGAAGCCGACGGCGCGCAGCACCGCACCGGGGGTCAGCGAGAAGGTTCCGGGCACGGGCGCCAGGCTACGTCCCGCCGCTGTGCGCCGTCACCCGACCCGGTCCGGGTGGGGGTCAGGGCCGCGTCGGGGCGTGGCCTGGCGCCCAGCGGTAGGACTCCGTGCGCAGCAGCGGGGCCAGGACGAGGTTGGACAGCGCGGACGCCCCCGCGAGCAGCGGGTGCTCCAGGGCCGTGACCGCCTGGACCTGGGTGGCGTGCGCGCGCAGCGCCGCGAGCACGCGGTCGCGCACGGGCAGCACGTCGACGACGAGGTCCGGGGTCTCCGCGACGGCGACGGACGGCAGCGGGCCCGCCGGGTCGGGCAGGACGAGCGGCCCCTCGCGGTGCACGCGGCGGTCGGCACCCTCGGCGCCCTCGGCAAGCAGCGCGGCGACCTCGGGGACCTCGGCGAGCGCGGCGTACCCCGCCCGCAGCGCCGCCTCGGGCACGACCGCCCACGCGACCGGCGCCGCCCACGGCTCTCCCGGCAGCGTCACCGCGGGATCGGCGGCCAGGGCGACCGCGCGCATCGTGACCTCGTGCGCGCGCACGTGGTCCGGGTGGCCGTACCCGCCGCCCGGCTCGTACGTGACGACCAGGTCCGGTCGCCGCCGCCGGACCAGCGCCGCGAGCGGCCGCGCGGCCCGGTCGAGCGGCACGCGCACGAACGCCCGCTCCGGGATCGTGGTCGCCGCCCCCGCGGCCCCCGTCCCGAGCCAGGCCATCCCCGAGTCCTCGAACCGCGAGTGCTCGTCCTGCGCCGAGTGCGGAGAAACGGGCCCCGTTCGCGGCTTCTGCGCAGCAGGTTCTCCGCTCTCGACGGACGCGGCGGGCGCGAGCGTGTCCAGGAAGACCTGGTCCGCGCCCAGCGCGCGGGTCGCGGCCTCGAGCTCGCGGGTGCGGTGCGCGGCGAGAGCCGCGCCGTCGCCCTCCAGCGCCCGGTGCGCGGCGCCGATCACCTCGCCCCGCTCGCCGCGGGTGCAGGTGACGACCAGCGCGGGCCGCCCCTGCGCCGCCCACGTCGCGAGCAGCGCGCCCGTCGCGAGCGTCTCGTCGTCCGGGTGCGCGTGCACCGCGAGCACGCCACCCGTGACGGGCGACGTGCTCGCGGCGGGGGTCATGCGGGTGTCAGGCGCGCTTGTTCCGCGCGACGGCGCGCGCGCGCTCCGTCTGGTCCAGGATCACCTTGCGGATCCGCACCACCTCGGGGGTCACCTCGACGCACTCGTCCTCGCGGGCGAACTCCAGCGACTCCTCGAGGGTCAGGTGCCGCGGCGGCACCAGGTTCTCGAAGTTGTCGGCCGTGGAGGAGCGCATGTTGGTGAGCTTCTTCTCCTTGGTGATGTTGACGTCCATGTCCTCGGCGCGGGAGTTCTCGCCGACGATCATGCCCTCGTAGACCTCCTGCGTGGGGTCGACGAAGAAGGAGCCGCGCTCCTGCAGGTTGATCATCGCGAACGGCGTCACGGCACCCGCGCGGTCGGCGACGAGCGAGCCGGCGATGCGGGTCTCGATCGGGCCGGCCCACGGCTCGTAGCCCTCGGCGAGGGACGAGGCGATGCCGGTGCCGCGGGTGTCCGTGAGGAACCGGGTGCGGAAGCCGATGAGGCCGCGCGCCGGGACCAGGAACTCCATGCGGACCCAGCCGGTGCCGTGGTTCGACATGGTCTCCATGCGGCCCTTGCGCTGCGCGAGCAGCTGGGTGACCGCGCCGAGGTACTCCTCGGGGACGTCGATGGTCATGCGCTCGACGGGCTCGTGCACCTTGCCGTCGACCTTCTTGGTGACGACCTGGGGCTTGCCGACGGTGAGCTCGAAGCCCTCGCGGCGCATCTGCTCGACGAGGATCGCCAGCGCGAGCTCCCCACGGCCCTGGACCTCCCACGCGTCGGGGCGGTCGGTCGGGACGACGCGCAGCGACACGTTGCCGATGAGCTCGGAGTCGAGGCGGTCCTTGACCTGGCGGGCGGTGACCTTGTGGCCCTTGCCGCCCTTGCCCGCGAGCGGCGAGGTGTTGATGCCGATGGTCATCGAGATCGCCGGGTCGTCGACCGTGATCAGCGGCAGCGGCCGCGGGTCGTCGGGGTCGGTCAGCGTCTCGCCGATGGTGATGTCGGCGATGCCCGCCACCGCGACGATGTCGCCGGGGCCGGCCTTCTCGGTGGGGACGCGGTCGAGCGCCTTGGTCTCCAGCAGCTCGGTGATGCGGACGTTCTGCATCGTGCCGTCGTGGCGCGCCCACGCGACGGTCTGGCCCTTGGTCAGCTCGCCGTTGAAGATGCGCAGCAGCGCGAGGCGGCCGAGGAACGGCGACGCGTCGAGGTTGGTGACGTGCGCCTGCAGCGGCGCGCCCTCGGTGTAGGTCGGGGCGGGGATCTTGTCGAGGATGGTCGCGAACAGCGGCTCCAGGCTGTCCGAGTCCTCCGGGAGGCTGCCGTCGGCGGGCTGCGTCAGCGACGCGCGCCCGGCCTTCGCGGCGGCGTAGACCACGGGGACGTCGAGGATCGCGTCGAGGTCCAGGTCCTCGACCTCGTCGTGCAGGTCGGACGCCAGGCCGAGCAGCAGGTCGGTGGCCTCGGCGACGACCTCGGTGATCCGGGAGTCGGGGCGGTCGACCTTGTTGACGACGATGATGACGGGGAGCTTCGCGGCCAGGGCCTTGCGGAGCACGAACCGCGTCTGGGGCAGCGGGCCCTCGGACGCGTCGACGAGCAGCACGACGCCGTCGACCATCGACAGGCCGCGCTCGACCTCGCCGCCGAAGTCGGCGTGGCCCGGGGTGTCGATGACGTTGATGGTGATGCCACCGGGCTCGCCCGCCGCGGCCGCCGCGGGACCGGCGTACCGGACCGCGGTGTTCTTCGCGAGGATGGTGATGCCCTTCTCGCGCTCGAGGTCGCCCGAGTCCATCGCCCGCTCGTCGACGTGCGCGTGCGCGCCGAAGGCGCCGGACTGGTGGAGCATCGCGTCCACGAGGGTGGTCTTGCCGTGGTCGACGTGGGCGACGATCGCGACGTTGCGCAGATCGCCGCGCACCCGGGTGCCGGTGGGCACGGACATGTCAGGACTCATTCCGCGAGGAGTGGGGATCAGGGGGCGCGACGACGTCGAGCGCCGATCGATTGTACGCGCACGGACGCCCCGGTTCGAGGCTGGGCTCGGACCGGGGCGTCCGGGGAGGGTGACAGCAGGTCAGACCTGCGACGCACCGCCGCGCGGGCGGGTGTTGCCGTCGAAGTTGCCCTTGTTGGTCACCTCGGCGTCCTCGAAGGCCTGGACGCGTCGACCGTCGGCGACGGCGGACGCCCCCGCGGCGGCGCTCTCGGCGGCCGCGGCGGCCAGCAGGCGGTCGCGCTCCTCGCGGCGCAGCTTCTGCTCCGCGGGGTTCGGGACCGGGACGGCGGCGAGCAGGCGCTTGGTGTAGTCCTGCTGCGGCGCGCGCAGGATCTGCTCACGCGGGCCGACCTCGACCAGGTCGCCCTTGCTCATGACCGCGATCCGGTTCGACAGGATCTCGACCACGGCGAGGTCGTGGCTGATGAACAGGCACGCGAAGCCGTACTCGCGCTGCAGCTCCTGGAACAGCTCCAGCACGCGGGCCTGCACCGACACGTCGAGCGCCGACGTCGGCTCGTCCGCGATCAGCAGCTTGGGCGACAGGGCCAGGGCGCGGGCGATGCCGACGCGCTGGCGCTGGCCGCCGGACAGCTCGTGCGGGTAGCGGTTGCGCATCGCACGGGGCAGGTGCACCCGGTCGAGCAGCGACTCGACCCGGCGGTCCAGGTCCGCGCCCGAGGCGATCTTGTGCAGCTTCAGCGGCTCGCCGATGGACTCGCCGATCGGCAGGCGGGGGTTCAGCGAGGAGCCCGGGTCCTGGAACACGATCGACACGTCCTGGCGGACGGCCCGCAGGTCCTTCGGCTTGATGCCCGCGAGCTCGACGCCGTTGACCGTCATCGAGCCCTCGGCGACGGGCAGCAGGCCCACCGCGGCGCGGCCTACGGTCGTCTTGCCGGAGCCGGACTCGCCGACCAGGCCGACGACCTCGCCCTTGCCGATGGTCAGGTCGATGCCGTTGATCGCCCGGAACGCCGGGACGCGACCGCGACCCGGGTACTCGATGACCAGTCCCTTCGCCTCGAGCGCGAACTCGGTCGGCGCGGCCACGACGGGCTTGCCGAACGGGTCCACGCCGCGGTCCTGGGTGCGGGTCGCGGACGTGCCCGCCGTGCCCTCGGCCTCGGCGACCGGGTGCTCGCCGTGCAGGCCCGCCGCCGCCAGGGTCTCGGAGCCGAGGTGCGGCACCGCGTCCAGCAGCTGGCGGGTGTACTCGTGCTGCGGGCGGTTGAACACCTCGTCCGCGGAGCCGGACTCCACGACGCGGCCGTTCTTCATCACCATGACGCGGTCCGACAGGTCCGCGACCACGCCCATGTCGTGGGTGATGAGGATGATGCCCGCGTCGACCCGGTGCCGCAGGTCGCGCATGAGCTTGAGGATCTCGGCCTGCACCGTGACGTCGAGGGCCGTCGTCGGCTCGTCGGCGATCAGCAGCTTCGGCTCGCACGCCAGCGCCTGGGCGATCATCGCGCGCTGGCGCTGGCCGCCGGACAGCTGGTGCGGGTACTTGTCGACCGACTTCTCCGGGTCGGGCAGGTCGACCATGCGCAGCAGCTCGACCGCGCGCTCGCGCGCCTGCTTCGGCGTCATGTCGAAGTGGACGCGCAGCGTCTCCACGATCTGGAAGCCGACCGTGTAGACCGGGTTCAGCGCCGTCATCGGCTCCTGGAAGATGACCGCGACGTCCTTGCCGCGCACCTTGCTCAGCTGCTTGTGGTTCAGGCCCAGCAGCTCCTTGCCCGAGAGCTTCGCGGAGCCGTGGGAGCGGCCGTTCGGGGGCAGCAGACCGATCAGCGACATCGACGACTGCGTCTTGCCGGAGCCGGACTCGCCGACGATCGCCAGCACCTCGCCGGGGCGGACGTCGTAGCTGACCTCCTGGGCGGCCGGGAACCACTCGCCGTCCACGAAGAACTCGACCGACAGGTCGCGGACCTCGAGGATCGGCGCCTTGGCGTCGGCTCCGGGCGTCCCCGGGACAGGGGCGTAGTCAGTGGTCACGGTGCGGGATCCTTCCGTGGGGCGTGCCCTGGTGTGCGGGCCGCGCGACGTCGAGCAGGACGGTCGTCGTCCGCTGGTCTGGGACGATGTCGCCATGGTCTCGGCGGATGTGGTGGAGTACAGGCCGGCCTTCGGCCGGGTTCTTGCGGTGGTCGTGGCGGTGCTCGGCGTCGCCGGCATCATCAGCGGCCTGGTGGCGGACGCCGGCGCGACGTGGCCGTACGTGGCCCCCGTGGCGCTCGGCGTCACGCTGGTCTGGGCCGCCTACTGGCGCCCCGCCGTGGTGATCAGCCCCGCGGGCGTCGAGCTGCGCAACGTCACCCGGACGATCGAGCTGCCCTGGCCGACGATCGAGCGCGTCGACACCAAGTACGCCCTCACGCTGCACACCGCCTACGGCGACTACGCGGCGTGGGCCGCACCCGCCCCGAGCCGCAGCCGCGTCCAGGCGTCCGGCCGCGACGACGTCGCGCACCTGCCCTCCTCGACGTACGGCCCCGGCGGGTCGGTGCGCCCCGGCGACCTCGCGTCCAGCGGCTCCGGCCAGGCGGCGATGCTGGTGCGCGCCCGCTGGGAGGAGCTGCGCGACGCCGGCGTCCTGGACGACCCGCGCGTCGAGCGCGCGACCCCCCGGGTCCGCTGGCACGTCGGCACGCTGACCGCGACCGTGGTGCTGGTCGCGGCCAGCGTGCTGACCGTCGCGCTCTGACAACTCAGGCGCTCGCGGTCCGGGCCGCGGCGCGCGCCTTGCGGGCGTCCGCCTTGGCCAGCGCGCGGTTGGTCGGGATCCGGCGCTGACGCGGGTCGAACGCGTCGCGCAGGCCGTCACCGATGAAGTTCACGCACAGCGCGATCGTCACGATGAACAGACCCGGCCACCAGAACAGCCACGGCCGCGTGGCGAACGCCGTCTGGTACTCGTTGATCAGCTGCCCGAGGGAGACCTCGGGGCTGTTGATGCCGAAGCCCAGGTAGGACAGCGCGGTCTCGAGCAAGATCGCCGAGGCCATGAGCAGCGTCGCGTTGACGATGATCACGCCGACGGCGTTCGGCAGGATGTGCTTGAACATGATCCGGCCGTTCGAGGCCCCGGCCACGCGGGCCGCGTCCACGAACTCCCGCTCGCGCAGGGTGAGGAACTGCCCGCGCACCAGACGCGCCATGTTGGTCCACGAGACCAGCGACAGCGCCACGGCCAGCGACCACGGGCTCGCGCCGCCGACCAGCACACCGAGGATCGCGCCGATCATGATCACCGGGATGGTGATGATCATGTCGGTGAACCGCATGAGCAGGTCGTCCAGGCGGCCGCGGAAGAACCCGGCCAGCGCGCCGACGACGACGCCGATCGTGGTGGACAGCAGGCCGACTACGAGCATGACGGTCAGCGACTGCTGCGTGCCCCGCATGACGAGCGCGAAGCCGTCGTGCCCGACGTTGTCCTGCCCGAAGGGGTGCGAGCCGAACGTGAAGCCGCCGTCCTGGAACCCCATGGTCGGGGCGCCACCGGCGTTGACGATCGGGTTCAGGTCCTTGTAGCTGTACTGCCACCAGCCGGGGATGAAGCCCCAGCCGATCGAGGTGGTCACGAGGAGCACCACGGCCAGCAGGACGAAGGCCGAGATCATCGCGCCGCGGTGCCGCAGGAACCGCCGCAGGACGATGCGCCCCTGGGAGAGGCCCTCGACCTCCTTCATCTCGATGGCGTTCTCGACGTTCTCCGCCGGGTCGACGATGCCCTCGTTCGGCTCGAGGGGAGGTGTGAGGCTCATGAGTTCACCCGGATCCGGGGGTCGAGCGCCGCGTAGACGAAGTCGACCACGATGTTGGCGAGGACGAGGAGCGTGCCGGTGACGAGGAAGTACCCCATGACCGGGTCGGCGTCCCTGGCCTGCAGCGACCTGAGGAAGAGCTGGCCCATGCCGCTCCACGCGAAGATGCGCTCGGTGATGATCGCGCCGCTGAACAGCGCCGCGATGTCGAGCGGGACGACCGTCGCGAGCGGGATGAGCGCGTTGCGGAAGGCGTGCCGCGTCGTGACGACCCGCTCCGAGAGGCCCTTGGCCCGCGCGGTGCGGATGTAGTCCTGGTTCATCACCTCGAGCAGGCTCGCCCGGGAGTACCGGGTGTAGCTCGCGAACGAGATGAGGATCAGCGCGATGGTCGGCAGGACGAGGTGCGTGAACTTGTCCAGCGACTCGACCCAGTAGTCACCGCTCAGACCCGGCGTCTGGGAGCCGATGGTGGCGATGGGGCGGCCGTTGATCTGGGACGCGTTGCTGTACGCCTGCCAGACCGCCATCACGCGGTCGACGTAGATCAGCAGGCCGACGCCGAGGGCGGTGATCGCCGCGCCGCGCATGGAGATCGCGCGGTCGTAGCCGCCGAACGCCCAGCCGACGACGAGGCCGACCCCGATGGCGACGACGCCCAGGCCCACGATCAGCCAGGTGCTCGCGTTGACGAACGCGTACTGCAGCGGCACGTACAGCGCGACGCCGATGGCGACGGTCGTCAGCGCCGAGTACAGCGCGCGGCGGTTGCCCAGCCCGGCCGTCAGGGCCGTGATGCCGAACGCGATGCCGACGCCGATCGCGGCGATGCCGAGCATGCCGAGGCTCGGGTCGAGCAGCCAACCGGTGCCGGAGATGAAGGTCAGCAGGCCGGCGGTCGCGACGACGCTCGCGGCGAACGAGATCCACCGGGTGCGGGTGCTGCCGCCGATCACGGACGACCAGATCACGCCGGAGGCCAGCGAGATGATCGCGAGCCACATCGGCGGGATGTGCGGGTCCGCGAGGAAGTCGTTGAACCCGATGGCGCCCCAGAGCTTCAGCAGCACCGCCACCCAGAACGCGGGCAGCGAGTAGAGCACGAAGGACAGGAACGTCACGGAGTAGTCGAACCGCGTGTACTGGCGCAGGGCCGACACGATGCCGACCAGCACGCCGAGGCCGATCGCGATCAGCGTCGAGGCGGCGACGAGCTGCACGGTGCTGGGGATCGCGCTGCCGAGCAGGGCGGTGACCTGCTGGCCGCTCACCCAGCTCGAGCCGAGGTCACCCGTGAACAGGGCGCCGAGCCACTTGAAGTAGCGGATCACCGGCGGCGTGTCGAGGTCGAGCAGACGCACACGGGCGTCGATCAGCGCCTCCTTGTTGGGCGCCGTGCTGGTGCGCAGGTCCTCGAGGGGGTCGAGGGCGAACGACAGGAGCATGTAGACGATGAACGTCGCTCCGAGCAGCACGATCGCCGACGAGAGGAGTCGTCGACCGAGGAAGGTCAGGGTCGGCGCCGCGCTCCGGAACCAGGAGCGTCGTGCCGTGACCGGTGCGTCGGGCGCGGAGCGCGCGCCGGAGGCACGGGTCGTCACAGTGGTGGCCATGGGGTCCTTGCCTCACGGGAAGGGGTACTCGCAAAGCGCAAGTGTAGGCACTCCCGGTGGGGAGGAATTGCGCTTCATCCGTGGTATAGGGCAGCGAGTGCCGTGCTGGCGGGGTCGTGCGGGGGCACGGCAACGGGGGTACCGCGGGCGGAGCCGCGGTACCCCCGTGCCGGCGTGCTCGAGACGAGCGTCAGATCACTCCGACTCGGACGCGCTCGGCGCGTCCAGCGAGTCGGAGGCGCTGATCTCCCAGTCCCAGTAGTTCCAGAAGATGGTCGGCGAGAGCGCGATGGTCGAGACGCCCTGCAGGACGTCGCGGTGCGCGACCACACCCGGGAACTGGAAGATGTTGACGCCGAAGGCGTCGGCGTTGAGCTTCTGCTCGATCTGCGTGGCCAGCTCGACCTCGCGGGCGGAGTCGGTGTTGGTGCCGACCTCGGCCCACAGCGCGTCGACCTCGGGGTTCGAGTAGCCGCCGTAGTTGTTCTGGCCGCCGGTGATGTAGTTCGCCTCGGCGTTCAGGATGAACGTGTTGGTGGACTGCCAGCCGAACAGCGCGGCGTCGTACGTGCCGTTGCCCAGGATCGAGCCCCAGGTGTCGTCACCGTTGTCGATGACGTTGAAGCCGGCCTGCGCGGCGGAGGCCGCGATCAGCTGGTACTCGTTGGCACGACGGACGTTGGACTTGCCGTAGAGGAAGCGCACGTCCACCGGGGTGGCGACGCCGGCCTGGGCCAGCAGCGCCTGGGCGCCCGCGATGTCGACCTCGGCCCACGCGTCGGCGCCGCTGCCCGCGGCGACCTCGTCGTAGCCCGGGGAGCCCGGCACGAACAGGAAGGAGTCACGCGTCTTGGCGTCCTCCTGCAGCGGCTGGATGAGCTTCTCGATGATCTCCTGGCGCGGGATCGTCTTGAGGAACGCCTCGCGGACCAGGCGCGCCTTCTCGGCGTCGCCGCCGTACGTGGCCGGGTCGAACGGGCCGCCGTTGTCGAAGGTCAGGTCGACGTGCTCGTAGGTGCCCTCGGGCGCCGTGGTGTAGGAGACGCCGTCGATGCCGTCGAGCGTCGCGAGGACGTCCACGGAGGACTGCGGCGCGATGAGGTCGACCTCACCGTTCTGCAGCGCGGTCACCGAGGCCAGCGGGTCCTCGGTGTAGCGGATGGTGATCGAGTCGACCTTCGGCTCCGGGCCCCAGTTGAAGGACTCGTTGCGGGTCAGCGTCAGGTACTGGTTCTCGACGTAGTCCGAGATGACGTACGGGCCGTACGAGAGGTACAGGTCCGGGTCGTCCGGCAGCGAGGTGAAGTTGAACGCGTTCGTCCAGGTGTCCGCGATCTTCGCGAGCGCCTCGGCGTCGTTGTTCTCGAAGGCGTCCTCGACGGCCGCCTTGGCCTCGGTCGGGTCCTCCACGCCGAGCGCGATCTTGCCGACGACGTGCGCGGCGACCGGGCTGGGCTGGTTCATCGACACCTCCCAGTCGGACCGGGGGCTGTCGTAGACGTAGGTCACGGAGCGGCCGTCGTCGCCGATCTCCGGGAACGTCGTGATCTGGTTCATCGCGGGCGACGAGGAGTCGAAGTAGACCTCGCCGGCCGGGACCTCGGCGTTGCCGTCGGCGTCCGTCGGGACGTCGCCGCCGGCCACGGTGTCGAACATGTCGTTCTGGGCACCCCAGAACAGGATCATGTCGGCCGCGTCGACGGGCGTGCCGTCGGACCAGGTGACGCCCTCGTTGACCGTGTACTTGACGGTGAACGGGTCCTCGGAGACGACCTCGTACGAGCCGAACTCCTCGTTCTTCGCGAGGTTCAGGTCGCCGTCGTAGTAGTTGAAGAACGACGTCGTCAGGTAAACGATGTTGGCGTTCGCCGTGGCGTTGCCGTTGGCCGTCAGGTTGTTCGTGGAGCGGAACGGCTCGTTCCACCCGACGTTGACGGACGTGGTCCCCTCGATCTCGCTCTCCTGAGCGGGACCCGAGCACGCGGTGAGCACGAGGGCTCCCGCGGACACCGCAGCCACTGCGGCGCTGATTCGCCTGATCTTCAATGTTCCTCCTGTGAAGGTGGCGCCCCGGCATCCGTCTGCCGCGCGGGCCGACCTCACGGTCGTCCCGGCACGGCGGACGCACGGTCCCGCCATGGATGTGGACACGCTAGTGGCCTCAGTTGGGACAAATCGGACAGAGCCCCCGGTCAGGGGCCATCGTTACCGGATCGATACTGAGCAGTAGTGTCCAGCATTCAAGACGCTACATGCCTGTAACACGGCGGAAACACGCGGTCGCCAGGCGGTCGCGGGCGCCTCGGGGCACTGCGTAGGGCTTCCCGCCCAGCGCGGGAACGAGCACCTGTGCTAAGGCGCACCCACCCGCGTGACCGGCGTCACCTCGGGCTCCGTGCCGTACCCCGCCCGCAGGACGTCAGGAACGAAGAAGCGCTCCCCCACCGCCCGTCCCTAGCATCGGCCGGGACGGAGCTGCGGCACCCCGCCGCGCCACGCCGTCCACCACCCGGACCGGAGGAACCCATGAGCCCGCGGAAGACCACCACCGACGACGTCGACGGCACCTTCACCGCCGAGGAGCGCGCCGCCATGAAGGAGCGCGCCGCCGAGCTGCGCGCCGCCAAGAAGCGCGGCAAGTCGATCGAGGACGCCGACGCCGAGGTCCTCGCCAAGATCGCCGAGCTGCCCGCCGAGGACCGCGCGGTCGCCGAGCGCGTGCACGCCATCGTCCGCGCCGCCGCCCCCGACCTCACGCCCCGCACCTGGTACGGGATGCCCGCCTACGGACGCGACGGCAAGGCCACCGTCTTCTTCCAGCCCGCCGCGAAGTTCAAGGCCCGGTACTCCACCCTCGGCTTCAACGACGACGCCCTGCTGGACGACGGCGCCATGTGGCCCGCCTCCTACGCGATCACCACCATCGGCGACGCCGAGGAGGCCACGATCACCGCGCTCGTGCGCCGCGCCGTCGGCGACGCCGGCGCCTAGAACAGGAAGAACTTGCTCGACGCCGAGAACAGGAACGCCAGGACCGACAGCGCCAGGCCCCAGCCCGCCTTCGCCCGGCCCACCGCCGCGTAGCCGTGCGCCGCGAGCTGGTTCGCGCGGCGCAGGCCCGCCGACGACAGCACGATGCCGACGATCGACGGGATCGTGAGGACGTTGACCACCATCGCGACGATGCCGAGCACCAGCCCCGCGGTGGCGGGGTGGTTGGTCAGCACCGGCCGGGCGGGGGCGTACGGCTGCTGCGGGTACGGCTGCTGACCGTGCGGCTGCGAGGCGTACGGCGCGGTGGAGGCCGCGCCGTCGGCGGCGGGCTGGCGGCGCTCGGTCCACGCCTGGCCGTCCCACCAGCGCTGCGAGCCGGTGCCCGCGTCGTAGTACCAGCCGGGCGCGACCGCGTCCCGCTCCCCCGTGCCGTCGTACCCGCTCATCGTGACTTCGCGACCTTCACGCCGCCGACCGCGAGCCCGAGGAAGCGCAGATAGCTCGCGTCCTTCGCGCTCCAGAGGGCGTCGGCATCGGTGACGGCGCTACGCGCGGCATCGGCGTACGAGAGTGCTGCCGCCTTCGACACGTCGAAGAAGTCGTCGTAGTCGGCACGGTGCCGGACGACCTGGAGGTCGACGAAGTTCTGCGCCACATCCGCGAGACGGGCATCCACCGGCGCCAGGGTGCCGATCAGCGCCTTGTTGCCCCGGCTGTTCGCCGCGTCGGCCAGCGCGGCGAGATCCGTGTGCGTGATCCAGCGCGCGACGGCCGAGTGCTGCGTGGTCCACCCGGTCTCACCCAGGAGCCGCCAGGCGGTGTGCTGGGTCAGCTTGTGGAACACCGCGTAGTACGCGGTGCTGATCGACCGGCGGAGGTTGATCGTCCGTGGCTTCCCCGGCCCGTCGCCACGCCCTCCCAGACGGTCAGCGAGGTCCAGCAGGTCCTCCGACTCGATGAAGCGCACCGCCATCAGCGGGTCTCCTCGGGATCGTGCTTGGCACCAGGTTCGGCAGGAGCGTCATCTGAGGTCGTCTGATCGGCGGACTCGTAGGCGAGGGTGACGTCCTGCCCGGGCAGCGCCTCCACGGCCGCGGTCCGCGCTTCGCGCCGGATCGCGAGGAAGTCCTCCGCGTCCCACTCAGCCCCCGGGGCCGCGGACGCGAGCCGCACGGTGACCTGCACCGACGGACCGTCCGGAGTGTCGACGTCCTCGGCATCCACGGCGACGACCGCGAGCGACGACCGGGAGAGCTCGAGCAGCCGCTGGCGTACCGATTCGAGCTGCGCGTGCGTGAACGGAGCCATGGACTCAGCCTGCCAGACCGGAGCGTCGGCGCGCTCCACGCACGCCGGGAAGCGATGCGGCCTCAGCGACGGGTCGACGCGGTGACGGTGAACTTCGGCCCGCGCGCCACCTGCCGGGTCGGCCCGACCAGCGCCTGCAGGCACGGCCGGTAGCCGAGCCCGGAGTTCCACACGCACCACAGCTCGCCGCCGGGCCGCAGCACCCGCGCGGCCTCGGCGAACAGCCCCGGCGCGACGGTGTCGAGCACCGCCGCCCCGACGTGGAACGGCGGGTTGAGCACGACCAGGTCGACGCTCGCGTCGTCGAGGCCCGCGGTGCCGCGGGCGCGCCGCACCTCGACCCTGTCGGCCACCCCGTTCGCCGCGACCGTCTCGCGCGCCGACGCGACCGCGGCCGCGGACTCGTCGGTGGCGACGACGGACAACCCGGGGCGCGTGCGGGCGAGGACGGTGGCGAGCACCCCGGTGCCGCACCCCAGGTCGACGGCGCGCCCCGCGTCCGGGACGGCGCCGTCCAGGTGCTCCAGCAGGAACCGGGTGCCGATGTCGACGCGGGTCCCCGCGAAGGCGGCACCGTGGGCGTGCACGGTCAGGCCGAGGTCCTCGTGCTGCGTCGCGGCGGGCCAGATGGAGGTGGCGCCGGGACGCGGGCCCGACGCGTGCAGCACACGCGCCTTCTGGCGTCCCCGGCTGGCGTGCACCTCGGTGAAGTGGCGCCCCAGGACCACGTTCATGGACCGGGACATGTGCTTCTCGCGCCCACCCGCGACGACCACCACGTCCGGCGCCGCGTGCGCCGCCACCAGGCCCGCGACCTCGTCCAGTGCGTCCAGCGCGCGCGGCAGCGCGAGCAGCACGACGCGGGCGCCCGCGACGAGGTCGGGATCCAGCGCGGCGTGCTGGCGGACGGCGTCCGCGAGGCCCAGCCGCCCGGCGTTCGCGGCCAGCGCCTGCTCACCGGTCAGCCGGTCGGTGTGCGCGCGGACGGCGCGCAGGCCGAACCGGTCGGTGGCGCCCAGGGTGAGCGCCCCGTACCGGTCGCCGACGACGACCACCTCGCCCGGACCCGCCGCCGCGAGGGCCGGGGCCGCCTCGTCCAGGACCAGGCGGTCCGCGGCGTCCACCGCGACCAGGTCCGGGGCCGGGGTCTCGGGGTCGCAGCGCAGCGCGGCGAGCAGGTCCTGCGTCATGGGTGCTCCGGCTCAGACGTTGAAGCGGAACTCCACCACGTCGCCGTCGACCATCACGTAGTCCTTGCCCTCGATGCGGGCCTTGCCCGCCGAGCGGGCGGCGGCGACCGAGCCGGCTTCGACGAGGTCGTCGAAGCTGATGACCTCCGCCTTGATGAAGCCCTTCTGGAAGTCCGTGTGGATGACGCCGGCGGCCTGCGGGGCCGTCCAGCCCTGGTGGATCGTCCAGGCGCGCGACTCCTTGGGGCCCGCGGTCAGGTAGGTCTGCAGACCGAGGGTGTGGAACCCGACGCGGGCGAGCTGGTCGAGGCCCGCCTCGTCCTGGCCGTTGTCCGCCAGCATCTCCTTGGCCTCGTCGGGCTCGAGCTCGACCAGGTCGGACTCGAACTTGGCGTCGAGGAAGATCGCGTCCGCCGGGGCGACGAAGGCCCGCAGGTCGTCCTGCATGGCGGTGTCGGCGAGGCCCGCGTCGTCGGTGTTGAAGACGTAGATGAACGGCTTCGCGGTCATGAGCTGCAGCGACGCGAGGTCGGCCAGGTCGAGGCCCGCGGCCTTCGCGCCCTGGAACAGCGTCTGCCCGGACTCCAGCACGGCCTGGGCGGCCTGCGCGGCGGCGAGCTCGGCGGGGTCCGCCTTCTTGATGCGGACCTCCTTCTCCAGGCGCGGGACGATCTTCTCGAGCGTCTGGAGGTCCGCGAGGACGAGCTCGGTGTTGATGGTCTCGATGTCGTCCTTCGGCGAGACGCGGCCGTCGACGTGCACCACGTCGGGGTCGGCGAACGCGCGGGTCACCTGGCAGATCGCCTCGGCCTCGCGGATGTTCGCGAGGAACTTGTTGCCCAGGCCCTCGCCCTCGCTGGCGCCCTTGACGATGCCCGCGATGTCGACGAACGACACCGTCGCGGGGAGGATCTTCTCGCTGCCGAAGATCTCCGCGAGCTTCTCGAGCCGCGGGTCGGGCAGCGGCACGACGCCGACGTTGGGCTCGATCGTCGCGAACGGGTAGTTCGCCGCGAGGACCTGCGCGCGGGTGAGGGCGTTGAAGAGCGTGGACTTGCCGACGTTGGGCAGGCCGACGATGCCGATGGTGAGTGCCACGGGCCACCATCCTAGAGGTCGTCCCGCTCCCGCGGGCACCG
The DNA here is from genome assembly GCF_003696205.1 of Cellulomonas triticagri. Taxonomy (GTDB): domain Bacteria; phylum Actinomycetota; class Actinomycetes; order Actinomycetales; family Cellulomonadaceae; genus Cellulomonas; species Cellulomonas triticagri. The sequence goes on from NZ_RFFI01000010.1 coordinate 34,439, forward strand.
GGGTGGGTCAGGCGAACGAGCGGATGGACTGCAGCAGCTCCGGCGCGCGGCGGTCGTAGACCCGGGCGCCGGTCCGGATCCCCACGACCACGGCGGCGACGCCGGTCCCGACGCCCACCGCCAGCGTGAGCACGTCGAGCAGGACCACGTCCGTGAGCAGGGCCGCGATCCCGAGCCCCACGGTCGGGGCGCACACGACGAGCAGCAGCAGCATCCCGAGGCTCTGCGTGAGCATCACCGCGAACGAGTTCCCCTGCGGGGTCGAGAACGGGTTGTCGCCCGGCTTCGGCACCGGGTAGACGACGCGCGCCGAGTACACCGAGGACAGCCCGACCCCGGCCGCGAGCACGCCGAGCGACATGCCGAGCAGCGGCGCCGTCGCGTCCCACCGGCCGCTGACGCCCAGCACCACGAGGTCCGTCGCGAGCACGGCGACGCCACCCACGAGCAGCCCGGCGACGGCGCGCCCGGTGCGGTCCACGCGACCGTCCACCGGCGCCGCCAGGTGCGTCCAGAAGGCGGTGTGGTCGTAGGAGATGTCGGCCGACAGCGACCAGCCCATGACGAACGCCACCAGCACGCCCGCCCCCAGCACGCCGGAGCCGCCGCGGCCGAGGAACCACAGCAGCAGCACCATCACCGGCACCACCGCGACCGACGCCGCGTACCGGGGGTCGCGCAGCCAGTAGGTGAGGCACCGCGCGACGACCGCACCGGTGGGGGTCGCGGGCACCCGGTCGAAGAACCCGAGCCCGGAGTGGCTGGCGCTGGTCCCGCCCTCGGAGCGGACGAACGACGCGGCGAGCGCCCGGTCCCACACCGCGACCAGCACCACGAGGGTCGCCAGGCTGATGCCGACCTTGCCCGCGGCGGCGCCCCACGCTCCGGCCCCGACGTCGGCGGCGAGCGCCCACGGCGCGCCGACCGGGGTCCAGCCCACGACGACGGCGATGTCGGGCAGCACGTCGGCGACGGTCGCGAGGCCCGCCGTCACCCCGAGCAGGATCGGGCCGAGCAGGATCAGCGGGACGATCGCGAGCACGGCCGCGACCTCCCGGAACCGCCGCCCGCTGATGAACGGCGCCAGCAGCGTCGTGACCGCCCGCGAGCCCACGACGCAGAGCAGCACGCCCAGCGCGCCGCCGACGACCCCGGCGACCAGCGCGACCGGCTCCCGCCACCAGGCCAGGGCGGACGCGCCACCGAGCAGCACCGTCGCGACGCCGGGCACACCGACGAGGCCCGCCAGCGACAACCCCGTCAGCAGGTGCCGCCGCCGCAGCGCGAACAGCCGGAACCGCTCCGGGTCGAGCGTGCTGTCGACGCCGAACGCGACCAGGGGCAGCAGCCACCAGCCGACCACCAGCAGCGACCCCGCGAGCACGACCACCGTCCGGCGCAGCTCGACGTCGTCCTGGGTGCCCAGGACGACCAGGCCCGCGACGCACATCGCCACGAGGAACAGCGCGTACAGGCCGGTCAGGACGAGGCCGACGACCTTCCAGACGCTGCTGCGCAGCCCGTTGCGCAGCAGCGTGAGCTTCAGTCGGACGAGGTGCGCAACCACGACAGCGCCCCCTCCGTGCGACGGCCGCCGACGAGCTCGACGAACCGGTCCTCCAGCGTCGCCGAGCCCCGGACCTCGTCGGTGGTGCCCTGGGCCAGCACGTGCCCCTGCGCGATGACGGCGACGTGGTCGCACATCCGCTGCACCAGGTCCATGACGTGCGACGACACGACGACGGTGCCGCCGCCCGCGACGTAGGACGACAGGATGTCCCGGATGTTCGCCGCGGACACGGGGTCGACGGCCTCGAACGGCTCGTCCAGCAGCAGCACCCGCGGGGCGTGCACGAGGGCGCAGGCCAGCGCGACCTTCTTCGTCATGCCCGCCGAGTAGTCCACGACGAGCGTGTCCGCGTCGTCGGCGAGGTCGAAGGTGCGCAGCAGGTCGGCGGTGCGGTCCCGCACGGTGTCCCGGTCCAGCCCGCGCAGCAGACCGGAGTACGTCACGAGCTGCGCGCCGGTCAGGCGGTCGAACAGCCGCACGCCGTCGGGCAGCACCCCCAGGGTCGCCTTCACGCGCAGCGGGTCGGCCCACAGGTCCTGCCCGCGCACCAGCACCTGGCCGAAGTCCGGACGCAGCAGGCCGGTCGCCATCGACAGCGTCGTGGTCTTGCCCGCGCCGTTCGGCCCGACCAGCCCGTAGAACGACCCGGTCGGGACGGTCAGGTCCACGCCCGCGACGGCGATCTTCTCGCCGAACCGCTTCCACAGGCCGGTGATCTGCAGGGCGGGCGGGTCCGGTGCGGCCGACATGTCCCGAGCATAGGGGCGGTCGTGTCGGTGGCGCCTGGCAATCTGCGGGTCATGGAGATCGGACAGGTGTTGGCACTGGGCGCGGCCCTCCTCGTCGGCGTCGTCGTCGGGTGGCTGGGCGCGTCCGCGCGGGTCGCGACGCGGCTGCGCGCCGCGGAGGTCGAGGCCGCGCGGTGGCGCACCGCCGCCGAGCTCGGCGGCGCCCCCGACGAGGAGCGGCAGGCCGACCGGTTCCGGGCGCTGGCCGCCGACGCCCTCGCGCAGAGCGGCGAGCAGTTCCTCGCCCTCGCGCACCAGAGCCTCGCCGCGCGGCACCAGGAGCAGCACGGGGACCTCGCGCAGCGCGAGCAGGCCGTCCGGGCGATGGTCGACCCGCTCGCCCGCACCCTCGACCAGGTCCGCGCCGAGCTGCGCACCGCCGAGCAGGCCCGCGCCGAGGGCGGCGCCGCGCTCGGCGAGCAGGTCCGGCAGATGCGCGAGGAGGCCGGGCGGCTGCGCGAGCAGACCGACCGCCTCGTGACGTCGCTGCGGTCCTCGCAGGTGCGCGGCCGGTGGGGCGAGGTGCAGCTGCGGCGCGTCGTCGAGGCCGCGGGGATGGTCCCGCACGTCGACTTCGTCGAGCAGGAGCAGGTCCGCACCGACGACGGGCTGCTCCGCCCCGACATGGTGGTCCGCCTCGCCGGGGGCAAGCGGGTCGTCGTGGACGCCAAGGTGCCGTTCCTCGGCTTCCTGGAGGCGACCGAGGCCACCGACCCCGCCGAGCGCGACCGGCGTCTGGCCGCGCACGCCCGGCACGTGCGCGCGCACGTCGACCAGCTCGCCGCCAAGCGGTACTGGGAGCAGGTCGGTCCCGCCCCCGAGTTCGTCGTCATGTTCGTGCCCGCGGAGGCGTTCCTGCACGCCGCCCTCGACGTCGACCCGGGGCTGGTGGAGCGCGCGTTCGAGAAGGACGTCGTCATCGCCACGCCCATGACGCTGCTCGCGCTGCTGCGCACGGTCGCCTACGCCTGGCGGCAGGACGCCCTCGCCAGCAACGCGCAGGCCGTGCTGGACCTCGGGCGGGAGCTGCACGGGCGGATCGCGACGCTCGGCGGGCACCTGTCCAAGGTCGGCCGGGCGATCGACTCCGCCGCGACGGCGTACAACCAGTCCGTGGCGTCCCTGGAGTCCCGGGTGCTGGTCAGCGCCCGCCGGTTCGCGGACCTGCGGGTCGTGGACGGGGACCTCGAGACGCCCCCGACGGTCGACCGGCGGCTGTCCGTCGTCACCGCGCCCGAGCTCGTCGCCTGGGAGACGCAGCAGGTCGTCGGGCTCGACCCCGACGGCCCGGCCGCGCCCGGGAGCGGAACCGGTCGGCGGCGAGCGGCGGACACGCTCGGCGCGCTGGACGACGCGGTCCACGGCACCCCGCGCACGGGGCCTGACCCGACCTGACCCGGCACGACCCGGCACGGGACCGGACGGGCGGGCCCCGGCCCCGGCTCAGGCCGGCGCGACCGGGATCTCGCGACGACCCTCCGGGCGCGGACGTGGGTCGTCCCCGCCCGCCGCGCGGAGGTCGGCGCGCAGCTCGCGCGGCAGCGAGAACATCAGGTCCTCGGTCGCGGTCCGCACCTCCTCGACGTCGCCGAAGCCGTGCGCCGCGAGCAGCGCCAGCACCTCGTCGACCAGCACCTCCGGCACCGACGCGCCCGAGGTCACGCCCACGGTGCGGGCGCCGACCAGCCACGCCGGGTCGACCTGCGACGCGGCGTCCACCCGGTACGACGCGCGGGCCCCCGCCTCCAGCGCGACCTCGACCAGGCGCACCGAGTTGGACGAGTTCGCCGACCCGACGGTGATGACGACGTCGCAGTCCGGGGCGAGCTTCTTCACCGCGACCTGGCGGTTCTGGGTGGCGTAGCAGATGTCGTCGCTGGGCGGGTCCTGCAGCAGCGGGAACCGCTCACGCAGCCGCCGCACCGTCTCCATGGTCTCGTCCACGGACAGGGTGGTCTGCGAGATCCACACCACCTTCGACTCGTCGCGCACCACGACGTCCGCGACCGCGTCCGGGGAGGCCACGACCTGCACGTGGTCGGGCGCCTCGCCCTGCGTGCCCTCGACCTCCTCGTGCCCCGGGTGGCCGATCAGCAGCACGTCCAGGTCGGCGCGGGCGAACCGCACCGCCTCCTTGTGCACCTTCGTGACCAGGGGGCAGGTCGCGTCGATGGTGCGCAGGTCCCGGGCCTGCGCGGCGGCGCGCACCGCCGGGGACACCCCGTGCGCCGAGAACACGACCCGCGCGCCCTCGGGCACCTCGTCGGTCTCCTCGACGAAGACGGCTCCGCGCGCGGCGAGGGTGTCGACGACGTGCCGGTTGTGCACGATCTCCTTGCGGACGTACACGGGGGCGCCGTAGTGCTCGAGCGCCTGCTCCACCGCGACGACCGCGCGGTCGACGCCCGCGCAGTACCCGCGGGGCGCGGCGAGGAGCACGCGCCGCCCGCGGCTCGGCGCGGAGGCCGGAGCAGCGCCTGCGTCGGTCCCGGTCGCGGTCACCCGCCCAGTCTAGGTCGCGGGGTCCGGCCCGCCCGCCGGGTCGGGGATCTCGCCCGGGCGGTAGCGCGGGAGGCGGCTCGCGGGGAGCACCGCGGACGCGCTCACCCCGGCGAGCACGAGCAGCCCGAGCCGCAGGGCGTCGAGGCGGGCCGCCTCGTTGAGCGCGACGGCCGCGTCCACCTGCTCCGGGGTGGCCGTCGTCCGCTCCAGCACGGTCCGCAGGTCGGCGTTGCTGACGAAGTCGACCTCGTCCAGGTCCACCTGCGCGACCAGCGCCGGGGGCAGGGCCGGCTCGGCCGCGACGGCCCGGGCGACCGTCGCGCCGAGCACGGTGACCAGCAGCGCCCCCGCGAGCGCCGTGCCGACCGCGGAGGCGAGGTTCTGGGTGGTGCCCCGGATGGCGCCGACGTCCCCGGCCTGCCGCTTCGGCGCCGACGTGACCAGGACGTTGAACACCAGGGTGACGAGCGCGCCCTGGCCCACGCCGAACACCACGAGGCCGAGGACGGTGGGCAGCGTCTCCCAGTTGTTGGTCACCACGAGCGACAGCCACAGCAGCGCGACGGTGGTGAGCCCGAACGCGACCACGCCGATGCTCCGGGGCGCGAACCGCGGGTACAGGCGCACCACCAGCGTCGCGGTGACCAGCACGGTGAGGTTGAACGGCATCATCGCGAGCGCGGTGTCGAACGGGCTGCGGCCCTGCACGATCTGCACGTACAGCGGCACGGTGAAGTTGAGCGCGGCCTCCAGCGCCACGACGACGAACATCGCGTAGACGGCGGCCCGCTCCCGGGGCGAGCCCAGCACGGACAGCGCGACCAGCGGGGTCCGGCCGGTCGCCGCCCGGCGGCGCGTCCAGGCGACGAACGCCTGCCCGAGCACGAGCCCGGTGAGCACCAGCACGGGGGCGGGCGACACGCCCAGGACGTCGAACGGGGCGTGCCGGGAGGCCAGCAGCAGTCCCCAGGTCCGCAGGTTCTGCACGCCGAGCGTCACCAGCACCACGGCGGCCGCCACCAGCACGGCGCCGACGACGTCGACGCGGACGCCCGGGTCCCCGCGGTCGGGGCGCAGCCGGCCGCTGAGCACGAGGACCGCGACGGCGACGGCCAGCACGACGCCGAACACCGGCCGCCAGCCCACCAGGGACCCGAGCGCCCCGCCGAGCAGGAACGCGGAGACCCCCGCCAGCGCCCGGGCCGAGCCGAGCGAGCCGACGGCGGTCGCCTGCTGGGCGCCCCGGTAGTGCTCGGCGATCAGCGCGACGAGCGACGGGACGATCACGGCCGCGGCGGCGCCCGCGAGCACCTGGGCGCCCACCGCCCAGCCGACGGCGGGGGCGAGCACCATGACCACCGCGGAGGCGCCGAACGCCGCGACCGCGACGCGGAACACCCGGGTCCACCCGAGACGCGCCCCGACCTTCGCCCCGGTCATCACCAGCGCGGCGACCACCAGCCCGTAGGCGACGATCGTCCCGCTCACCGCGGTGGGCGGGGCGCCGAAGTCCGCGACCATGCCGCCGAGCGAGACCGGCAGCGCGGCGAGGTTGAAGGCCATCAGCACCTGCGCGAGGAACAGGCAGACGAGCGGCGTCCAGGACCGGCGCTCCCCGCCCGGCGGCGATGTCGCGTCCCCGGCGTGCTCGGCGCCGACGGCCCCCGTCGAGGCCGGGGTCCCTCCCGTGCGCGCAGTCCCCTCCGAGCCCATGGTCCCCTCCGACCCGGGCCGCCCCCGGCCCCCGTCGCGATGCTCCCACCGGCGGCGCGGCGCGGCCAGGTCAGGGCGCGTCGCAGGGGCGTGGCAGGGTGGGGGCGTGTCGTCGCCCTCCTCCACCCCGCCGGCCGAGCTGCCCGCCCGCGCGGCCGAGACCACCGCCGAGCGCCCCTGGCCGGTGCGGCTGCTGTCCGCGAAGATCGCGGACTACGTCGCGAAGATGTCGGCGCTGTGGGTCGAGGGGCAGGTCGTGCAGCTCAACCGCCGTCCCGGGGCCGGGATCGCGTTCCTCACGCTGCGCGACACGGACACGGACATGTCGCTGCCGGTGTCGCTGCCCGCACAGGTGCTCGCGGCGGCCGAGACGCCGCTGGCGGAGGGTGCGCACGTGGTGGTGCACGCGCGCCCGACGTTCTGGACGAAGCGCGGCACCCTGCAGCTGTCCGCCGACGAGGTGCGGGCCGTCGGCGTCGGGGAGCTGCTGGCCCGGATCGAGCACCTCAAGCGCGTGCTCGCCGCCGAGGGCCTGTTCGACGCGGACCGCCGGGTGCCGCTGCCCTTCCTGCCCCGCGTCGTCGGGCTGGTGTGCGGCCGGGAGTCGAAGGCCGAGCACGACGTCGTCGTGAACGCCCGCGCGCGGTGGCCGCAGGTCGAGTTCGTGATCCGCGAGGTCGCGGTGCAGGGCGTCGGCGCGGTGCCGCAGGTCAGCAAGGCGATCGCGGAGCTCGACGCGGACCCGGCGGTCGAGGTGATCGTCGTGGCGCGCGGCGGCGGGTCCGTGGAGGACCTGCTGCCGTTCAGCAACGAGGCGCTGGTGCGCGCGGCCGCCGCGTGCCGCACGCCGCTGGTGTCCGCGATCGGCCACGAGACCGACACCCCCCTGCTCGACCTCGTCGCCGACTACCGGGCGTCGACCCCCACCGACGCGGCCAAGCGCATCGTCCCGGACGTCGGCGAGGAGCGTGCCCGCGTCGCGCAGGCCCGCACCCGGATCCGCAGCGCCGTCGAGCACCGGGTCGCCCGCGAGGCCGCCGGGCTGGAGCAGGTCCGTAGCCGCCCGGTGCTGGCGCGCCCGCACACGATGGTCGACACCCGCGAGGCCGACGTGCACCGGATGCGCGACCACGCCCGGCGCAGCCTCGACCACGCTCTGTCGGGCGCCGTGACGTCGACCCGCGCGCTCGCCGCGCAGGTCCGCGCGCTGTCCCCCGCCGCGACGCTGGAGCGGGGATACGCCGTCGTGCAGACCTCCGACGGCGCGGTCGTGCGGGAGGCCACGGAGGTCGCCGCGAAGGACTCGCTGCGGGTCCGGCTCGCGCACGGCGAGCTCATGGCGACCGTCCTGGCGGTCGCTCCCGGCCGCCGCAGGCCCGCGGCGGCGGACGACACGGAGGCCGCCGGGTGAGGCGCCGGGTGGACACGCCGTCGGGCGCGTTGGTGAGATGGTGGTCGTGAGCGCACCCTCCCCCGCCGCGGACGCGGCCGACGTCGCCGGTCTGACCTACGAGCAGGCCCGGGACGAGCTCGTCGCCGTGGTCTCCCGCCTGGAGGCCGGTGGCGCGACCCTCGAGGAGTCGCTCGCCCTCTGGGAGCGCGGCGAGGCCCTGGCCGCGCGCTGCCAGCAGTGGCTCGACGGCGCCCGCGCCCGTCTCGACGCGGCGCGCGAGGCCGACGGCGACGGGCCGTCACGCGGCGCCGGGGACGACTCCGGCTCCTGACCGCCCGGGGGCGCACGCCCGCCCCCGGTCCCCGGTCACCCCCCGCGGTCGCGACGACGCGCCGCCTCGGACCAGCCCAGACCCCGGCACCGGTGCCGGAGGAGAAGGAGACCCATGACCGAGCACGCAGCACCCCACGGACCCCACGAGACCCACGGACCCCGTGCCCTCGTCGTCGGCGAGGCCCTGGTGGACGTCGTCCTGCGCCCCGGGGACGAGCCCGTCGAGCACCCCGGGGGCAGCCCCGCGAACGTCGCGATCGGCCTGGGTCGGCTCGACCGCCGCGTGGACCTGCTGACCTGGCTCGGCGACGACGCGCGCGGCGACCTGGTCCGCGAGCACCTACGCGCCTCGGGCGTGCACGTCCTGACGGGCGACCGCGCCCCGGCGCGCACGCCGGTGGCCCGCGCGCACGTGGACGCCGCGGGGGTCGCGACGTACGAGTTCGACCTCGAGTGGGACCTGCCGACCACGTGGGACGAGGGCGACGACGACCCGGTGGTCGTGCACACGGGGTCCATCGCCACGGTGATCGCCCCGGGCGGCGAGGCCGTGGCCCGCCTGCTGGCCGACCGGCGCGCGACGTCGACGGTGACCTACGACCCGAACCTGCGGCCCGCCCTCATGGGCAGCCCGGAGGCGACGCTGCCCGTGGTCGAGCGCCTGGTCGCGCTGGCGGACGTCGTCAAGGTGTCGGACGAGGACCTGGCGTGGCTGCACCCGGGCGTCGCGCCGGTCGAGATCGCGCGCGACTGGCTGTCCCGGGGTCCGGCGCTGGTGGTCGTGACGCTCGGCGGCGAGGGGGCGCTCGCGCTCACCGCGGCGGGCGACGAGATCAGCATCACCGCGCCGGAGGTCGACGTCGCCGACACGGTCGGCGCGGGCGACTCGTTCATGGGCGGGCTGGTGGACGGCCTGTGGAGCGCCGACCTGCTCGGCGCGGACCGCCGCGAGGCCCTGCGCGCGGTCACCCGCGCGACGGTGGAGCAGGTGCTGCTGCGCTGCGCCCGCATCGCCGCGATCACGGTCAGCCGCCCCGGCGCGAACCCGCCCACGACGGCCGACCTCACCTAGCCTCACGCAGCGACGAGGTCGAGGGTTTCCCCCGCCAGGCGGCGGTGAAACCCTCGACCTCGCGCGGAACCCTCGACCTCGGCGGGCGTCAGCCCGCCTGGCGGTGGCGGGGGGCCGTCTCCGACTGCTTCTGGTCGCGCTGGGCGCGCTCGACGGCGGCGCGGCGGTCCTCCTCCGTCTCCGCGTCCACGCGCGCGGCGGCCTCCTCGTCGTAGGTGAGGTTCTCGCCGGACTCGGGGTCGAACACCAGCAGCCGCGCGGGGTCGAACCACAGCTCGGCGTGGCTGCCGTCCCGGACGCGGCTCTCGGAGCCGAGCGCCACGACGACCTGGGTCCGCATCCCCTCGCCGTCGAGGTCGCGGTCCAGCTCCTCGAGCTTCTGGGCGACGTCGGCGTGCGTGTCGAACGGGATGTAGGCGTAGAGCTCGGAACCGAGCCACTCGACCACGTCGACGTCGGCCTCGAACGTCACGCCGCTCGCGACCTTGGACTCGTCCAGGCTCCGGACGTCCTCGACGTGCTCGGGCCGCAGCCCGACGATGACGAGGCCCCGCCCGTTGACCCGCTCCCGGAGCGCGTCGGACATCGGCACGTCCGCGAACGGCAGCCGCAGCGTGTCGCCGTGCACCTCGCCCGGGACGAAGTTCATCGGCGGCGAGCCGATGAACCCCGCGACGAACAGGTTCACGGGCTGCTCGTACAGCGCCCGGGGGCTGGCGACCTGCTGCAGCTCGCCCTTGCGGAGCACCGCGACCCGGTCGCCGAGGGTCATCGCCTCGGTCTGGTCGTGGGTGACGTAGACGGTCGTGGTGCCGAGGCGGCGCTGCATGCGGGCGATCTCGGTACGCATCTGCCCGCGGAGCTTGGCGTCGAGGTTGGACAGCGGCTCGTCGAACAGGAACGCCTGGGCGTCGCGGACGATGGCCCGTCCCATGGCGACGCGCTGCCGCTGCCCGCCGGAGAGGTTCGCGGGCTTGCGGTCCAGGTGCTCGCGCAGCTCGAGGGTGTCCGCGGCGAACTCGACGTTGTCCTTGATCTGCTCCTCGGTGTACTTCCCCTTCTGCAGCCGCAGCGGGAAGGCGATGTTCTCGAACACCGTGAGGTGCGGGTACAGCGCGTAGTTCTGGAACACCATCGCGAGGTGCCGGTCGCGCGGGGCCTTGTCGTTGACGACGGCGTCGCCGATCCTCAGCTCGCCGGAGGTGATGTCCTCCAGGCCGACGATCATGCGCAGCAGCGTGGACTTCCCGCAGCCGGACGGCCCGACGAGGATGACGAACTCGCCGTCCTTGATGTCGAGGCTGACGCCGTTGACGGCCGGGTACCCGTCGCCGTACTTCTTGACGACGTCGGTGAGGGTGATGGATGCCATGGGTGGTTGCCTCCTGAGGGTCCGGGCGATGGCGTCAGCCCTTGACGGCGCCCTGGGTCAGCCCGGACACGATCTGGCGCTGGAACAGCAGCACCAGGACGACGACGGGGATGGTCACGACGACGGCGGCGGCGGAGATCGCGCCGGTGGGGTCCTCGAACTGGGAGGCCCCCGAGAAGAACGCGAGCGCGGCGGGCACGGGCCGGGCGGCCTCGGTGGACGTCAGGGAGATGCCGTACACGAAGTCGTTCCAGGCGATGAAGAACGCGATCAGCGCGGTGGTGAACACCCCGGGCGCGGCCAGCGGGATGATCGCCTTGCGGAACGCCTGCCAGGTGGTGGCCCCGTCGACCTGCGCGGCCTGCTCGAGCTCCCACGGGATCTGCCGGAAGAACGCGGTGAGCGTCCAGATGGAGATCGGCAGCGTGAGCGACAGGTACGGGATGACCAGCCCGGCCCAGGTGTCGTACAGGCCGATGCTGCGCCACAGGTTGAACAGCGGCGTGACGATGGAGATGACCGGGAAGATCGACACCCCGAGCGCGGTGGTGAGGATGAGCTTGCGCCCCGGGAACTCCAGCCGTGCGATGGCGTACGCCGCGAGCGTGGCGAGCACCGACGACACCGCGGTGGCGATCAGCGAGATGCCGATGGAGTTGCGCAGGGACGACAGGAACAGCTCCTGCGCGGACCCGTCGGGCCCGAGGATCTGCTCGTAGTTGCTCCAGGTCCACGTCGTCGGCAGGAAGCTGCCCGAGTTCAGGTCGCTGGGGAGCTTGAACGACGTCGCCATGATGGAGATCACCGGGAACAGCGCCCACACGAGCACCGCGACCGTGATCGCCGCCCACGCGACCTTCTGCTTGCCCGTCAGGGCCGTGGCCGCGCCCATCACTTCTCCCCTCGTGCACCGGCGAGGTCGACCTTGAAGATCTTGATCGCGATGAAGCAGATGATCAGGACGCACACGAACAGCAGCACGGAGATCGCGGAGCCGAGGCCGATCTCCAGGCGTCCGATGGACGTCCGGTAGGCCAGCAGCGACAGCACCGTGGTCCCGTTCGCTCCGTTGGTCATGATGAAGACGTTGTCGAAGACGCGGAACGCGTCGAGGGCCCGGAACAGGACGGCGACCATGATGGCGGCCTTCATGTTCGGCAGGACCACGCGCTTCATCCGCTGCCACCAGGTGGCGCCGTCGACCTGCGCGGCCTCCTCGAGGTCGCCCGGCACCTGGGCGAGGCCCGCGAGCAGCAGCAGGGAGATGAACGGCGTCGTCTTCCACACCTCGGAGGCGATGATGACGAACAGGCTGGTGCCGGTCCCGGCGAACCAGTTGAGGTCGCTGCTGATGCCGGGCACCCAGTCGAACCAGCTGTTCACGTAGCCGGAGTCGATGTTGAAGGCGTAGAACCAGGCGAACGCCGAGACGACCGTGATGATGCCGTAGGGCACGAGGATCGCGGTGCGCAGCAGGCCGCGCAGCCGGAGGACGGCGCGGTGCATGACCAGGGCGAGCGCGAACCCGAGCACGAGCTCGATGGCGACGGTGATGACCATGATCACCGTGGTGACCAGCAGGGACCACCAGAACACCGGGTCCGTCAGGATGACCCCGTAGTTGCCGAGACCGACGAACGCGCGGTCGTCGGGGGCGGTGAGCCGGAACCGGAACAGCGACTCGTAGACGGCCTGCGCGATCGGGTAGGCGGTGACGGCGAGCATGACCACGAACGCCGGGCCGGCGAGCAGCCACCCGAGCCGCGCCTCGGCGCGCGCCCGGTCGCTCTTGCGCGCCTTGCCCGGTGCCGGCGCCGCGGTGCGCGGGCGGGACCTCACGTCGGTACTCACAGCAGCCGCTCCCCTCGCAGCACGGCGGTGATGAAGTCGGTGGACTCCTGCGGTGTGGAGTCCGGGTCGACCGAGACCGGCGGGTGCCAGGTCTCCTGCAGGCCCTGGGAGACCTCGTTGTAGTACGGGGTCTGCGGGCGCGGGGCGGCCTGCTCGAGCGACTGGCGGATGACGTCCGCCATCGGGAACGTGTCCTGCACCTCGGGGTCGTCGTACGCGACGGTGGAGGCGGGCGGGTTGCCGTCGGACACGAAGTACGCGGCCTGGTTCTCGGGCGCCACGATGCACGCGGCGGCCTGGTACGCCTCGTCCACGTGCTCGCTGTACGCGCCGACGCCGAGGTTGATGCCGCCGTACGGCGGGGCGGCGTCGGTGCCCTCGACGACCTGCGGGTAGACGGCCCAGCCGACGTCGTCCAGGAAGGCCTGGTCGAGCGTGCCGTCCTCGACGGCGGCCTGCATCGCGGGCCACACGAACGGCCAGTTGACCATGAACGACCCGGAGTCCCCCTGGAACTGGGAGAGGGACGCGTTCTCGTCCTGGGTCGGCAGCCCGGCGCCGCCGAGGCGGTCCTGCCCGATCTCGGAGATGATCCGCGCGGCCTCGCGCCCGGCGTCGGACTCCAGCCCGAGCTCGACCTCGTCGGCCGGGGCCTCGGGCGTCTCGACGACGTGGCCGCCGGCGGACTCGATCAGCGCGTTGATCCACACGGTGTACGCCTCGGCCTTGATGCCCTGCACGCCGAGCGTGAGGTCCTGGTCGCGGGCGGCGTCCATCACCTGGTCCCAGGTCACCGGGGTGGTGGCGGGGTCCAGCCCCGCGGTCTCGGCGACCGACTTCTTGTACCAGAGCAGCTGCGTGTTGGCCCAGAACGGGACGGTCACGAGCTCGTCGCCCCAGGACGCGCCCTGGAGCGCACCCGCGGCGACGCCCTCGCTGACCTGCTCCGCGACGTCGTCCGGGACCGGCGCCAGGAACCCTGCGTTGGCGAGCTCCGGGATGAACGGCGGGTCGAGGCTCATCAGGTCGATGGAGGAGTCCGCCGCGGCGAGCCGCCGGGCGAGCTGCTCGCGCTGGGCGCTGGCCTCGCGGGGCAGCACCGACACCTCGATCCGGTAGGCGCCGCCCGCCGCGTCCGTGCACTGCTGCGCCAGCGCCGCCTGCCCGCCCGCGTCGGGGTTCGTGTACCAGGTCAGCACCGGGGTGTCGTCGGCCGGGGCGCAGGCCCCGAGGCCCACCCCCAGCGCGAGCACCGCGGTCCCGGCGATCGCCCTCGACCGTCTCCGCAAGTCGGTTCTCCCGTCGTCGGCGCCGCGTCCGCCCCACCTCGGGCGTGCGGCGTTTCGCACCATTTCTGCACATAAGGGCTACACCGCTCCGCGCGGCCCTGCCACCGGAACGCCTGGCCGCGGACCCGGTCCCCGGGCGACGCCGCCCGGCACCCCGTCCGCGATCGGGGACGCCCACCCAGCCGCAGCGGGCGGGGCGTGCCGTGCGCCCGCCGATCACCTACCCAGGTGCCGGAGGCGCGCGGCCGGTGGACGCCGGGCGCCGCCCCGCCCGGCGCGGGTGCACCATGGGGGCATGGCACACCCCACCACCCCCGCCGAGGCCTGGAGCGCCCTGCGCGCCGGCAACGACCGGTTCGTGCACGGCGCGATGGAGCACCCCTCGCAGGGCATCGAGCGTCGCGCCGAGGTCTCGTCCGCGCAGCACCCGTTCGCTGTCGTGTTCGGCTGCTCGGACAGCCGCGTCGCGGCCGAGATCATCTTCGACCAGGGCCTCGGCGACGTCTTCGTGGTCCGCACCGCCGGGCACGTGCTCGACACCACGGTCATCGGCTCGATCGAGTACGGCGTCGAGGTGCTGGGCGCCTCGCTCGTCGTCGTCCTCGGCCACGACTCGTGCGGTGCCGTCGCGGCCGCCACGGCCGCGCTGACCACCGGCGAGCTGCCCCGCGGGTTCGTCCGCGCCGTGGTGGACCGCGTGATCCCGAGCATCGTGTCGCTCGCGCACGGCCCCGACGCCGCCGGGCGCCCGCGCGACCTCGCCACCGTGGACCCCGCGGAGCTGGGCCACGAGCACGTCCGGCACACGGTGGACATGCTGCGCTCGTACTCGGTCACCCTGGCCGAGGCCATCGACGAGGGCCGCTGCGCCGTCGTCGGCGTGGAGTACACGCTGGAGGACGGCCTGGCGCGGCTCACCAGCGCGGTCGGCGACGTCGGCGAGGCCCCGGTCCGCCCCTGACCCACCCGCCCGCGCCGGGCGTGGCGCAGGACCCGGGCCCGAGGTCCGTGTGACCTGCGCCACGCCCCGCCCGGCGGACGCTCCCCCACCCTGACGGGCGCGCCGCGCGATGGCAGGATCGGCGCCATGAACCTGCACGCCGACGACGCCGTCCAGTACCGCACCGAGCACGACACGATGGGCGAGGTCCGGGTCCCGGTCGACGCCCTGTACCGCGCCCAGACCCAGCGCGCGGTCGAGAACTTCCCGATCAGCGGCACGACCCTGGAGCGCGGCCACGTCGCCGCCCTCGCGCGGGTCAAGAAGGCCGCCGCCCTCGCCAACGCCGAGCTCGGCATCCTCGACCGGGCCGTGGCGGACGCCATCGCCGCCGCCGCGGACGAGGTCGCCGAGGGCCGCCACGACGCGCACTTCCCGGTCGACGTCTACCAGACCGGCTCGGGCACCTCCTCGAACATGAACATGAACGAGGTGCTGGCCACGCTCGCCACCCGGGCGCTCGGGGCGGACGTGCACCCGAACGACCACGTGAACGCCTCGCAGTCCTCCAACGACGTCTTCCCGACCTCCGTGCACGTCGCCGCGACCGACGGCGCCGTCAACGACCTGGTCCCGGCGCTGGAGCACCTGGCGGCGTCCCTGGAGCGCCTGGCCGCCCGGCACGCCGACGACGTCAAGGCCGGCCGCACCCACCTCATGGACGCGACGCCCGTGACGTTCGGGCAGGAGTTCGGCGGGTACGCCGCGGCCGTGCGCCGGGGCGTCGAGCGCGTGCGGGCGGCTCTCCCCCGCGTCGCCGAGGTCCCGCTCGGCGGCACCGCCGTGGGCACCGGGATCAACACCCCGGCGGGCTTCCCGCAGCGGGTCATCGCGCTGCTCGCGCAGGAGACCGGCCTGCCGCTCACCGAGGCCCGCGACCACTTCGAGGCGCAGGGCGCGCGGGACGGGCTGGTCGAGCTCTCGGGCGCGCTGAAGACCATCGCGGTCAGCCTCACCAAGATCTGCAACGACCTGCGCTGGATGGGGTCGGGCCCGAACACCGGCCTGGGCGAGATCCGCATCCCCGACCTGCAGCCGGGGTCCTCGATCATGCCCGGCAAGGTGAACCCGGTGATCCCGGAGGCCGTGCTCATGGTCGGCGCGCGCGTCGTCGGCAACGACGCCACCGTGGCGTGGGCGGGCGCCAGCGGCTCCTTCGAGCTCAACGTGCAGATCCCCGTCATGGGCCAGGCCGTGCTGGAGTCCGAGCGGCTGCTGGCCGCCGCGTGCCGGGTGCTCGCCGACCGTACGGTGGACGGCATCGAGGTGGTCGTCGAGCGCGGGGCCGCCTACGCGGGCTCCTCGCCCTCGATCGTCACCCCGCTGAACCGCGTCATCGGCTACGAGGCGGCCGCGAAGATCGCCAAGCACGCCGTGGCCCGCGGCATCACCGTGCGCGAGGCCGTGGTGGACCTCGGCTACGTCGAGCGCGGCGAGGTCACCGAGGCGCAGCTGGACGAGGCGCTGGACCTGCTGCGGATAACCCGCCCCGCCTCCTGAGCCGTACGCGCCACGACGCCGGGCGCATCCCCCTGGATGCGCCCGGCGTCGCGCCGTACGGCCCGCGCGGACCCATGGCGGCCGCGCGGGCCCGTCTCAGCGGGCGAGCGTGAACTCGTCCGCGCCGCGGGCGAGCTCGGCGGCCACGTCCCCGAGGGTGACGACGGCCTGCCGCACCTCGGCCGCGCCGTCGAACGCCTGCCCGGCGGCCTGCGCCACGTCGGCGGCGCTGCCCGCGATGTCGGTGGTGCTCTCGGCGGCGACCACGAGGTTCCGCTCGATCTCCGAGGTCGTGGCGCTCTGCTCCTCGACCACCGCGGACACCGCGCCCTGCAGCTCGTCCACCGTGGTGACGGCCTGCGAGATGCGGGACACGGACGCCTGCACGTCGGCGGCGTCCCGGGTCACGGCCTCGAGCACCGGCGCGATGGTGCCGATGGCGCTCGACGTCTGCTGCGCCAGGTCCTTGACCTCCCCGGCGACGACCGCGAACCCGGCGCCCGCGGAGCCCGCCCGGGCGGCCTCGATGCTGGCGTTCAGCGCGAGCAGGTGGGTCTGGCTGGCGATGGTGGTGACCGTGTCGAGCACGGCCGCGATCTGCGAGGTCGACGCGGCGAGCCGGTCGGCCGCCTGCCCGGCCTCGGCGGTGATGCCGACGGCCTGCGCCGCCTCGCCCGACGCCGACGTGACGTCGTGCGCCACGGACTCGATCGACGCGCGCATCTCCGTCATCGCGGCGGTGACGGTCTGCACCTCGGTGCTCACGACCGACGCCGACCCGGCGGCCCCCTGGGCCCGGGACACGGTGCGGCCCGCGGCCTCCTCCAGCGTGCCCGACGACCCGTCCAGGCGGCCCGCGGTGCTGCGCACCGCCTCGGCACCCTGCTGCATGCGGGTCAGCGCGGCGCGCATCGCCGCGATGGCCTCGCCGAGCGCGGCGCCCATGACGCCGATCTCGTCGGTGCCCTCGCCGCGGACGTCCACCGACAGGTCGCGCTCGGCGACCCGGCGCAGGGCCCCGGTCAGGCGGCCCACGCGGCCGACGACGCGGCCGGAGATCCAGACGACCAGCGCCACGGCGAGCAGGGCGACCACGAGGCCGACGACCAGCAGCGTCACCACGAGGGTGCTCGCCCCGGACTCGAGCTCCGAGGACACCGCCTTCAGGTCGGCGTCGAAGCCCCAGGCCGCGACGGTCCAGCCCCAGGGGGCGTACCGGGCGACCTCGACGGTCGCGGTGCCGGCGTCGCCGAGGTCGACGCGCTCCTCGGCGACCTCGCCCTCGGCGAGCTCGGCGCCCGCCTCGACCAGGCGGGTCGCGTACGGCTCGCCGTCGGCGTCCACCTGCGCGGCGGAGTCGCCGACCTGCGCGCCGGGCGGCGGCACGACCCACGCGCCGGACGCGTCCGCGACGGTCAGGTAGCCCTGGGTCCCGACGGTCACCTCGGCGAGCGCCTCGCGCAGCGGGGCGTCCACGTCGGTCTGCGGCACGCCGACGAACAGCGCGCCGACGACCTCGCCGTCGACGGTCAGCGGCGCGTACGCGGTGACGTACGGCTGCCCGACGACGACCGCGGTGCCGTAGTAGGGGTTGCCGGCCAGCAGCGACTGGACGACGGCGTTCGGGGTGCCGTCCGCGCCGGTCGCCGCGATGGCGGTGCCGATGGCGCGGTTGCCCTCGGCGTTGGTCACCGAGGTCGCGACGCGCAGCATGTCGCCGTCGGCGTCGACCCGCTGGAAGACGGTGACCGCCGCACCGAGCAGGCCGCTGATCTCGTCCACCACGGGCACGGGCGTCGCGGGGTCGGTCGTCCGGCCGAGCCACTGCCCGCCGACGAGCAGCTGCGGCAGCGTGACGTCCTGCGTCGCGCCGGAGGTCTGGTCGGTGACGGTCCACGCCTCGGGCGAGCCGAAGCCGACCGCGCCGGCGCGGTCGAAGGTCTGCTGGGCGACCCGCAGGTCGGACGCCATCCGGTCGGTCACGGTGGCGACCTGGGTGGTGACGAGGGTGACCGCCTGGTGGGTGGTCTGCACCATCGCGTCACGGGTGAGCCGGTCGACGTCGTCACCGGCGTCGCGGGCGAGCCCGGACACCTGGACACCGCCGACGACGGTGAGCAGGGCCGCGGTCACGGCGACGGCACCGGCGCCGGTGGCGACGAGCTGGGCGCGCAGGCTGCTGCGCAGTCGGGGCAGGGGCACGGGTTGTCTCCTGGGCCGAGAAGGGGGGGTGGTCGAGGACGCGCCGGGCCCCCTCCGGCGCTCTCCCTATCGGAGGACGAAGGTCCTAGATGAGACATGACTGGTCCGAAACGGACGCTTCCGCACGCTTTCACCCGTATCCGCACACGCCGCCCGCGCGGAGACGCGCGGCGTCAGGAGGTGGGGTCCTCGATCTGGGTGAGGACGCGGGAGAGCAGGGCGGCCAGGGTGTCGCGCTCGGGCTCGCTCAGGGTCGTCAGGGCCTGGGCCTCGCGGGCCAGGTGCTGCGGCATCAGGCGGTCCACCGCCGAGCGACCCGCGTCCGTGAGCGTCAGCAGGACGCCGCGCCGGTCGCCGTGCGGGATGCCGCGCTGCACCAGCCCCGCCTCGACCAGCGCGTCCGCACGCTTCGTGATCGCCGCGCCGGACGCCGCCGTGATGGTCGAGACCTCGCCCGGGCGCAGCGGGCCGTCCGCGCGGCGCAGCGCGCACAGCACGTCGAACTCGCCGCGGTTCAGCCCCTCGGCCGCGAGCGCGTGCTCGGCCCGCGCCGCGAGCAGCGCCGCGACCCGGGTGATGCGGCCGGCCACCGCGATGGGCTCGACGTCCAGGTCCGGCACCTGCCGGTGCCACTCCGCGCGCAGGCGGTCCACGCTGTCCACGCCCGCCAGCCTACCGCGGCGTTCACCGGTGAATCATTCACTGGTGAACGATCTGGCGTACGATCGCGCGGTGCACCGCCTGACCCTCCTCGCCGCCCTCCTGCACCCCGACCAGCTCCGGCACGCCCTGCGCCCGCCCCGCACCGGCGGGCCGACGACCCGCCAGCTCGTCGACGGCGCCTGGCGGTGCGGGCTCAGCGTCGCCCTCGCGCTCGCGCTCAGCGCGCTCACCGGGCACGAGGACCTCGCCGGGTACGCCGCGCTCGGCGCCCTCGCCTCCCTCTACGGGCGCACCGAGGCCGCACCGTGGCGGATGCGGGTCCAGGCGCTCGCGGGCGCCGCGCTCACCGCGACGATCGTGCTCACCTCGGCGCTCGGCGCGGCGGGCGCCCCCGCGCCGGTCACGCTGGCGGCCCTCACCCTGCTCGCCGCCGGGGCGACCGCCGGGGCCACCGCCCTGC
>NZ_RFFI01000100.1 GCF_003696205.1 Cellulomonas triticagri
CGGGCGACGCACAGGCGCCCGGCGGTGCCGCGGCGCGGGCGGGAGCCGACGCGCTCGAGGCCGCGGCGCAGGTCGTGCGGTCGCTCGCCACCACGGCGGGCGTGGCCGACGACGGCGGGACGACCGAGGGGGACGAGGAGGCCGCCGCGCGGGTCACCGAGGCCGTCCGGGCGATGGAGGAGCAGATCGCCGCGGACCGGACCGGCGGGGGCACCCGGCCCGCGGACGCGCTGGTCGTGGCGCTCAGCCCGCTCGTGGGACGGATCGGGGTGGGGACCGGCTCGTGACGCGGCCGGAGCCGCGCCCCGGAGGTACGTCCGGGCGCTAGCGTCGGGGACGTGGTGCTCACCGACTCGCCGTCCCTGCTGCTGGTGCTGGTCCCGCTCGTGCTGGGGGCGGTCGGCGTCGCCGTGCTCGCCCTGGTGCTGTATCTCGTCGTCCGCCGCGGCGTGCGGGACGGCGTGCTCGACGCGCGTCGGGCCGAGCGTGCGGGTGCCGATGGCCCGCGCTGACCGTCGCGGCGCCGCCGGTGCGATCCTGATCGCGGGCCTGGTGGCGGGGTGCGGGACCACGGCGCCGACCGGGCCACCGGGCGGACCGACGTCCGTGGCCGACCTGCGCGAACGGCCGCGGGAGGTCGCGCCCGTGGTCTTCGAGCCCTGCGGGCGGACCCCTGCGACGCCGGAGCGCAGCACCCTGCGGCCCCGTGACCTCACGGCCGCCGACGCGGACGTCGACCCGCACCGGTTCGGCCGGATCCCCGTGGACGGCGACCTCGTGGTCGAGGACGTCGGGGACCTGCTGCTCACCGACGGCGTGCTCGGCGCGGGTCCGGGCTACGCCGGGATGGTGGCGGCCGGGGACGGCTCGCTGACCGTGGCGCCCGGGACGATCACCGCACCCGTGTCCCTGCAGGTCCTGGACTCGACGGAGTCCGGCCGCCGGGTCGCGTTCGTGGAGGTGCGGGTCGGGGACGGCACGCCGGTGGCCTGGACGGACTCCGAGGACGTCGGCGTGGTCACGGACGGCGGCGACGCGGCGGTGTTCGCGCCGGTCGGGGCCCCGGACTCCACCTTCTGGGACATGGATCCCGTGATCCACGCGTCCATCGCCGCCCAGCTGGACGACAGCGACGGCGCCTCCGGGGTGTGCGCGCTGCGCCGCCCGGCAGCCGGTGGTCCGGTGGACGCCGTGCTGACGGCGATCGGCTGGGGCGACGGCTGGTACCCGGTCGTCGTCGGCACCGACGCGGCCGGGGAGGTCGTCAGCGTCGTGGTCGACGGGATGATCACGCCGTGGGAGTGGAGCGGCCTGCCCGGGACGCCCCCGCCGGACGCGTGATCAGCGCACGTCGCGGACCAGCACCACGCTCGGGTACGTCTTGCCCGGCCAGCGGATGACGTCCCGGCGCACGAAGCCCCAGCGGTCGTAGAGGTCCAGCAGGTCCTGCGCGGACTCCGCGGTGTCGACGCCGATGCCGGTCACGCCGTGCGCGGCGGCGTGCGCGAGCGCGACGTCCCGCAGGTGCCGGGCGAGTCCGCGCCCCTGGTGGGCGGGGTCCACGCCCATCTGGTTGAGCCACGCCCGCCCGGGGGCGGCGGCCTCGGCGGTGAGGTCCTGGAGCATCCGCGCGGGCGGCAACGACAGCGTGAGCGTCGCGACCGGGTCGGCCGCGTCCCACAGCACCCACGTGGGTCCGGCGGCCGCGCGGCGGACCGTGGTCGCGGCGTCCTGGGTCGCCGCCGTGAAGTTGAGGCCGCGCTCCGCGAGCCCGCCGTAGGCGCGGTGCAGCAGACCGGTCACCGCGTCGGCGTCCGCGGGGTCGAACGGGCGGAGGACGAGATCGGCGAGCATGAGATCGAGCCTAGACCCGCGTGATCACGGGGTTCGCCCACCCAGTTG
This sequence comes from Cellulomonas triticagri, assembly GCF_003696205.1. Taxonomy (GTDB): domain Bacteria; phylum Actinomycetota; class Actinomycetes; order Actinomycetales; family Cellulomonadaceae; genus Cellulomonas; species Cellulomonas triticagri. The sequence goes on from NZ_RFFI01000100.1 coordinate 1,903, forward strand.
TCCGATTTGTGTGGAGAAGTCCCATCCGGACCGGCGAGGGCTCCGAATCCTTGTCATGGCAGCGACACCACCCGTGACCAGCCCGCACGCCCCGGCACCTCCCGTCGCACCCCTGCCCAGCCGTCGCTCCCGACGCCCAGCGCGCACCGGGCGCACCGGCAGCGGCACCACGATCCGGTCGCTCGCCGCCTTCGGCGGCGTCGGCGCCCTCGCCTTCGTCGTGGACGTCGGCGTCTACAACCTGCTGCGCGCGACGGTCCTCGACACGTCGCCGATCTGGTCGAAGGTCGCCTCGGTCGCCGTCGCGACGACGGTCGCGTGGCTCGGCAACCGCACGTGGGCGTTCCGTGACCGGCGCGGCGGCCCCGTGGCCCGGGAGGCCGTCCTGTTCGCCGCGATGAACGTCCTCGGGCTGCTGGTGTCCGCCGCCTGCCTGTGGGTGTCGCACTACCTGCTCGGGTTCACGTCCCAGCTCGCGGACAACGTCGCCGGGAACGTCGTCGGCGTCGGCCTCGGGACCGTCGTGCGGTACCTCGGGTACCGGTTCGTGGTGTTCCGCACGCCCGTTCCCACGCCCCAGACCGGTACCAATGCCGCAAACCGCCCGTCCGGTCACGATTCGGCTCCGAACCCCGCCTGAGCCCCCGAGCCACGGAACGACCCACGGACCCGACCCGAGGAGCGCGATGACCCTGCCCGGCCTGCCGACCGCCGTCCCCGAAGCCCTGACCCGCCCCGCGACCGTCGACCCCGGACCACTGCTCACCCCGCAACCCCTCGACCCCGCGCCCGCCGGCCCCGGCTCCCCCGCCGACGTCCCGGCCGCGACGGCGCCCGGCACCGTCAGCGGGCTGCTCCCGGACTGGTCCGCGGGCGAGTGGCTGGGCTACGGCGCCATCGCCCTCGTCGCCGTGGCTCTCACCGCCATCGCGCTGAGCACGCTGTGGTGGATGCTGCACGCCTGGCGGGACCACGCGGCGCTGACCGCGACCCGGTTCTCGGGCGTCGCCCGACCCGCCGCCCACCGGTTCACGCTGCTGGTCCCGGCGCGGCACGAGGAGGAGGTGCTCGGGCAGACCCTCGACCGGCTGGCCCAGCAGACCCACCCCGACCTGGAGATCATCGCGATCGTCGGGCACGACGACCCGGGCACCGAGCTGGTCGCCCGCGAGGCCGCCGCCCGCCACCCCGACCTCATCCGGGTGGTCGTGGACGACAGCGTCCCCAAGAACAAGCCGAAGGCGCTCAACCTCGCGCTGACCGTCGCGACCGGTGACGTGGTCGGGGTGTTCGACGCCGAGGACGAGGTGCACCCGCGGCTGCTGGAGCTCGTGGACACCCGGTTCGAGGAGACGGGCGCCGACGTCGTCCAGGGCGGCGTGCAGCTGATGAACTTCCAGTCCTCCTGGTGGTCGCTGCGCAACGTGCTCGAGTACTACTTCTGGTTCCGGTCCCGCCTGCACTTCCACGCGCGGTCGCGGTTCATCCCGCTCGGCGGCAACACCGTGTTCGTCCGGCGCGAGTGGCTGGACTGGTCGCAGGGCTGGGACGCGGGCTGCCTCGCGGAGGACTGCGAGCTCGGGGTGCGGCTGTCCAGCGCGGGGGCCCGCGTGGTCGTCGCCTACTCCCCCGACGTCGTGACCCGCGAGGAGACGCCCGGCACGTTCGTCAGCCTGTTCAAGCAGCGCACCCGGTGGAACCAGGGGTTCCTGCAGGTGCTCGGCAAGGGCGAGTGGCGGAACCTGCCGACACGCCGCCAGCGCGGCTACGCCCGCTACCTGCTGTCGATGCCGTTCCTCCAGGCCGCCACCGGCCTGCTCGTGCCGGTGTCGATCGCCCTGGTGCTGCTGGTCAAGGTGCCGACGCCGCTGGCGCTGCTCACGTTCCTGCCGCTGGTGCCGACCGTCGTCACCGTCGCCGTCGAGGTGGCGGGGCTCGCGGAGTTCGGGCGGCTGTACGGGCGCCGACCGCGGGTGCGCGACTACGTCCGGCTGGTGCTGGGCACGTTCCCGTTCCAGGTGTTCCTCGCCGCCGCCGCCGTGCGCGCCGTGCTCCGCCAGCTCAAGGGCGACAGCTCGTGGGAGAAGACCGAGCACACCGGCGCGCACCGCGACGCCGACGTGGCACCGACCCGCGGCGAGCGCACCCTCGTCGCCGCCCGGCCGTACCCGCACCCGACGTCGCCGACCCACCCGGAGGCCGCCCGATGACGACCACGCTCCCCCGCCCCGCCCCGCACGCCCCCGCCGCCCCGACGCCCGACCGGGTGCCGGAGCGCGCGGCCCGCGCCCGCCGGCGCCACCGGCTCGTCGACCTGGCGTGGCTCGCCCCGGCGCTGCTGCTCTCGGCGGTCGTCCAGCTGGTCAACCTCGGCGGGTCGCCGCAGCGCATCGACGACGAGGGGACCTACACCGCGCAGGCGTGGTCCATCGGCGCACTGGGCGAGCTCACGCACTACACGTACTGGTACGACCACCCGCCGGTCGGGTGGATGCAGATCGCCGCGTGGACCGGCCTGACCGGCGCGTTCGACCGGTACGACGAGGCCGTGATCGCCGGGCGCGAGGCCATGGTGGCCGCGACGCTGGTCAGCGCGACGCTGCTGTGGTTCCTCGGGCGGCGCCTGCGGCTCTCCCGACCCGCCGCGACGGCGGCCGTGCTCGTGTTCGCGCTGTCGCCGCTGGCGCTGCAGTTCCACCGCTCGGTGTACCTGGACAACGTCGCGACGCCGTGGCTGCTGGGGGCGATCCTGCTCGCGACCGCCCGGCGCAACCAGCTCGCCGCGCACGCCGGGGCGGCCGCCGCGCTCGGCGTCGCGGTGCTGAGCAAGGAGACGTACCTGCTCGCGCTGCCGATCGTGGCGTACCTGATGTGGCGGCACGCCGCCCCGAGCACCCGCCGGTACACGCTGACGGTCGCCACGACCGTGCTCGTGCTCATCGGCGGCTCCTACCTCGTGCTCGCGACGGTCAAGGGCGAGCTCGTCCCCGGCGCCGACCGGGTCAGCCTCGTCGACGGGATCATGTTCCAGCTCGCCGACCGGGAGTCGTCCGGCTCCGCCCTCGACTCCGGCAGCCTGCTCAGCCGCACGCTGCAGCAGTGGTGGCAGCTCGACCCCGTGCTGATCGTCGCCGGGCTCGCCGCCGCCGTCGCCGGTCTCGGGATCCGGCGGCTGCGCCCGTTCGCGATCGCGATGCTCGCGCTGACCGCCGTGGTCCTCCGCCCCGGCGGGTACGTGCCGGTGCCGTACGTCATCGTGCTGCTGCCGTTCGCGGCGCTGCTGCTCGCCGGAGTCACCGACGTGGCCGTCCGCCGCTTCCGGCGCCCCACCCGGCACCGCACGACCGGCCTCCGCACGACCGGGCGGCTCGCGACCGCGCGCCGCGGGCTGGGCCGCACCGCGTCCGCCGCCTGGGTCGCGGCCGTCGTCGCGGCGCTCGTCGTCGCGACGCCGCTGTGGGGCGCCCAGCTGCGCGGCTTCCTGCGCGCCGACCTCGACCAGCCGATGCGCCAGGCCCAGTCCTGGCTGGAGGACAACGTGGGCCGGGACGCGACACTCGTCGTGGACGACGCGATGTGGGTCGACCTGGTCCGCGCCGGGTTCCCGCGCGAGAACGTGCTCTGGTACTACAAGGTCGACACCGACCCCGCCGTGGCCGCCGGGCTGCCCGACGGCTGGCGCGACGTGGACTACGTCGTCACCACCGACTCGATGCGGACGTTCCCGACGGCGTTCCCGCAGGTCTCCGAGACCATCGCGAACTCCGTCGTGGTCGCGAGCTTCGGCGAGGGCTCGACCCAGGTCGACGTCCGGGCCGTCGACCCCGAGGGCCTGGAGCACGCCGAGGACACCGCCGCCGCGTCCCGGGAGGCGCGCGCCGCCGCCGGGGCGGACCTCGTCCGCAACCCCCGCCTGACGCTCCAGGGCGACAGCCGGGCGTTGCTGGAGGCCGGGATGGTCGACTCCCGCATCGTGCTGGCGCTCGCCACCCGGCTGCTCACCGCGGACGTGACGGTGGCGGACTTCCCCGTCTCCGTCGGCGAGGGCGACGCCGTGCGCCGCCAGGTGCTCGTCGCCGACGCCGCGTCCGGCACCGACGGCACCGCCTGGCTCGACCGGCTCGGCGGCGCGTCCGCGCCGCTGGACGTCCGCACCACCGGCGACGGCGTGCTGGCCACGTTCAGCGCCCACGAGCCCGCGGGCCTGCTCGCGGGCGTCGGCTGACCCCGAGACCCCTGCAGGACCCCCAACCGGCAGCACACCCGTGCCGCCTCGACGGAAGGACACCGCATGACCTCGTCCCCCACCCCCGCACGCCGGACCCGCGCGCTGCGCGCCGGAGCCGGTGCCCTCCTGGCGGGCGGCCTCGCCCTGCTCGGCGGCGGCACCGCGCACGCCACCACCAGCCCGGAACCGGGCGCCCCGGCAGCGCCCGCAGCGCCCGAGCCCACCGGCACGGACGGCTGGGCCCGCGTCGCCCACCTCTCGCCCGACACCAAGGCCGTCGACGTCGAGCTGACCGCCCTCGCCGGGGGCGCCGTGCTCTACGAGCTCCAGGACGTCGCCTACGGGCAGGTGTCCGACTACCTGACCCTGCCCGCCGGGACCTACGTGGTGTCGATGGTGCCGTCGGACGCCCCGGCGGGCACCGACCCGGCGATCACGCAGTCGCTCACGGTGACCGAGGGCGAGCCGATGACCGTCGCCGCCTACGGCCGCAACGCCGACCTGCGGACCGCCGTCTACCAGGACGACCTGACCCAGCCCGCCGACGGCGAGGCACGGATCCGCGTCGTGCAGGCGTCGACCGTCGCCGACAGCGTGGACGTCACCACGTCCACCGGCACCGTCGTCACGCAGGGCGCCACCACCGGCGCGGCCACCGGGTACGCCACGGTCGCGGCCGGCCCGTGGACGCTCGACCTCGGCGGCGACGCCACCGGGACCGCGCAGGTCGACCTCGCGGGCGGCACCGTGAGCACGCTGCTGGTGCTGGACACCGCCGACCGCACGCAGACCGTCTCGGTCGTCCTCGACGCCGCCGCCCCGGGCACCACCCCGGTGGACGGCGTGGACACCGGCGGCGGCTGGGGCGCCACCCACGACGTGCGCGGCGCAGCCGACCTGCCCGCCGCAGGCGCCCCGACGGGTGCGACGGCGGGTCACGGCACCACCCCTCTGCTCGCCGTCGGGGTGCTCGCCGCGCTCGCGGGTGCGGTGCTCGCCGTCCGGGTCCGCCGGGACCGCCCGGGCACGGAGGGCGGGGGTCGCCGGTGACCCGGCGCACCGGAGCCGTCCTCGTGGCGCTGCTGGTCGCCGCGGGCCTGGTCGTGGCCGGGTTCGCCGTGGCCGGACGCTCGCCCGCACCCGCCCCGTCACCGACCGCCACGGGCGACGACGGCGGTACCGAGGGCACCGACGACACCGCGCTCGCCGAGCCCCGCACGGCGGCGGAGTCCGCCGAGGAGTTCCTCGCCGACTGGGTGGACGACGGCCGTGTCGTGCGCCGGGACCAGGGCGGCGACACCGTCTCCGAGGGCCAGGCGTACGGGCTGCTGCTCGCGGTCGTCGCGGACGACGCGGACGCGTTCGCCGCGATCTGGGACTGGACGCAGGAGCACCTCGTGCGCTCCGACGGCCTGCTGGCCTGGCGCTGGGCCGACGGCGCCGTGGTGGACGCCGAGCCCGCGTCGGACGCCGACCTGGACGCGGCCCGCGCGCTGGTCCTGGCCGGTGCGGTGTGGGACGAGCCCGCGTACACCGAGGCGGGCACCGCGCTCGCGACGGTGCTCGCGGACGACCTGACCGTGACCACGGCGCTCGGCCGGGTGCTCGCGCCGGGGCTGTGGGCCACCGCCGCCGACCCGTACGGGTACAACCCGTCCTACGCGTCGCCCGCCGCCTACGCGGTCCTCGGCGACGCCACCGGCGACCCGCGGTGGGCCGAGCTCGCCACCGGGTCCGCCGCCGCGACCACCGCCCTGCTCGACGGCAGCCCGCTGCCGCCCGACTGGGCGCAGGTGCACGGCGACGGCACCACCGAGGCGATGCCCGGCGCCGCCGGGACCGGGCAGTCCGTGCGGTACGCGTACGACGCCGCGCGCCTGCCCGTCCGGTACGCCGAGTCCTGCGACGCGGCGGACGTCGCGCTCGCCGGCCGGCTCACCGGGCCGCTCGGCACCGGCGACCACCTGGACGCCGCGCTCGACCTCGGCGGGGCGACGCTGGACGCCGCCGAGCACCCCGTCGCGTACGTCGGACGGGCTGCCGCGCGCGCCGCCGAGGGCGACACCCGGGGCGCGACCGAGGACCTGGCGCGCGCCGACCGGGTGGCGCAGGAGGTGCCGACCTACTACGGCGCCGCCTGGGCCGCGCTCGGGCGGGCGCTGCTGGAGACCGACGTGCTGGGTGGCTGCCCGGCGCTCGTGCCGCAGGACGCCCCGTGACGCCCCGGTCACCGGCCCGCTCGCTCGGGCTCCCCGCGTGGCTCGCGCTGCTGCTGCTCCTGGCGGGCTGCGCGCCCGACGCGACGACCCCCGAGTCCGGACCCGCACCGGATCCGGCAGCCGCCACCGGCCCCGCGTACCAGGACCCGGCCCCGCGGGCGTCGGCCGCCGAGGTGCCCGACGGGGTCGTCCCCACGCGGGTGCGCATCCCGCGCCTCGGGGTGGACTCCACGCTGGAGGACCTCGCGGTCGGCGCCGACGGGCGCATCACCCCGCCCGTCGACTGGCAGCGGGCCGGCTGGTACTCCGGCGGCGTCGTCCCGGGCGAGGTCGGCCCGGCGGTCCTCGCCGGGCACGTCGACTCCCCGGACGGCCCCGCCGTGTTCTGGGACCTCGCCGACCTCGCGGCAGGCGACGAGGTCGTGGTGACCCTGTCCGACGGCACGGACCGGACGTTCACCGTCGACCGGGCGCTGCACGCCGCCAAGGCCGAGTTCCCCACGTCCGACGTCTACCGCCCCACCCCCACGCCCCAGCTCCGGCTCATCACCTGCTCCGGCGACTGGGACCCGGCCACCGGGCACTACGAGGACAACCTCGTGGTGTTCGCGTCGGCCACCGCCTGACCACCGACCCCTGACGACCACCCGCACGCACGTCCGAACCTGGAGGTCCGCCATGCCCGCCACGAACCCGACCACCCCGGACGACCCGGCCACCGGCACCGGGACGCTCGTCATCGTCCCCACCTACGACGAGCGCGAGAACCTGGAGCCGATCGTCGCCCGCGTCCGCGCGGCCGTCCCCGGCGCGCACGTGCTGGTGGTGGACGACAACTCGCCCGACGGCACCGGCGACCTCGCCGACGCCCTCGCCGCCACCGACCCCGCCGTGCACGTGCTGCACCGCGCCGGGAAGGAGGGCCTCGGCCGGGCCTACCTCGCCGGGTTCGCGTGGGGCCGGGAACGCGGCTACGACCTGCTGGTCGAGATGGACGCCGACGGGTCCCACCACCCCGAGGCCCTGCCCGGGATGATCGCCCTCGCCGACCGGCACGACCTCGTCCTCGGGTCGCGGTGGGTCCCCGGCGGGCGCGTCGAGAACTGGCCGCTGCACCGGGTCGTCCTGAGCCGTGGCGGCAACCTGTACGCCCGGCTCGCGCTCGGCATCGACGTCCGCGACGCGACCGGCGGGTTCCGCGTCTACCGGACCGCCGCGCTCGCCCGGCTCGACCTCGACGCCGTCGAGTCGCACGGGTACTGCTTCCAGCTCGACCTGGTCTGGCGGGCGCTGCAGTCCGGGCTGGACGTGGTCGAGGCGCCCATCACGTTCACCGAGCGGGTCCGGGGCGAGTCCAAGATGGGCGGCGCGATCGTCCGGGAGTCGCTGGTGAAGGTCACCGCCTGGGGGCTGACCCGGCGGGTGCGCGCCGCTCGCGAGCGGGTGCTGCACGGGCGGTCGCTGCCGTCGGTGCGGGCACGCTCGCACGTGCTGCGGCGGACGGTGCCGCTGGACGCGTGAGGGGCGGGGTCAGGCGCCCGGGTCGAGCCCGAGCGTCCTGACCATCGCGGGCACCCGGTCGACCAGGGCTGCCCAGACGACGTCGTCGTTCACCTTGTCGTCGTGGTGCGCGACGAGGTTCCGCATCCGGGAGATGGCCACCCACGCCACCTCCGGGTGCTGCGCCTTGTACGCCTCGGGCAGCTTCTCGACCACGGTCGCGACCTTGATGAGGACGCGCTCCCCGGCGTTGCGCAGCAACGTTCCCTCGGGGGTCGCGGAGACGTACAGGTCGCGGCCGTGGCCCACGACGAACGCCGCCTCCCGCGCGAACGTGACCAGGTCGTCGAGCCGGTGCGTCACGCGGGCGTCGTCGTCCTCGGTGCTCACAGCGCCACCGACTCGGCGCGCGCCCGCTCGGCGACCGCTCCGCTCGACCCCGCGGACACCACGTCGACGGGCACCGTGAGCAGCGCCTCCAGGTCGGCCTCCAGCGCGAGCAGGTCCACGATGTCCCGACCGGGCTCGAAGGCGACCATGAGGTCGAGGTCGGAGCCCACCCGGTCGGTGCCGTGCGCGACCGACCCGAACACCACCGCATCGCGCCCTCCGTGCCGGCGGACGAGCGCCGCGACCTCGGCGCGTCGGCCGTCGAGGGCGGTCGAGGGTCGCACGGCGAGCACCTCGTCGAGCGCGGCCGCGGTGGCGGGCGTCGCCGTCCGACGACCCGACTCGATCGCCGAGATCAGCGGTTGTGCGACCCCGGCGGCGTCCGCGAGGGCGCGCTGCGACATCCCGAGCAGGTGGCGCCGGGTCCGCACCCGGGCGCCGTAGGTCGTGTCCACGCCATCACGATAACAACGACGTGATCACTCCGTCAGCGGTCCAGCACCGCGCCCAGCCCCTGCACCTCCAGCACGGTGTCCCGCACCGCCGCCGCCGGGACCTCGCCGCCGCGGGCCAGCGCGGCCGCGACCGTGGGCGGGACGTCCGGGTCGGAGCACAGCACCACCGGGGCGTCCGCCGTCGACGTGGGCAGCCGCCCGTGGCTGCCGCGGATGCCCGACGGGTCCAGCGGGGTCGTGGACATGGCGTACCGCAGGCCCAGGCGCTTGCGGACCAGGTTCAGCCCGGCGCGGGCCTTCGCCGCGGGCGACGCGAACAGCAGCTCGGCGGGGTCGTACCCGGGCTTGCGGTGGATGTCGACGCCGCGGGCGTAGTCGGGGGCGTCGGCGTCGTCCAGCCAGAACGGGTAGGCGAACCACGCCCCCGGCTCGGCGACGGCGACGAGCTCGCCGGAGCGCTCGTGGTCCAGGCCGTACCGGGCCTGCGCGGTGCGGTCCAGCACCTCGTCCACCCCGGGCAGGGCGCGCAGCAGGGCCGCGACGCGGGGGACGTCGGCCGGGTCGGCGACGTAGACGTGCGCGACCTGGTGGTCCGCGACCGCGAACGCTCGCGACGTCCACGGGTCCAGGTGCTCGCCGTTGGCCTGCCGGTAGACGTGCAGCAGGCCCTCCTCCCGCAGCACGCGGTTGACCGGCACCGGCCGGTCGGCGGGCTCGATGCCGTACTCCGACACCGCCAGGACGGTCGTGCCGCGGGCCTCGGCGTCGTCCAGCAGCGGCGTCAGCGCCACGTCGAGGGCGGCGGCCGCCGCGTCGGCGCGCGGGTCCAGCGGGCCGTACCGCTGCAGGTCGTAGTCGAGGTGCGGGACGTACGCCATGGTCAGGTCCGCGTCCCGGGTGGCGAGCAGGTGCCGGGTCGCGCCGACGATCCACTCGCTCGACGCGATCGAGGCGGTCGGCCCCCAGTACCGGAAGAGCGGGAACTCCCCCAGCCGCTCCACCAGCTCGTCGTGCAGCGCCGGCGGGCGCACGTACGCGTCCGGGGACTTGCGGCCGTCCGCGTGGTAGACCGGCCGGGGCGTGACGGTGACGTCCGTGGACATGCCCATCGCGTACCACCAGCACACGTTCACCGCGGAGTACCCGGGACGGGCGCGGCGCGCGGTCTCCCAGACCTTCTCCCCCGCCACCAGCCGGTTGTGCTGGCGCCACAGGTGCACCTCGCCGAGGTCCCGGAAGTACCAGCCGTTGCCGACGACGCCGTGCCCCGACGGCGGCAGCCCGGTCAGCATCGTGGACTGCACGGAGCACGTCACGGCGGGCAGCACGGTGCGCAGGCCCGCCTGCCACCCGCCCGCCGCCATCCGGGACAGCCGGGGCATGTGCGCCAGCGCGCGCGGGGTCAGCCCGACGACGTCGAGCAGCAGGACGCTCACGCGGACCTCCGGGCAGGTGTCGCGGGTGCGTGGTGGGGCGCTGCCGACGTCGCCGGCGCGTCCTCGTCGTCCGGTTCCCACCAGGCCCGGACGTCCAGGTGCTCGACCGCCCAGCGCAGCTCGGCGGCGATCCCCGCGACCAGGTCGGTCGCGGCGCGGGCCGCGAGGTCGTCCGGCAGCACGGACCAGGTGTAGGTCTCGATGTCGAGGTGCGCGTCGGCGCCGTGCGGTCCCCGCGAGACGGCCGTGACCGCGTCCCGCAGCACGTCCGTGGTCGCCGCCAGTGGCGGGGCGGGGCGGTGGTGCAGCGGCACGTGGACGTGCACCCGCCACGGGCCGTCGCCGGGCAGGTCGCGCAGGGCGTCGGGCAGGTCGTCGGCGGCGAGCACCCGGCCCGCTCCACCCACGCCGGGCTGCTGCTCGCGGACCTGGTGCAGGTACCGCTGCTCGGCGAACCGCGCGACCGCGGCCCGGGCCGCCGGGTCGGCGGGGTCCGCGACGTGCAGCGCCGCCGACGCCTGGACCTTCACCACCCGCAGGCCCGCCTGCCGGATCCGGCGCACGGCCGCCACCGGGTCGGCGAACGACACCGCGAGGTGGCAGGTGTCCAGGCAGACGCCGACGTGCTCGGGGTCGATGCCGTCCGGGCCGGTGCGGGCGGCGAGCCAGTCCACGACGTCGTCCACGGTGTCCAGGACGCAGCCGGGCTCCGGCTCGACGGCCAGCCGGACCGTGCGACCGGTCCGCGCCGCGAGGTCGCGCAGCCCCGCGGACACCGCCCCGAGCGCCCGGGTCGCGGCGGCGTCCTGGTCGGCGTCCCACGGCTCCCGCCAGGCGAGCGGCAGCGTCGAGATCGACCCGTCGACGCCGTCGGGCAGCAGGTCCGCGAGGACGGCCGCGCACGCCAGCGTGTAGGCGGCCCGCTCCGGCTCCGCCCACGTCGGCCGGTAGACCGCGTGCTTGACGACCTCGTCGTGGAAGCCCCCGTACGGGAAGGCGTTGAGCGTGTGCACGGTCAGACCCCGGGCCGCCAACGCGTCCCGCAGCCGCGCCCGGTCGGTGGCGCTGGCCGCGAGGCGGTGCGCGAGCGCCGCCGGGAGCCACAGCCCGACGCCGAGGGTCCGCAGGCCCGCGGCCTCCCGGACGGGTCCGGCGAACCGGTCGAGCTGGTCGAGCACCCCGTCCAGGTCCTCGGCCGGGTGGACGTTGGTGCAGTAGGACAACGGCATGCCGGTCACGCCCGCACCCCCCGCAGCACGGAGGATCCCGCGAACTCGGCGGGTGCGGGCAGGTCCCCGGGGACGAAGCCCGGGACCGGGTCCAGCACGAGGTTCCCCGACTGCGCGAACAGCGCGACCGGGTTCCGCCACAGCACCTGGTCGACGTCGTCCTCGGTGAACCCCGCCTCCAGCATCGCGGTGCCGGTGCGCCAGGTCTTCAGCGGGTCGGACCGGCCCCAGTCGGCGGCGGAGTCCACGATCATCCGCTCGGTGCCGTGCTCCTGGAGCAGGGCGACCATGCGGCGCTCGTCCATCTTCGTGTCGGGGTAGATCGAGAACCCCGCCCACGCGCCCGCGTCCCGCACGGCGGCGACCGTCGTCTCGTTCAGGTGGTCGACCAGCACCATCCCCGGGTCGATGCCCGACTCCCGCACCACGTCCAGGGTCCGGCGGGTCCCCGCCTGCTTGTCCCGGTGCGGGGTGTGCACCAGCACGGGCAGCCCGGCCTCCCGGGCCAGGGCGAGCTGGTGGGCGAACACCTCGTCCTCCGCCGGGGTCATCGCGTCGTACCCGACCTCCCCGACCGCGACCACGCCGTCCTTCGCGAGGTAGCGCGGCAGCAGGTCCAGGACCTCGCGGCAGCGGGGGTCGTTCGCCTCCTTCGGGTTGAGGGCGATGGTCGCGTGGTGCCGGATGCCGAACTGCGCGGCCCGGAACCGCTCCCAGCCGAGCAGCGAGTCGAAGTAGTCGCGGAACGAGTCCACGCCGGAGCGGGGCTGCCCGAGCCAGAACGCCGGCTCGACCACCGCGCGCACGCCCACGGCGTACATCGCCTCGTAGTCGTCGGTGGTGCGGCTGGTCATGTGGATGTGGGGGTCGAGGATGCGCACGGTCGGTCTCCAGGGGGTCTCGGTGGGTCGTGGGGCGCGGGCCGTCAGGCGGGCGGGGCGCCGATGCGGTGCAGGTCCGCCGGGACGGCGCGGCCCGCGGCCCGGCGCTCCGCGGCGAGGTCCGCGGCCATGCGGGCGAGCTCCGCGTCCGCGCGGTCGTCCAGCCCCGCGACGGCGTCGAGGGACGTGCCCTGGAACACGAGCTTGAGCACGGCGTGCCGCCACGTGTGCTGGTCCAGGTGGGCGGCGGCGAACGGACCGACCGCGGCGGCGACCAGGGCGGTGTCGTTGGCGCGCAGCGCGTCGCCCGCCACGTCCCGGCCGACGGCGACGACCTCGCCCGGCAGCGGACCGGTGGCCGACCCGGTCAGGGCGTCGAGGCCGCGCAGCACGCCGCGCCGCTCGACGGCGTCGCCGTCCCGGTACAGGGTCGCGAGGTGCGCGGCCAGCACCGGTGCGGGCTCGACCGCGGCGAGGGCCACGACGACCGACGCGCGGGCCGCGTCGTCCACCGTGCCGTGCACGGTGCCCGCCGGGTCGACGTCGGGGCGCAGCGGGTCCCGGCCGACGTGGCGGCCGACGAGCGGCAGGACGCGCTCGGCGGCGCGCGGGTCGCGGCGCACCTCGGCGAGGGCGTCGGCGAGCCAGGGGTCCGTGGCTGCGGGCCCGCCGGTGGATGTGCGGGTGGGTCCGGTGGTGGGTCTGGACGACGTCGTCGGCATCGCAGGGTCCTCCTCAGGGTCCGGGTGGGTGGTCGTGGACGGTGCGCCACGCCGCGCGCAGGGCGGTGGCGGCGGCGGCGACCTGGCGGGGCGCGTCCCAGGAGTGCCGGGGCAGCTCGACGGTGACGACCCCGGTGTAGCCGTCCTGGACGGCCGCGGCGAGCGCCCCGAGCGCCGCCGGGACGTCGAGGTCGCCGTCGCCGAAGGGCAGGTGCTCGTGGTGCGTGCGGGGCATGTCGTCGACCTGGACGTGCGCGAGGTGCGGCCCGGCGGCGCGCAGGGCTCCGGCGACGCCGTCGGGCTCGACGACGAGGCAGTGCCCGACGTCCACGGTGAGGCCCAGGGCGGGCGGGGCACCGAGGTCGGCGTGCAGCCGGAGGGCGTCCGCGACGGTCTCGACGTGCATCCCGGGCTCGGGCTCCAGGGCGAGGCGGACGCCGTTCTCGGCGGCGTGCACGACGAGGGCGGGCAGCCGGTCGCGGAGACGGGCGTCGGCGGTGGCGGGGTCGGTGCCGGGTGGCCGGACCCCGGAGAACAGCTGGACGACGTCGGCGCCGAGCAGGGCGGCGACCTCGACGGCGCGGCGCAGGTACCGCTCGCGGGGTGCGGCGTCCGGGTCCACCAGGGCGGGGGCGTGCTTGTGCCGGGGGTCGAGGAGGTAGCGGGTGCCGGTCTCGACGACGACGCGCAGCCCGCGTCCGTCGTGGGCGCGGGCGAGGCGGTCGCGCAGGGCGCGGACCTCGGTGTCGTCGGCCCACGGGTCGAGGTGCGGGAACCCGAGGGTGAGGGCGACGGCGTCGTACCCGGCGTCCTCCAGCAGGTCGAGCGCGGCGGGCAGCGGGTGGTCGCCGAGCCCGTTGGTCCCGTACCCGAGGGCGAACGGCAGCCCGGTCACGTCTCGCTCACCGCCCCGCGTCCGGCGGCGCGGCGCAGAGCGAGGCCGGTGAGGGCGACGACGCCGAGCGCGGCGGCCGACCGGGGGTGCCCGGCCCGGGCGGTGAGGGCGGCCTGCAGCGGCACCATCGCGCGGATCCCCGCCCCGGTGGCGGCCCGGG
>NZ_RFFI01000101.1 GCF_003696205.1 Cellulomonas triticagri
CCGCCCGGGCCGCCGTCGCCCGCGACCGCGCGGCTCGCGGACAGGTGCACGGCGGCGACGCCCACGCCCGCCAGCGCGGCGACGTCGACCGGCCGCACGCCGCCCCCCGCCATGACCTGCACGGCGCCGTCCGTGCGCCGGACGTACTCGCCGAGGCGCTGGAGCCCGTCGATGCTGCGCGCCGCGCCGCCGGAGGTCAGCACGCGCGTGACCCCGGCGTCGGCGAGGGCGTCGAGGACCGCGAACGGGTCGGCGACCGCGTCGACGGCCCGGTGGAAGGTCACCTCGTGCCCGTCGGCCGCGAGGACCAGCCGGGCGAGGGCCGTGGAGTCGACGTGGCCGTCCGGGGTGAGCACCCCGACGACCACGCCGTCCGCCCCGGCCGCGAGCACCGCCTCGACGTCGCGGACCTGGACGTCGACCTCGTCGGCGTCGTAGACGAACGACCCGGGCCGGGGGCGGACCAGCACGTGGATGCCGGGCGCCGTCGCGCCGAGGCGGGTGCGGGCGTCCCGCTCGGCGACCAGCGCCGCGACGGTCCCGGCGCTCGGCGTGAGCCCGCCGGTCGCGGCGAGCGCCCCGCACAGCTCCACGCGGGCGGCGCCGGCGTCCGCGGCGACGCGGTACCCCGCCAGGTCCTGCACGGCGATCTCCAGCACGGGACGCTCCACGGCACTCCTCCTCGACGACGTCCCGTGCACGCTACCCGGCTGATCAGCGGAAGCGGCGCAGCCGCAGCGAGTTGGTCACGACCAGCACGCTGCTGAACGCCATCGCCGCGCCCGCGATCATCGGGTTCAGCAGGCCAAGCGCCGCGAGCGGGATCGCCGCGACGTTGTAGGCGAACGCCCAGAACAGGTTCTGCTGGATGATCCGCAGCGTCCGGCGGGACAGCCGGACCGCCTGGGGCGCCGCGCGCAGGTCGCCGCGCACCAGCGTGACGTCCGCCGCCTCGATGGCGACGTCCGTGCCGGTGCCCATGGCGAGCCCGAGGTCCGCGGCGGCCAGCGCCGCGGCGTCGTTCACGCCGTCGCCCACCATCGCGACCCGGTGCCCGTCGGCCTGGAGGCGGCGGACGACGTCCACCTTGTCGGCGGGCAGCACCTCGGCGACGACGTCCTCCTCGGCGATCCCGACCTCCCGGGCCACGGCCCGCGCGGCACCGGTGTTGTCGCCGGTCAGCAGGACGGGCCGCAGCCCGAGGTCGCGCAGCTCCGCGACCGCCTGCCGAGAGGACTCCTTGACGGGGTCCCGCAGCACGAGGACGCCGCGCACGGCGCCGTCCCACGCGGCCGCGACGGCGGTGGCGCCGTCGGCCTCGGCCGCCGCGAACCGCGCCGCGAGGTCCTCGTCGGCGGTCACGCCCTGCTCGGCGAGCCACGTCGGCCGGCCGACCAGCACGCGGCGCGACAGCCCGACGCCGGAGTGCGCCGCCCGGACGACCCCGGACACGCCGCGCCCGGCCTCCGCGCGGAAGTCGTGCACCTGGTCGGCGCCGATCACGACGCCGTCCCCGCCCACGGGCCCGTCGGCGGGCGTCGCCGCCGCGTCGGCCACGGCACGGGCGATGGGGTGCTCGGCGAGCTGCTCGACGGCCCCGGCGTACCGCAGCACCTCGGCCGCGCTCGCCCCGCCGGCGGGCACCAGGACGTCCACCAGCGCCATCCGGCCCTCGGTGACCGTGCCGGTCTTGTCCAGCACGACGGTGTCGACCGTGCGGGTCTGCTCCAGCATCTCGGGGCCCTTGATGAGCACGCCGAGCTGCGCGCCCCGGCCCGTGCCGACCAGCAGCGCCGTCGGCGTCGCCAGGCCGAGCGCGCAGGGGCACGCGATGATCAGCACCGCGACGGCGGCGGTGAATGCCGCCTGCGCGGTCCCGCCGGTGAGCAGCCAGGTCGCGAGCGTCGCGACCGCGAGCACCAGCACCACCGGCACGAACACCGCGGAGATCCGGTCGGCGAGCCGCTGCACGGGGGCCTTGCCGGTCTGCGCGGCCGCCACCAGGCGGCCGATCTGCGCGAGCCGCGTCTCCTCGCCGACCCGCGTCGCGCGGACCACCAGGTGCCCGCCCGCGTTCACGGTGGCTCCGGTGACCTCGTCGCCCGGCCCGACGTCCACCGGCACGGGCTCGCCGGTGAGCAGGCTCGCGTCCACGGCGCTGGTGCCCTGCACCACGACGCCGTCGGTCGCGACCTTCTCCCCGGGGCGGACGGCGAACTCGTCGCCCACGGCCAGGCGGTCCACCGGGACGCGCTGCTCGACGCGGCGGCCGTCGGGCCCGGTGACCAGCAGCGCGACGTCCTTCGCGCCGAGGTCCAGCAGGGCCCGCAGGGCGTCGCCCGCCCGCCGGCGGGAGCGGTGCTCGGCGTACCGGCCCGCGAGCAGGAACGTCACGACCACGGCCGCGACCTCGAAGTACAGCTCGGGCATGTGCCCGCGCATGTCGGCGGCCGGGAACAGGGTGACCGACATCCGCATGCCGATCTCGCCCGCACCGCCGAGCAGCAGCGCCCACAGGGACCAGGCCGTCGCGGCGGCGACGCCGATCGACACGAGGGTGTCCATGGTCGAGGCGCCGTGCCGGGCCGCCCGGGCGGCGGCGCGGTGGAACGGCCAGGCGGCCCACGTGGCGACCGGCAGGGCCAGCGCGGCCACGAGCCACTGCCAGCCGGGGAACTGCGCGGCCGGGACCATCGACAGCACCAGCACGGGGACGGTGAGCACGGCGGCGACCCGCAGCCGGCGGCGCAGGTCGGTGCCGCGCGCGTCCGTGGGGGCGGAGGTGTCCTCGTCCGGGTCCATGTCGTGCCCGGGGGCCATGCTGTGCCCGGACAGCGCGTGCTCGCGCGGGTCCATCCCGGGGTGCCCGGAGTGCTCGGGGTGCGCGGTGTGCTCGGTGGGGTGCGTCGGCGCGGGGTCGTCGGCCGGTGCGGCCGGCGCGGGCGGCGTCACCAGGTCGTGCCGTCCGGTGACGCGGGCGTCGTACCCGGCCTTGCGGACGGCCTCCACCAGGGCGTCGACGTCGGGTGTGCTGCCGTCCTCGGCGGGGGAGACCTCGACGTGCGCGCTCTCCAGCGCGAGGTTGACGGTCGCGCGGGCACCGGGGACGCGGTTCAGCCGCTTCTCGACGCGGGCGACGCAGGACGCGCAGGTCATGCCCTCGACCGCGAGGTCGACGGTGCCGACGGGCGCGGCGGGGATGCGCAGGTCGTCGGCTGTCACAGCAGGGAGCCCTTCGGGGTGACGGCGTACCCGGCCTCGTCCACGGCGGCGGCGACGGCCTCGTCGGCGATCGGGCCGTCGGAGGTGACGGTGACGGGGGAGGACCCGCCGGCGACGAGGTCGACCTGGACGTCCGTGACGCCGGGGATCGCGGTGAGCTCCTCGGTGACGTGGCGGACGCAGTTGCCGCAGGTCATGCCGTCGACGGAGAAGGTGGTGGTCTGGCTCATCGGGGTGGTTCCTCTCGCGGTGGGGTGGGGGTCAGGAGCGGACGAGGCGGGCGATGGCCTCGGAGGCCTCGCGGACCTTCTCCGCCCCCGCCTCGGGGGACTGGCGGGCGGCGTCGACCACGCAGTGACCGAGGTGGTCCTCGACCAGCCCGATGCTCACGGCCTGCAGCGCCTTGGTGACGGCCGCGACCTGCGTGAGCACGTCGATGCAGTAGACGTCCTCGTCGACCATCCGGGCGATGCCCCGGACCTGGCCCTCGATGCGCTTGAGGCGCTTGAGGTAGTCGTCCTTGTCGCTGGTGTACCCGTGCACGTCGGCTCCTCCCGTGCGGGCACGTCGGCCCGTCCTCGTGGAGGGCAACGCTATACCCCCCTGGGGTATTCCATGCCGGGCCGGAGGTCCCGGGCTACCGTCGGGGGATGGGACGCACCGACCGCGCCAGCCTGCTCGTGCACGTCGACCGGAGCGCCGTGTTCGCGGCCCTCACGGACCCGGACGCACTGCTCCGGTGGCTGCCCCCGGCCGGGATGCACGGCCGCTTCGAGCGGTTCGACATGCGCACCGGCGGCTCGTACCGGCTCGTGCTCACCTACGACGACGCCACGGCGTCGCCGGGCAGGACGACACCCGACTCGGACGTGTCCGAGGTGCGGGTCGTCGAGGTCGTCCCGGGGGAGCGCGTCGTGCAGGAGGTCGACTTCGCGTCCGACGACCCGGCGTTCGCGGGCACGATGCGGATGCGGTGGACGCTGCGCGGCACCGACGACGGGACCGAGGTCGAGGTCGAGGCGCGCGACGTCCCGCCGGGGGTCCGGGCGCGAGACCACGCCGCGGGGCTCACGTCGTCGCTGGCGAACCTCGCCGCGTACCTGGAGCCGTGAGGGACCCCGCTCAGATGCGGTACTGCAGGCTCGGGTCGGCGCCGCTGAGGCGCTGCTCGCGGAAGTAGGCGGCCCGGGCGAGCGCCCGGTCGACGAGGGCCTGGCGCTGCTCGACGGTCAGCCAGGGCTGCTCGTCGCGGGAAGGCTGCTGCTCAGGTTCGCGGTCGTCCGGCATGGGGGTCCTCCTCGGTGTCCGTCGGTGGCTTGGCGGGAAGCGCGGACGCCAACGAGGCCGCGGCAGCGCTCTGGATCTCAGTGTCGGCGACCGTGACGAGCGCATCGACCAGCGCATGGTCTACGTAGGTGGTGCCGGGGACCTCGGCGCGCAGGATCCGGTACGTCTCCCACCAGTGGGCGTCCTGGGCCAATCGCCGGGCCGCCTCGGCGCTCTCCCGGCGGTCCCGCTCGTGCCGCCGCCACTGCGCGAGCGCCACGGACGCGGCGCCGACGGCCGCGAGCCCGCCCAGGCCCGGGCTGTGCGCGAACCCGTCCACCCACGTCAGGGTGGCGAGCAGCGCGCCGTGACCGTGGTCCTGCCGCACGAGGACGGTCGAGGACAGCACGGCGAGGAGGACCACGCACCACGCCACACGTCTCCAGGTCCGTCGTCGCACCGCCCCTCCTCCGCCTCGGTCTTCCCACCCTGCCAGGCCCGGAGCGGTCCGAGTCCGTGGTCCCCAGGTCGGGTTCGCTGAGGGCCCCGCCGTCGCAGGAACGCCGCGAGGGCGCACCCCCGGGGTGGGGGTACGCCCTCGCGGCGTGCGTCGCCGGACGGGTCAGACCAGCGCCCGCCACGCCTCGCGCCGGGCGGTCTGCTCGACCGGGTCCGGCACGGGCAGGCTGGCGAGCAGCCGCTGCGTGTACTCCTCGCGGGGCGCCCCGAGCACCTGCTCCCCGGTGCCCTCCTCGACCAGCCGCCCGCGGTGCAGCACCGCGATCCGGTCGGCGAGCAGGTCCACGACGGCGAGGTCGTGGCTGATGAACAGGCAGGCGAACCCGAGCCTCTCCTGCAGCTCGGCGAACAGCTCGAGCACCCGGGCCTGCACCGACACGTCGAGCGCCGACGTGGGCTCGTCCGCGATCAGCAGCTCGGGGTCGAGCGCGAGCGCCCGGGCGAGCGACGCGCGCTGCCGCTGCCCGCCGGAGAGCTCGTGCGGGTACCGGTCACCGTAGGCGCGCGGCAGCTGCACGGACTCCAGCAGCTCGTCCACGCGGGACCGCGCCGCGGCGGCGTCCCGGGCGCGACCGTGCACGACCAGCGGCTCGGCCACGCACTCGGCGATGGTGAGCAGCGGGTTGAACGACGTCGCCGGGTCCTGGAACACGAACCCGACGCGGTGCCGGATCGGCCGGACGTGCCGCTCCTTGACGCCGTTCATCTCGACCCCGAGGACCTGCAGCGAGCCGCCAGTGACCGTCGTCAGACCCGCGATGGCGCGCCCGATGGTGGTCTTGCCGGAGCCGGACTCGCCGACGAGGCCGACGACCTCGCCGGGCCGGATCGCCAGCGACACCCGGTCGACCGCCCGGAACCCGGGCTGCCGGAGCCGTCCGGGGTAGGTGATCTCCAGGTCGCGGGCCTCGACGACCGGCGCCTGGTCGGCCCAGCCCTCGGGCCGGGCGGCGGCCCGCGCCCGGGCGTGCGCGCCGCCGGCGCCGATGCGGGGCACGGCGTCGAGCAGCGAGCGGGTGTACGGGTGCTCGGGAGCGGAGAACAGCTGCCGCACGGGCGCCTGCTCCACGATCTCGCCCTGGTACATCACGGCGACGCGGTCGGCGAGGTCGGCGACGACGCCCATGTTGTGCGTGATGAGCACGATCGCCGCCCCGAACTCGTCGCGGCACCGGCGCAGCAGGTCGAGGATCTCGGCCTGCACGGTCACGTCGAGGGCGGTGGTGGGCTCGTCGGCGATGATCACGCCGGGGTCGAGCACGAGCGCCTGGGCGATGACGATGCGCTGCTTCTGACCGCCGGAGAACTGGTGCGGGTAGTGGTCGATCCGGTGCTCGGGGTCGGGGATGCCGACGCGGCGCAGGATGTCGACCGCCTTGGCCCGGGCCTCGGTGCGGCTGATCTTCCCGTGGGCGCGCAGGCCCTCGATGATCTGCCAGCCGACCGTGTACACCGGGTTGAGCGCGGTGGACGGCTCCTGGAACACCATGGCGGCGTCCCGGCCGCGCACGCGGCGCAGTCCGGCCTGGTCGAGCGCGAGGACGTCGTCGCGGGTGCTGCCGTCCTTGGACGACAGCACGACGGCGCCGCGGGTGGTCGCCGTGGACGGCAGCAGGCCGAGCAGCGTCTTCGCGGTCACGGACTTGCCGGACCCCGACTCGCCGACGACGGCCAGCACCTCGCCGGGCGCGACCTGCAAGGAGACGTCGTCCACCGCGCGGACGTTGCCCGCGTCGGTCGCGAACGACACCGACAGGCCGGTGATCTCGACGACGGGCTGGCTGCCCGGGGTGGTGGTCGCGGCGCTCATCGGCCGTCCTCCGTCCTGGGCTCGAGGCCCTCCACGCCGCCGGGGGCGGTCAGCGCGCCGCCGGGCACCACCGAGGTGGCGGCGACGTCGCCCGTGACGTCGGCCGAGGCGCGGCGCGTGCGCAGCCGCGGGTCGGCCAGGTCGTTCAGGGACTCGCCGACCAGGGTGATGCCGAGGACGGTGAGCACGATCGCGACGCCGGGGAACACGGAGGTCCACCAGATCCCCGAGGTGACGTCGGAGATCGCCCGGTTGAGGTCGTAGCCCCACTCGGCGGCCTTGGTGGGCTCGATGCCGAAGCCGAGGAACCCGAGCCCGGCGAGGGTGAGCACGGCCTCGGAGGCGTTGAGCGTGATGATCAGCGGCAGCGTCCGGGTGGAGTTGCGCAGCACGTGCTTGAACATGATCCGGCCGTTGCTGGCGCCGATCACGCGGGCGGACTCGACGAACGCCTCGGACTTGATCCGGATGGTCTCGGCGCGCACCACCCGCAGGTACTGCGGTGTGAACACCACCGTGATGGACAACGCCGCCGCGAGGACGCCGCCGATCATCGAGGACTGCCCGCCGCTGATGACGATGGCGAGCACGATGGCGAGCAGCAGCGACGGGAACGCGTAGACGGCGTCCGCGATCACGACGAGCACGCGGTCCAGCCAGCCGCCGAAGTACCCGGACACCAGGCCGAGCAGCACGCCGATGATCAGCGACGCCGCGATGGCGATGACGATGACGAGCACGGCGGTCCGCGAGCCCCAGATGACCCGGGACAGCACGTCGAACCCGCCGACGGTGGTGCCGAGCCAGTGCTCGGCGGACGGCGGCTGCTGGGCGCCGAACGGGCCGGTGTCCGCGCTGCGGATCTGGCCGTAGCCGTACGGGGCGAGCCACGGGGCGAGCAGCGCGCTGAGCAGCAGGAGGCCGGTGAGCACGAGGCCGACGATCAGCATGACGCGCTGCAGGCCGACGCTCTGCCGGAGCTGGTGCACGACGGGCAGCCGGCGCCAGCCGCGGGGCGTGGGCGCGGCGGTGGGGGTCGTCATCAGTACCTCACCCTCGGGTCGATCAGCGCGGCGATGACGTCGACCAGGAAGTTGGCGACGGCCACCACGACGGCGAGCATCACGACGATGCCCTGCACGGCGACGAAGTCGCGGGCCTGCAGGTACTGGGACAGCTGGAACCCGAGACCGCGCCACTCGAACGTCGTCTCGGTGAGCACGGCGCCGACCAGCAGCATCGCGACCTGCATGCCGACGACCGTGACGATCGGGATGAGGGCGGGCTTGTACGCGTGCTTGCGCAGCAGCCGGGACTCGCGCACGCCGCGGGAGCGGGCGGCGTCGACGTACCCGGAGCCGAGCGTGCCGATGACGTTGGTGCGCACGAGCCGCAGGAAGACGCCGGCGGTGAGCAGGCCGAGCGCGAGCGCGGGCAGCACCGCGTGCTGCAGCACGTCGACGACGACGTCCGGGTTGCCGGTGCGGATCGCGTCGATCAGGTAGATCCCGGTGGGGTCGTCCAGCCGCCGCATCTCGATCTCGGAGCGGGTCGACGCCCGCCCGGCGACGGGCAGCCAGTCGAGCTGCACCGCGAACACGAGCTTGAGCAGCAGACCCGCGAAGAACACGGGGGTGGCGTAGCAGAGGATCGCGAACACCCGCAGCAGCGCGTCCGGGACGCGGTCGCGGAAGTACGCCGCGACGAGGCCGAACGGGATGCCGACCGCGAACGCCACGATCAGGGCATAGAAGGCGAGCTCGAGCGTCGCGGTGCCGAAGGTGGTGAGGACCTCGGTCACGGGGCGGCTGTCGCTGAGCGTGGTGCCGAAGTCGCCGCGCAGCAGGTCACCGAGGTAGTCGCCGTACTGCACGAGCACGGGCCTGTCGTACCCGGCCTGCGCGATGCGCTCGGCGAGCTGGTCGGCGGGGAGCCGGCCGCCCTGCGCGGCGGTGATGGGGTCACCCGTGGCGCGCATCAGCACGAACACCACGGTGACGAGGATGAAGACGGTCGGGATGATCAGCAGGAACCGGACCAGCAGGTAGCGGCCGAGTCCGCCGCCGGAGCCGCGGGAGCGTCGGGTGGACGCCGGGGCGTCCCCGTCGGGTGCGGTGGGGTCGGCCGCGCCGGTGGGCTGCAGCGGACCCGCGGTGGGTGTGGAAGTCATGTCCCTCGATGGGTCGGACGGCCGGTGACGCCCGACGCGGGCCGCTCGGAGTGCGAGCGACCCGCGTCGGACGACGCCAGGGGATCAGCCGATGGCGAGCGCGCCGTAGCGGAACTTGAACGAGGCGTCGAGGGTGTCCTCGGCCCCGGTCACGTCGGCGCCGACCACGGCCACCTGCGCACCCTGGAGGTACGGCACGGTGGACAGGTCCTGCGCGACGGCGTCCTGGATCTCACCGATGAGCGCGGTGCGCTCGGCGGTGTCGGTGGTGACGGCCTGCTGCAGGATCAGGTCGTTGACCTCGGCGTTGTCGTAGTGGTTGCCGAGGAAGTTGTCCGTCAGGAAGAACGGCGTCAGGTAGTTGTCCGCGTCGGAGTAGTCCGGGAACCAGCCGAGCTGGTAGGCCGGGTAGACGTCGGCGGTGCGGTCCTTGGCGTACTGCACCCACTCGGTGGTCTGCAGGTCGACGGCGAACAGGCCGGTGGACTCGAGCTGGTCCTTGATCAGCGCGTACTCCTCGCCGGAGGACGGGCCGTAGTGGTCGTTGCTGTACTGCAGCGACAGCTGGACCGGGGTCTCGACGCCCGCGGCCTCGAGGGTCTCGGCGGCCTTGTCGGCGTCCGCGCCGCCCTCGCCGTCGCCGTACAGGCCCTTGAGGGCCTCGTTGGCGCCGGTCAGGCCCTCGGGGACGTAGGAGTACAGGGGCGTGTAGGTGCCCTTGTAGACCTGGTCCGCGATCTCCTCGCGGTCGATGAGGTCGGCGACGGCCTGGCGGACGGCGAGCGCCTTGGCCGGGTCGGCCTCGGGGGTCGTCGCGCCGTACGGCTGCGTGTTGAAGTTGAAGGTGATGTAGCGGATCTCGCCGCCGGGGCCGTCGACGACCTTGACGTTGTCGTCGCCGCGCAGGTCCTCGATGTCGGTGGCGCTCAGCGAGCGGAACGCGACGTCGACGGTGCCCTGCTGCACCTCGAGCTTCAGGTTGGAGGCGTCCGTGTAGTACTGGACGTTGATCTCCTCGGTCTTCGGCGCGCCGAGCAGACCCTGGTAGTCCGGGTTGGCGGTGTACGACAGCAGGTCGTTCTGCGCGTAGTCGGTGAGGACGTACGGGCCGGCGAACGCCTGGCCGTCCACGATCTCGGCGTCGGGGGTCAGCGCGTCGGCCGCGAAGACGTCCTCGTCGACGATCGGGCCCACGGGGCTCGACAGGATCTGCGGGAACACCTGGTCGTCCGGGGACTTCAGGGTGAACACGACGGTGAGGTCGTCGGGCGCCGCGACGCTGTCCAGGTTGTACAGCAGCGAGCCGGGGCCGTTGCCGTCGTCCGCGCCGGACTCGAAGATCGCGAGCTGGCGGTCGAACGAGAACTTCACGTCGGAGGACGTGAGGTCGTTGCCGTTCGCGAAGGTCAGGCCCTCCTTCAGCGTCACCGTGTACTCGGTGGGCGAGGTGAACTCGGCCGACTCGGCGATGTCGGGCTCGACGTCGGGGGAGCCGTACGGGGTGTTCATGAGGAACGGGTAGATCTGGTTCATCACCGCGAACGAGCCGTTGTCGTACGAGCCCGCGGGGTCGATGGTCGTGATCTTGTCCGTGGTGCCGATGAGGAGCGCGCCGCCGGAGCCGCCGTCCCCACCTCCGTCGGAGGAGTCGTCGCCCGATCCGCCGCACGCGGCGAGGACCAGGGCGGTGGCGACCAGGCCGGCGCCGGTCACGATGCCGCGTCGGCGGCCGTGGGGAACCGCAGTCATGCGTGTACCTCTTCCCTGAAGCGGGGGCAGGGGTGTGCCCCGGTGCAGTGCGGGCGCCCGGCCCCACCGGTGATCATGTCTCTCGTGTCGAGACGTGACGTCCGACCGATGAGATCGCCGGGCGAGGGGTCTAGACAAGCACAGTTTGAACGGAAAGCGGACACCCAGCGGTAACGCTCGCGTTACCGCAGGATCACGATGCGGTCGCGGCCCCGCCGCGGCCCGGGAGACGACCCGCCGGCGAGGGGCGGGGCAGGACGGCGACGTCCCTGCTCACGGGGCCAACCGGTACGTGTTCGGGCCCGCGGCGGAGGCGCCGAAGGCCACCCAGGCCGTCCGGCTCGCCGGGACGGCGCCGATCCGCAGCGCGGTGACACCTACCTCACCGGAGTCGAAGACGATCCCCGGTCGCGCTGCCGGGGAGGCGACGTCCGGCCGGACGTTCACCTGGGCCGAGACGGCCGTCGGCAGGTTCGCGAGCGAACCCTGGAGGGTGGTCTGCGCGGCGGTGACGGCGTTGGTGATCAGGCGCGCGGGCGACGACGGGGTCGTGGAGGTGGTGCCGTAGACCGTCGTGGCGAGCGCGTCGGCGACAGCCTGCTTCAGCTGCTCCTGCCCCGCCGGGTCCCCGAACGTGTTCCGGACGGTGGTGCACGAGCCGGTCGTCAGCAAGCCGCACGAGTTGTTGGTGCCGACCGAGACGCCGACCGTGCCGCCGGTCTTGGCGTACAGCTGGTTCAGGGTCCCGGTGAAGGTGAAGCGGGTGGGCTCCGTGAGCAGCGCCCCCAGTCCCAGGAGCGAGATCTGGGTGTCGACGGTGAGCGTGGCGGTCCGGGTGTTGAGCGCCGTGCTGATCGCGTTGAGCACCGACGTCTGGTAGACGGGCAGCAGGGCCCCGACGGCCGTCGAGGCGGCGCTCATGATCGCGGTCGTCAGCACCTCGCTGTTGGGCGCGAGTCCGTTCACGCCGGTGGTGGCGCTGGTCAGCGTGGCGAGGTCGACCGTCATCCGCCCGTTCGTCAGGTCCAGGCGCACGGCGCCGTCCGCGCTGGTGAGCGTCTGCGAGGTCAGCGGCGACACCGCCGTGGGCACGTTGACGCCGGTGAGGGTGAGCGTGCCGGTGGACGTCGCGGCGGGCGTCATGAGGTTGAGCAGCGCCTGGTTGTTGCGCATCGTCGTGTTGACGTTCGCTGCGGCCGTCGTCGGGAACGCGGCGGTCGTCCCGGCCGCGATCGCGTTCTGGATCGTCGTCGCCGACGAGGTCGCGGTCGTGGACACCGCGCGCAGGTTGGTGCTCTCCGCCTCGAGCCGCAGCCCGGAGACCCCGTACGCGCGGCTGGTGGTGTTGACCCCGAGGCAGGCGTTGCGGGTGGTCAGCGACGCGACCGAGCGCGGCACGAGCCGGACCCCGGTGAGGTCGGTGGCGTTCGCGGCGCCGAGCTGCGTGCTCAGCAGCGTCGAGCCGACGAGGTTGCGGACGTCGACCGTCGCGAGGTCGGGCTGCGCGTTCGGGGCGCCCTGGACGGTGGTGTCGATGACGCCGGCGTCGGACACGGCGCCGGACGCCCCGGAGACGAGGCCGGTGCTGGCGGCGCGGGCGAGCTGGTTGTTCTGCGCGGGCGTGACGGCGGCGAACGAGTAGGTGCTGCCGAGCGAGGCCGCGGGGCCGTTGAGGGTCGCCTGGGCGAGCGGGTGCTTGTACCCGTCGCTGCCGAGCGAGGTCGCCCCGGTGGGGGTCGCCGACGAGGCGGTGCCGGTCTGGACGACGCGCAGCGGGGCCAGCGCGGGCGTCGCCGCCGTGGTGGTCCCGGCGGTGTTCGCGGCGAACAGCTGCCCGCGCCCGGTGGTCGTGTAGAGCCCGGCCTCGCACCAGGACGCCCGGGTGCCGAGGGCGGCGTCCACGTACTCCCGGTCGACCCACGCGGCGTCGGTGAGCTGCACGTGGCGGGCACCGGTGTGCACACCGATGCCCGCCGCGAGCCCGAGGGCGAGCGCGACGGCCGTGGTCAGCCGCCCGCGCGGTGCGCGCCGCGTCCGGGCGTGCCGGACCGGCCGGGGGACCCGGACGCGGGTGCCCCGGCGGGCGGCGGCGCTGCGGTCACGCACCGTGCTGCACTCCCTGCCGCTCCTCGCGGCGGCGGCGCGCCCAGGTGACGGCGACCGCGCCGGTGAGCACGGCGAGGGCCGCCCACACCGCGGGGCGCAGGTCGGCACCGGTCATGCCGAGGACGGCGCTCGTCGAGCCCGGCCCGTCGTCCAGCGCCGCGAGCACGTCGCTGAGGACGTACTCCTCGCCGAAGGCGTCGAACCGCAGGCCGAGCGACATGTCGAGACCCTGGAACTCGTCGCCGAGCCCGGCGGGGACGCGCAGCCGCACGACGACGGCCTGCTCGGCGCCGGTCTCCACCGGTCCGACCTCGGCGCGGTCGACGCGGGCCTCGCCGCCGCTGACCCCGGCCGGGACCTCGCGGGCGCCGCCCGGGCAGGTGACGCCGTCCGCGGCCCAGGCGTCGCACATCTGCACGACGAGGCTGACGCCGCCGCGCTCGACCAGCGGGCCACCCGCGAACAGGCTCACCCACAGGGTGCCGCGGGCGCCCGCGTAGCCCTCGGGCGGGCGCACGGTGGACTCGACCCGCCAGGCCAGGTCGGTGCCGGGGGACAGGTCCCACCGGCCGCCGAGCGGCAGCGAGGACGAGAGCTGCAGCAGGCGGTCCTCCTCGATCGGCGCCTCGCTGAACCCGTCGGGCGGCGGCGTGCCGTCCGGGGGCAGCACGTCGGCGGGGACCCGCACGGGTGCGGCCGCCACGGCAGGGGCCGGGCTGCCGAGCAGCAGCAGGCCCGCGCCGAGCGTCACGACGAGCACGGCGGCTCCCGTCCGGGTCGCGCCGCGGTAGGCGCGCAGGCGCGGCCACGTCACGGGCGCGTCCGCGTCGTCGGTGGGCGCACCGTGGTCCGCGAGGTCCGAGGGACCGGCGGGGTCGACGAGGCCGACCAGGCCGCCGGTGCCGACGGAGCGGGTGGCGGGCCCGGCGGCAGCGGCCTCCGGGACGGACTCGGCCCCGCGGCGGCGCTCGCGGCGGGACCCGCGCGGCTCGTGCCGGGCGCGCGGCCACAGCGCCCAGCCGACGAGGGCGGCGATGCCGACGGTGATCCCGGCCATCGCCTTCGGGTCACCGAGGCGGACGAGCGCGAACCCGACGCCCGGGGCGGACGCGACCACGCGGCGCACCTCCGTGACGTCGTAGGGGAACGGGTCCTCGGCCTCGTTGGCGTCGCCCCGCAGCCGCAGCCGGGTGGTGCCGTCGGCCTGGGGCTCGACGGCGATGACGCGGTGCGTCACCGGGAGCGTCCCGCCGACGGGCGAGGGCACGGTGACGACGTCGCCGACCTCGACCTGGTCGGCCGGGAGCGACCGCACCAGCGCCGCGGCGCCGGTGGGGATCGTCGGGCTCATCGAGCCGGTGCGGAAGACGATCACGCCGAGGTCGAGGGTCGCGACGAGCACGACCATGACCAGGCAGACCGCACCGAACAGGGCCGCGAGCGTGAGCATGACCTCGCGGAGAAGGTCGTGCGCCCGCCGGCGCCGGCGGCCCGGCGCCGGCCGGGCCGCGTGGGAGCCGGCCACGGGAGCCCGCTCAGGACGACGTGGCCGTGAAGCTCCACACCGGGGTGACGGTCTTCCCCTGCAGCGCGGTGCTCGTGGCCGTCGCGGGCATGGTGATCTGGAAGCACAGGTCGACCGCCGCGCCCGGGTCGCCACCGGTGCCCGCGGGGACCGCGAACGAGGTGGACCCGGCCGTGGTCAGCGGCGAGCTCGCCGGGACCAGCTGCGTGCCGGCGCCGGCGAAGCCCGCGGCCGAGCAGTTGGCCTGCGAGACACCGGTCTTGGCCTGGTAGACGAGGGCGCCGAACAGGCCGGCGTCGGAGCCGGTGGCGGCCGCGCCCGCGTTGAGCACGGCGGTCCCGGCGACGGAGCCCGCACCGGCGCGCAGCTGCATCGGCGCGTAGACGACCGCGCCGGGCGACAGCGAGGCGGCCTGGACGGTGAAGTTCAGCCGTCCCGCGGTGCCACCGGGCGGGGCGGTCTCGCGGTTCGCGAACCCGGCGCCGTCGTAGACGTTCTGCTCGACCTCGAAGACGGTCGTGCCGATCGGGGTGCCGTCGTTGTTGGTGCCACCGAAGATCCACTCGGTGTCGGTCCAGGCGGCCAGCGTGACCGCCGCCCCGATGCCCAGGACGCCGGCCGCTGCGAGCACCGCGCGCACCCGGCCCTTCGGGCGGCGGGAACGGGAACGCACCGTGCGCACGTCCACGCCGTGGTCCTGGTTCTTGTCGTCCTTGATCGCGGGCATGGTCTCTCCCCCTGCACCCACGACGATGCCCCCTGCACCGTCGGAACCCCGTGCCGCAGCGCACCGGGCCGTCCGCGGGACCCCCTGTCCCGCGGCGCTACACAGGAGGGTGAGTCCACCCCGGGCTTGCGCGCAAGAGGTGCGACCGTATTACGCGGAATGTCCCGAATGTCGCGAAGATTGAGGCTTTTGCCCGACTCCGAGCGGGTGATCACGCGCGTTGTCGCAGGTCAGTGAGGAGGACCTCGAACTGGGCCGTCCAGGTGAACCGTACGCCCGCGAGTGGGTGAATTGCACAGGTGTCGCGGATCCCCAGGTCAGGCACGCCCCGGCGCGCCGCCGCGTGACCCCCGTGTCGGAGATCATGGCCGCGCGACCGTTTCCGCCGGAAAGCGGGTGCCGGACCGTCGAGGCCACCGGCGGGGGGACCGGCCCGCGCCCCGGGGGGGCGGGCCGGTGTCCGGTCCCGCTCAGGCCGCGGGGGCCACGGCGGCCGCCGCGGCGCGGGCCG
>NZ_RFFI01000102.1 GCF_003696205.1 Cellulomonas triticagri
TCGGTCGCGGTGCCGGGGTCGCCGGCGGCGTCGTGCGCGTCCCCGGCGGCGACGAGGCGCTGCGCCTGCGGGTCGGCGGGGTGCCGCCCTTCGCCCAGGTTCACCGGGGTGGTCGTGCCCGCGTCCAGCAGCGCGGCGGCCGCGCGCGGGTCGGTGCGCACGAGGTCGGCGGCACGGGCGACGCACGCCCGGTCGTACGCGGCGATCACGCGGCCCTCGCCGCCCTCGAACGGCTGGAACTCGCGGGTCTGCAGGACGGTCAGCGCCTCGTCCACCCGCCCGGCGTCCAGCAGCAGGCCGAGGTAGGCGATGGCGAGGTCGTCCCGGTCGAGCAGGTCGCACCCGGACGCCTCGAGGTCGCGCAGCCGCTGCCCGGGGGGCACGTCGCGCAGCCGGGCGAGCTGGTCGCGCTCGAACACGAGCCGTGGCCGGGGTCCGCCCGCGGTGATCGCCCGGCCGAGCAGGGCGTCCGCGCCGTCGAGGTCGCCCGTGGTGTTGACGGTGGCGATGGCGGCGTTCCGCAGCACCACCGGGTCCGCGGACCCCGCCGCGACCGCTGCGCCCAGGACCCGGTGCCCGTCGGCGCCGCGGCGGTCGCCGAGCAGCAGGCTGCCGAGCAGGCCCAGCGCGACCGGGTCGGGCGTCCCGCGCTCCTCGGCGCGGGCGCACGCCCGGACCAGCACGTCGTGGTCGTCCAGCCCGGACGGGAACGCGAGGTGCCGGTCCACGCGCGCCGCCGCGGCGAGCTCGACCTCGGCGGCGGCCTCCTGCCCCGCGTCGAGCAGCAGCTCGGCGCGCAGGTAGTGCGCGACCGGCGCGGGGTTGCCGAACGCCGTCGGCGCCGCCGCGGCGGCGGCCGCCGCCCGGTCGAGCGCGAGCCCGCGCTCGCCGAGTCCGGCGAGGTCGTGCGCGACGGTCAGGTGCACGGTGGGGTCGAGGTCGCTCGACGTCCCCGCGACCGCGCGCAGCAGGGGGTCCATCGGGTCGGCGACCAGAGCCGCCGCCAGTGCCTGCGCGGCGTCGGCGTCGCGACCGAGCCGGCGCAGCGCGAGGACCCGCACCGCCCGGGCCGTGGGGTTGTCCGGGTCGGCGACCAGAGCGCGCTCGACCTCGACCAGGGCGGTCGCCGCGTCGCCGTCGTACAGGCGGACGCGTGCGGCCCCGAGCCGCCCCGGCAGGGCGTACGCCTCGTCCCACGTGGCCTTGACGAACGCGCCGTGCGCCTCGGCGCGGCGGCCCAGGCGCTCCAGCACGAGACCCCGGCGGTAGGCGAGCTCGCCGGTGCGCGGGTTCAGGTTCCGCCGGGTCAGGCGCCGGGCGGCCGCGTCCAGGTGCGCGAGCGCCTCCGGGTACCGCCCGACGCGGTGCTCGAGCTCGGCGAGCGCGAGGTGCGCGCGGGAGTCCTCGGGGTCCAGGTCGAGGACCCGCTCCAGGTACGGCCGCGCGGACCGCGACGGGTGCCGGTACTGCGTGAGGTGCTGGGCGGTGAGCAGCAGCTCGTCCACGGACGACAGCGCCTCGGGCAGCGGCGGGGCGGTGGCGGACCACGGCTCGCCGTCCTGCGGGGTGTGCGCCGACCACTCGACCAGGACGTCGCCGGTCTCGGACGTCACCGTGACCACCAGGTCGTCGCGGGTCCGGGCGGCGGGTACGGCGCACTCCACGCCAGCCGGGCTCCCGGGACCAGCGGTCACGGTCTGCTCGTGCACGAGCGTCCCGTCCTGGGAGACGCGGACCGTCGCGGTCAGCGGCCGCGTCACCGCGACACCGACACGCGCGCGCCCGTCGTGGACCTCCACGGACACCGCGGCGTCCCTGCTCGCCTGGTGCACCACGCCGACGTCCTGGATCGGGTACCAGAACTGGGAGAACTCCCGGGTCTCGCCGGGGGCGAGGTAGGAGAAGTCCGGCTGGTTGTCGGTGAAGACCCCGGCCATCAGCTCGATGTACGGGCCGTCGTCGTCGGTGAGCTGCCGGTCCCAGGCGTGCCCGATCTCCCCGTTGCCCCAGGTCCACTGCTTCTTGCCCGGGGCGATGCCGTGCTCGGCCCAGTGCACGAACCCCGCACCGACACGGTGGTCGTACCCGCCGAAGAACTCGTCGGCGGTGTCGGTGATCATGTAGGAGGTCGGCACGGGGATGTTCGTGTAGACGTCGAGGCGGTCCGCGCCGGGACGCCCCTCGGCCAGGGCCGGGTAGTCGACGCCGTAGTACGGCCGGTCGGCGGCGGGGAACGCGGTGATCGCACGCCGGGCGTGGTCGGCGACGTACCGCACGTCGGTCGGGAAGAACGACTGGTAGTCCTCGTGCACCGCGGCCGCGACGTTCGCCCACCACAGGAACGTCTGCGGCTCGGTGGTGCGGTTGTGCAGCCGGGCGGTCAGCTCGATCGTGGCCTCGTCGGGGCGCAGCCGGATGCCGTGGGACCCGCGCATGCGCTGCATCGGGTCCAGGTCGCTGTGCCACACCGTGACCGCTCCGTCGTCCCCGCGGGAGATCTCGAACTCCATCGGCAGGTAGGTGCCGGGGCGGTGGTGCTGGGGCCAGTTGAGCTCGACGCCGCCGGACACCCAGGGCCCACCGAGCCCGACGAGCGCGGGCTTGATCACGTTGTTCCGGTAGAAGAAGTCGTAGCCGCGCGTCTTGTCGTACCCGATGTGGATGCGCCCGCCGAGGTCGGGCAGCAGCATCAGCCGCACCCAGGTGTTCTCCAGGTGGACCGCGCGCCACGGGCGCACCACCGGCTGCCGCGCGATCCGGTCCACGAACGGCAGCGGGTACACCCGGCCGTCGGAGCCCTGGTAGACGCGCTGGTCGAAGAACATCGGGAACGCGTCGGGCTCGCCGGGCTCGTAGGTCGCGATGTCCACGTCCTGCACCCAGCACGCGACCTCGCCCCGGTCCAGGTGCACCTGCTGGTCGGCGGGCGGGGCGGGGAGCTCGATGCGGCGCGGCGTTGCGGTCATGACCTCGAGGCTAGGGAGACGGAGCACTCGTGCCATAGTGTCGGAACCGCGTTCTGCATGGACGAAACGATGGGAGCGACGATGTCGACGCCACGCCGTGAGGGATTCGCGGACCAGCGCCTGTGCGTGGTCCCCCGCCCGGCGGTCCGGGCCGCCGCCGACCGCGCCGTCACGCGCCGCCTGGTGGTGACGGACGCCGGGTGGTTCCCCGCCGCCGACGGCCACCTGCGCCAGCGCAGGAACGGCGCGGACGAGGCCATCCTGATGCTGTGCGTCCGGGGGTCGGGCTGGGTCGAGGTCGCGGGCGAGCAGGTCGTCGTCAGCCCCTCGACGTGCGTGCTCATCCCCGCCCGGACCCCGCACTCGTACGGCTCCTCCAACGAACACCCATGGACGATCTGGTGGTGCCACCTCACCGGCACCGACCTCAAGGACGTCACCGAGGCGCTCGGCACCGAGCACGTCGCCCCGATCTCCCTGCGGTCGCTGGACCGGGTCACCGCGCAGTTCGACGAGCTGGTCGCGACGCTCGAGCAGGGGCAGACCCCCGCGCACCTGCTCGCGGCGACCGGGATCGCGTGGCACCTGATCGCCCAGATCGCCGTGGACCGCGTCCTGCCCGAGACGGGCACCCCGGTGGAGCGCGCGATCCGGTACCTGCGGGAACGGATCGACTCCTCGGTGCGGGTCGCGGACCTCGCGGCGCTGGTCGGGCTGTCGCCCTCGCACCTGTCCGCCCTGTTCCGGCACGCCACCGGCGGCGGGATCACGGCGTACCACATCGCCCTCAAGATGGCCAGGGCCCGGTCGCTGCTCGACACGACCGGGCTGACCGTCGGCGAGGTCGCGCGGGTCGTCGGGTACGACGACCCGCTGTACTTCTCCCGGCAGTTCCGACGGCTGCACGGCCTCAACCCCACCGCGTACCGGGCGCAGCGCAAGGGGTGAGGCCGTGCGGGCCCTGCCGGTCCCGCAGGACGGTCAGGACTTCACCGCCCCGGCGGTCAGACCGGAGCGCCAGAACCGCTGCAACGACAGGAACGCGACCACCAGCGGGATCACCGACAGCAGCGACCCGGTGATGACCACGTTGTAGTTGGCCTCCCGGGTCTGGGTGTACCAGTTGTAGATGCCGAGGGTCACGGGGTACAGGTCCTGGTCCGACAGCATGATCAGCGGCAGGAAGAAGTTGTTCCAGATGGACACGAAGCTGAACAGCAGCACCGTGACCAACGCCGGGGACATCAGGCGCAGCGCGATCGTCCAGTAGATCCGCAGCTCCCCGGCACCATCGAGCCGACCGGCCTCCATGAGCTCGTCCGGCATGCTCGCGGCGGCGTAGATCCGCCCGAGGTACACCGCGAACGGGTTCACCACCGCCGGGATCAGCACCGCCCAGACCGTGTTCACCAGGCCGAGCTTCGCGAACACCAGGTACAGCGGGACGGTCAGCAGCGCGCTGGGGATCAGGACGCCGGCGATGATCCCGCCGAACAGGATGCCGCGCCCGCGGAACTGGTACTTCGCCAGGGCGTAGCCGCACGAGACGCCGAGCAGGGTCGCGAGGACCCCGCCGACACCGGCGTACATGATCGAGTTCAGCAGCCACCGGCCGAACAGGCCGTCCTGCCGGGTGAGGACGTCGGTCACGTTCGCGGCGAGGTCGATGTCGCCGAACGCGAACCCGTTCGTGCTGAACAACGTCGCGTTGCTCTTGGTCACGGAGACCAGCAGCCACCACACGGGGATCAGGAAGTACACCGCGGCGAGGGTGAGGACGCCGAGCGTCGCCCACGCGGTGCGCGGGTCGACCTGGAGCTCACCGTCGCGTCGCGGGCGCCGCCGCCGCTCGCGCGGGGCGTCCACGCGGGTGGCGTCCGGGCGGACGGGGGTCGTCGCGGTCACTGCGACCTCCTCATGGCCAGCGTGTAGTAGAGGACCGACAGGACACCGGCGACGAGCGCCAGCAGCACCGAGACGGCGGCGGCGTACCCGAAGTCGTTCTTCACGAACGCGGCACCCATCGCGAGCATCGTCGGGACGTACTCGCTGTTCACGGCGTCGGAGATGACCCGCATGACCTGCGGCTCGTTGAACAGCTGGATGGTGCCGATGATCGAGTTGATCCCGGTCAGCACCAGAGCCGGGCGGATCTGCGGGGTCTTGATGACCCGGGCGATCCGCCACTCCGACGCCCCGTCGATGCGGGCGGCCTCGAACTGCTCGCGCGGGATCGCCTGCAGAGCCGACAGCATGATCAGCATGTTGTAGCCGGTGAACGCCCAGGTGGTGATGTTCGCCATCGACCACAGCACGACCCGCGGGCCGAGGAAGTCCACGTCCGCACCGAGGGAGTCGCCCAGCGCGACGAACGGGCTGAGCGTCGGGGAGTACAGGTACGCCCAGAGCACGGCGGCGATCACGCCGGGGATGGCGTACGGCAGGAAGTACAGGATCCGGTACAGGCTGACCCAGCGGGCGGCAGCCGAGTCCAGGAGGAGCGCCAGGCCCAGCGCGATGCCGAGCATGACGGGGACCTGGACGAACCCGAAGGCGAAGATGCGACCGAGGGCGGACCAGAAGGCCCCGCTCTCGATCGCCTTGGTGTAGTTGTCCAGGCCGACGAACACGGTCGACGGCTCGCCGAACCCGAGCGAGGAGGTCTGGAGCGAGAAGAAGCTCTGGACCACCGAGTAGACGATCGGCGTGACGTACACGAACAGGAACAGCAGGACGAACGGGGCGATCAGCGTGAGGATCGCCCCGCGGACCCGGCGCGTCCCGCGGCGCGTGGCCCCCCGGACGACCTGGGGGGCCACGCGCGGTCGCACAGCAGTGGTGGTCATGGTCAGTCGGCCACCGCGATGCCACGGTCCTGCATCGCCGCGACCGTGGTCTCCTGCAGACCGGCGAGCATGTCGGGCAGCGTGCTCCCACCGGTCGCGACGGACGCGAGGCCGTCGGTCAGGCCGGTGTCGGTCGTGGAGTAGGTCGGACCCCACGCCCAGTCCGTGTTCACGTTCTGCGCGGACGCGTCGAACACCTCGGCGATGTCCTGACCACCGAAGAACTCGAGCTCCTGGTCGGCCGCCGCGACCTCCGGGGCGTCCTTGACCGCCGGGTACAGGCCGCCGCCGTCGGGCGCGGTCAGGACGGCCAGGCTCTCGTCGGACGAGTTCAGCCAGGTCGCGAACTCGACGGCCGCCTCCGGGTTCTCGCAGCCCTTGAGCACCGCGACGGCCGAGCCGCCGGAGTTCGCGGTCGCGTCGGAGCCGTCGACCGTGGGCATCGGCGCGACGCGCCAGCTGCCCGACGTCTCCGCGACGTTCTCCTCGATCAGCGCGGTGTTCCACGCCCCACCGATCATCGCCAGGTACGTGCCCTGGTTCAGCTCGGCGTAGAAGCCCGGGTCCCAGCGCTTGGTCGTGGCGATCGCACCGGAGTCCAGCAGGCCCTGCCAGTACTCGGCGGCCTCGACACTGGCGTCGTCGTCGATGCCGACCTGCCACGCCTCACCGTCGATCTCGAACCACTGCGCCCCGCGCTGCCACGCGTACGCGGCGATCGTGCTGGCGTCGTCCGTGGCCAGGTACGTGAGGGTCTTGCTCGGGTCCGCGGCGTGCACCGTCTCGGCGGCCGTCGCGAACTCGTCCCACGTCGTCGGCACGTCGATGCCGAACTGGTCGAACAGGTCGGCCCGGTAGTACATGGCCATCGGGCCGGTGTCCTGCGGGATCGCGTAGGTGGCACCGCCGGGGCTCACCTGGGCCCACGTCCAGTCGAGGAACAGGTCCTCGGCGTCGCCGACGTACTCGGAGACGTCCAGGAGCATCCCGTCCGCCACGAAGCTCGACACCTGGTCCAGCGTCAGCTGCGCCAAGCACCCGCCGTCCCCGGCCTGCACCGACGACCGGATCTTCGGGTAGGCCTCCTGCCCGTTGGCGACCGGCGAGTACCGAACCTGGACGTCCGGGTTCGCCTCGTTCCAGACGTCGACGACCTCCTCGGCCGAGGGCACCCACCCCGTGTAGCTGATCTCGACCGGCCCACCGGCAGGATCCGACGATCCACCGCCGCTGTCCGTCCCGCACGCCCCCAGCGCGGTCACCATCGCCGTGGCCGCCAGAGCGGCCGCCGCTGTCCTTGCTGTCTTCATCGACACTCCCGTACATCCTCGTAGGGCGCCTTCTCGGCTACCGCGACGCTAGCCGGACCCTCCGCGGCGACCCATGGGACATCCCCGTCCCTCCATGGACGATCCGAGGATCGACCGGTCCACGCCACGTTCGGCGGACGAGGGACGACCCCGCACCTGACCAGGCGTTCACGTGCGGCGGCTCGGGCGTCGCCCGCGGGCACGACCGCCTGCTCGGTGCACCCGACCCACATGGACGAAGCCCCCGCCGGGATCCCGGCGGGGGCTTCGTGACGCGGTAGCGGTGGGATTTGAACCCACGGTGGACTTTCACCCACACACGCTTTCGAGGCGTGCTCCTTAGGCCGCTCGGACACGCTACCTCGGCAGGGAACACTACCGGATGCGCGGCCGAACTCCCGCATCGGGAGTCGTACCGTTGTTCACGTGACCTCCGTGCGCCTGCCCGTCCCCGCCCACGACGCGGTGCGCCCGCACCCGGGAACGGTGGCGGACGCGGTGGCGCTGCTGCGCGGCAGCACGCTGGCGGTGCTGACGGGGGCGGGCCTGTCGACGGACTCGGGGATCCCGGACTACCGGAGCCCGGACTCCCCGCCGCGCAACCCGATGACGTACCAGCAGTTCGTGGGCGACGCGGCGTTCCGGCAGCACTACTGGGCGCGCAACCACGTGGGGTGGCGGTACGTGCACCGGACGCACCCGAACGCGGGGCACCGCGCCCTGGCGGCGATGGAGGCGCACGGCGTCGTCGCGGGGATCATCACGCAGAACGTCGACCTGCTGCACGAGCAGGCGGGCTCGCGCCGGGTGATCGACCTGCACGGCCGGTACGACCGGGTCGTGTGCCTGCGCTGCCACCACGGGTACACGCGCGCCGAGGTCGCGGAGCGGCTGGAGGAGCTGAACCCGGGGTTCGTGGAGCAGGTCGGGGCGGTCGGGGACGTGGAGATCGCGCCGGACGCCGACGCCGTCATCGAGCAGACCGCGCACTTCGTCGTCGCCGACTGCTGGCGGCCCGACCCGGACGGCTGCGAGGGGCTGTGCGGCGGGATGCTGAAGCCGGACATCGTGTACTTCGGCGAGACGGTGCCCGCGCCCCGCGTCGCGGAGGCGTACGCGCTGGTCGACGAGGCGGACGCGCTGCTCGTGGTCGGGTCGTCCTTGACGGTCCAGTCGGGCCTGCGGTTCGTGCGTCATGCCGCCGGTGCCGGTCAGCCGGTCGTGATCCTCAACCGGGGCGCGACGCGGGGCGACCCCCTGGCGACCCTGACCCTGGACGCGGGGGCGTCGGAGACGCTGACCGCTCTCGCCGAGCGGCTGTAGCGGGCGTCAGTCCCGGTGCTCCGCGAAGAACGCGCGGAGCACGTCCCCGCACTCCTGCTCGCGGACACCGGCCACGACCTCGACGCGGTGGTTCGCGCGGGCGTCGCGCACGACGTCCCACTGCGACCCGCACGCCCCGGCCTTCGGGTCCCACGCGCCCATGACCAGCCGGGGGATCCGTGCCAGCAGGGTCGCGCCCGCGCACATCAGGCACGGTTCCAGCGTGACGACGAGCGTGCAGTCGTCGAGGCGCCACCGTCCGAGCGCCTGCGACGCGGCCCGCAGGGCCAGCACCTCGGCGTGCGCGCTGGGGTCGCCGTCGGCCTCGCGCCGGTTGCGCCCGGCCCCGACGACGGCGCCGTCTGGCCCGAGCACGACGGCCCCCACGGGGACGTCGCCGGTGGCGGCGCACCCGGCGGCCTCGGTCAGGGCGAGGCCCATGGCGGTGAGGTCGTCGGGGCGCGCGAACACGGGTCCATCCTCCCGCACCCCGACGACCGACCGGCTGCCGCTCAGAACCGGAACAGCGCCACGCGCTCCCGCAGGTCCCCGGAGGTGTGCTCCAGGCCCTGCACCTGGGCGTCGACCTGACCGACGACGGTCGCGACCTCCGCGGTCGAGTCCGACAGCCCGGTGAGGTTCGCGGCGATCTCCCCCGACCCGGCGGCGGCCTCGGCGACGCCACGGCTCATCTCCTGGGTGGTCGCGGTCTGCTCCTCGACGGCCGAGGCGATGGCGCCCTGGTAGTCGTTGATCGTCGCGATGATCCCGGCGATCTCCCCGATCGAGGTGACGGCCTGGTCGCTGTCGGCCTGGATGGCCTCGACGCGGCGGGCGATGTCCTCGGTGGCCTTGGCGGTCTCGGACGCGAGCTCCTTGACCTCCCCGGCGACGACCGCGAAGCCCTTGCCCGCCTCACCGGCACGAGCCGCCTCGATGGTCGCGTTCAGCGCGAGCAGGTTCGTCTGCTCCGCGATGGACGTGATGACCTTGATGACGTTGCCGATCTCGGTCGAGCTCGTCCCGAGCTGCGCGACCGTCCGGTTCGCGGAGTCCGCGGCGTCCGTGGCCTGCGCGGCGACCTTCGCGGCCTCGTTCGCGTTCTGCGCGATCTCCCGGATGCTCGCACCCATCTGCTCCGCCCCGGCGGCGACGGCCTGCACGTTGCGGGACACCTGCTCCGCGGCGGCCGCGGCGACGCCGACCTGCGCGGTCGTCGACTCCGACCCGGCGCCGACCTGCGCCGACGCCGCGGCGAGCGCGTGCACGGCGGTCCCGACCTGCTGGGTGGTGCCGACGACGCCAGCGAGGGTGTCCCGCACCGCCCCCTGCGCGACGTCCAGGGACTCCCCGAGCCGCGCGAGCTCGTCCTTGCCCCGCAGGCCGCAGGACTGCGTGAGGTCGCGTGCGGCGATGGCCTCGACCACCTCGCCCACGACGGCCAGCCGCCGCCGCACCTGGCGCCCGACGGTCAGCCCGAGCGCGAGCGCGACCAGCGCGCCGACGCCGATCAGCGCCCCGACCTCGAGGGTCGTGCGGGTCGTGGTGGCGGACGTGTCCGCGATGGACTCGTCGATGACGGCGTAGGCGTCGTCCAGCAGGACGCCCAGCCCTTCGGTGAGGGTCGCGTTCGCGGTCTGGTACCGCTCGGTCACCGGGGCGATCTCCGCGGGCGGCAGCGCCGACAGGTCGTCCAGCACGATCTCCCGCACGACGCCCCACTGCGTCGCGACGTCCGCGAGCGCCGGCTGCTGCGCCTCCGGGACGTCCAGCCCCTGCAACGTCGCGAGGGCCGCGTCCGCGACGGCGACCTCCGCGTCGCGGTCCTGCTCGGCGGTCGGGTTGACCTCCGGGCCGAGCGTCAGGGCGGTGTTGTAGGCGACGGCGCCCTTGATGCCCGACTGGAGCTCGCCCGCGGCCTGGACCAGGACGACCTGCGTGTCCCGCAGGCCCTCCAGGGTGCTGCGCTGGGCGGACAGCGCCTGGAGACCGAGGACGCCGGCGGCTCCTCCGGCGACGACGGCGACGGCCACCGCCCCGACCATCCTGGTCGCGAGCGAGTGCCGGAGGGGTGTGGCGGCGTGACGATCCATGTCGAGGCCTTCCTCAGGAGGGGGTACAGCAGGAAGGTTCGACCGGCCGATCGCGATGCTGAGAAGTTCGCCCGGATGAATCCGCAGGTCAGAGGCACTTTTCGCCCTCTGGGCAGCACGACGTCCGCCCCGGCACGACGGTGTGCGGGGACGTGTCGTCCACGTGGTTGCGCGGCGGCGGCGGCACAGGCACAGGTTCGCGACGCCGCCGCGCGCTGCAGCAATCCTGGGCCCGGTCGCGGGGGCCGGACTGGGACGTCGGTCCCGGTGAACGGGCCCGGATCCCCGGCGCCGACCGGTCCTGCGTCCCGGACCCGCGCGGCACGGTAGGTTGGGCACATGCGCCTGCACGTCGCCGACCACCCGCTCGTCGCCCACAAGCTGTCGGTGCTCCGCAACAAGGAGACGTCGTCCCCGACGTTCCGCAAGCTCGTGGACGAGCTCGTGACCCTGCTGGCGTACGAGGCCACGCGCGACGTGCGCACGGAGCCGGTCGCGGTCAGCACCCCGGTCGCGGAGACGACCGGCGTGAAGATCGCGGAGCCGCTGCCCCTGGTGGTGCCGATCCTGCGCGCCGGCCTCGGCATGCTCGACGGCATGACCCGCCTGATGCCGACCGCCGAGGTCGGGTTCCTGGGCATGCAGCGCGACGAGGAGACCCTCGAGGCGATCACGTACGCGAACCGCCTGCCGGACGACCTGACGGGTCGGCAGTGCTTCCTGGTGGACCCGATGCTCGCCACGGGCGGCACGCTGGTCGCGGCGATCGACTACCTGATCGACCGGGGCGCCCGGGACGTGACGGTGGTGTGCCTGCTCGCCGCGCCGGAGGGCCTGAAGGTCCTGGAGGACCACATCGGGGACCGCGGCGACGTCACGATCGTCGTGGCGGCCGTGGACGACCACCTGGACGAGAACGCGTACATCATCCCGGGCCTCGGCGACGCCGGGGACCGCCTGTACGGCGTCGTCTGACCGACCCCGCCCTGCCGCTCCGGCGGGGCAACGGGGTCTCGCCCGCCGAGACCCCGCACGCATTCCCCTGGGCTCCGGCGTCCCGCGGTGCCATCATCGACGGCATGACTCCCCGCCGCCGTCCGACCCGCGCCTTCCCGGCGTCCGTCGACGTGCGCCCGGGAGCCCGCCGGCGCTGTCGGTCCTGACGCCCTCGCGTCCCTGCCCCGACCGACCCGGCGCCCGCCGCCGCGTCGTCCCGCGACCTCGCGCACCTCGACGTCCCGCGACGCACCCCTGACGCACCCTGGAGCACCCGTGGCACGACCCCGTCGCACCACCGCACCCACCCCGGCCCCGGCCGACGGCGAGCCCCGGGGCCGCCGCACCCCCGCCGGGACGGCGGCGGCCCCCGGTCACCCGACCCGCACGCGCCGCCGCCGGGAGCCGGCGCTTCCCGTGTCGCCCCCGCGTCCCGCGCCGGGCACCGGACCCGGGCGGGCGGG
This sequence comes from Cellulomonas triticagri, assembly GCF_003696205.1. Lineage (GTDB taxonomy): Bacteria > Actinomycetota > Actinomycetes > Actinomycetales > Cellulomonadaceae > Cellulomonas > Cellulomonas triticagri. Next base: position 11,999 of record NZ_RFFI01000102.1, read on the forward strand.
GTTCGTGCTGTACGTCGGCCTCGGGGAAGCCGAGCAGGACGGTGCGGGCGAGGCGGCCCGGCTCGCGGAGGTGGCCGAGGCGCTGCGCGACCTCGCGGAGGACCTGCTGCCCGCCGCCGAGACGTTCACCGCCCTGTCCCTGGTGCCGGGGACGGGCTCGGACGACGTGGCGACGCTGCGGTCCCGGCTCACCGCCCTGCGGCCGCTCGCGGCCGACGCAGCACCCACCGACGCGACCGCGTGACCCGCGGTGCGGTGAGTAGGTCCCCCCACCACCACCCAGTTCACGGTCGGGCACCGCTCAATCTGCGCACCCAGACCCCGGGATGCCACTCATGAGTAGCATCGTCGCGCCTGGTCATGCCTAATCTCGAACACGAGACGCCAGCGGGACGGTCGCTCTGACCAGACCGGTGGCGTACAGGTCACCCGAGGTAGCCGGCACCCCCCGGTCGACGGTGGCCGCCGTCCTCCGGGCTGCGCAACACGGCCCCCCTTGCCGCAGCCCGGAGGACGGCACTCTCACCCGCCGGCGCAGCACCCCACTCCCGCCCCGGCCCCGCTCGCGAGCACCCTCCCACCCTCCTACGGTGAGGAGATGCGCATCGTCATCGCCGGAGGGCACGGACAGATCGCCAGGCGGCTCAGCCGCCGGCTCGCAGGCCGGGGCGACTCCCCGGTGGCCGTGGTGCGGAACCCCGACCACGTCGCGGACGTGGAGGGCGACGGCGCCACCGCCGTGGTGCTCGACCTGGAGGACGCCGACGCCGCGACCCTCGCCGCCCACCTGGACGGCGCGGACGCCGTGGTGTTCGCCGCCGGGGCCGGACCGGGCAGCGGCGCCGCCCGCAAGGACACCGTCGACCGCGGCGCGGCGGGTCTGCTCGCCGACGCCGCCGCGCAGGCGGGGGTGCGCCGGTACCTGCTGGTGTCGTCGGTTGGGGCCGGGTCGGAGCCCCCGGAGGGCACGGACGAGACGTTCGCCGCGTACCTGCGGGCCAAGACCGCCGCCGAGGAGGACCTGCGGGGCCGGGACCTCGACTGGACGATCCTGCGCCCCGGGGCGCTGACCGACGACGAGGGCACCGGCCACGTGCGGCTCGGCCCGGAGGTCCCGCGCGGCAAGGTCCCCCGCGAGGACGTCGCCGCGGTCCTGGTCGCGCTCCTCGACGAGCCCCACACTGCGGGCCTGGTCCTGGAGCTCTCCGAGGGCGCGACCCCGGTCCCGGCGGCGGTGGCCGCGGCGATCGAGCCGGAGGACTAGGACCCGGACGCGACGCAGCCCCCGGACCCGGCGAGGGGTACGGGGGCTGCGGCGTGGGTGACGGGCGTCCGGCCAGGCCCGGGAACGGGGGGCTCGTCGGGCCGGGGACGCGCCGTCGGGTCAGGCGGGCTGGTAGGTGAGGCAGTCCGCGAGGTCCTGACCGGCACCGATGCGCACCGCGGTGGCCGCGCAGGTCAGGTGCTCGTTGTGCGAGCAGTCGGCGCGCTGGCAGGCACCGACGTGCGAGACGACGCGGTCGAGGCCGCCCTTGACGCTCAGCGGGATGAACGTCGCGCACTGCGCGTCACCGGCGTGACCGGCGATGGTGATCGCCGCGGCGCCGCACGCGTGGTCGTGGTTGTACGAGCAGCCGTCGACCGAGCACTCGGAGACGGGGGGCTGGTCCATGAGGGTGCTCATCGTGACCTCCGGGATCGGTGGGGGCGTGGCTGTGCTGTCCCCACGACGGTAAGCAGCATTTCCGGCGCCGTCTAGAAAGGATGGCCTGCCTAACCCGCGTCCGTCCTGGTCAGGGCGTTGACGTGCGCGGAAATTGCCCCGCCGCACCGCGGGGCGCAAGGCCAGGAAAGTGCGGCCCGGCATTTACGCGACGGCATCGTCAGGTAATTCCCGCGCGCTCCGGGCGGCGTCCACCTCGGCGTCCAGGACGCCGCCGACGAGCACCGCGATGCTGCACAGCCACAGCCAGAGCGCCCCGGCGAGCACCAGACCGAGCATCTGCGCGGCGGCCTGGACCACGGCGGCACTCCCGGGCTCGACGCCGGGCACGTCGGGGACGGCCACGCGGATGTAGAGCATGTAGCCGCTCGACACCAGGAGCACGCCGGCGGTGCCCGCGAGCGCACCGGGCAGGCAGTCCCGCCACGTCGTCGTGACGTGCGGGGCGTACCGGTAGAGCAGGGTCAGGAACGCCATGCTCAGCGCCAGCACGGTCGGCCAGCGCAGCACCGCCCACGCGGCCTGGAACGCGTCGCCGAACCCGAGGCTGCGGGCGAGCTCCTCGCCGCCGAGCACCGGACCCACGACGACGAGCAGCAGCACCGTCACCATGAGCACGAGCGCGCCGACGGTGAACGCGAACCCCAGCAGGTACTGCACGACGACGGACCGCCGGGACTCGACCCGGTACGCGTCGTCCAGGGCCCGCACCGCGGCGCGGAACACCCGGCTCGCCAGGTACAGGGTGACGAGCAGGGCGCCGAGCGCGAACCCGCCGCGCTGCTCGTCCAGCAGCCCGTCGACCAGCGGGGCGAGGACGTCGGTGGCGACCTGCTGCGCGAACACCGTCGCGAGACCGTCCACGACGCTGGTGCGGATCTCCTCGACCTGCTCCTCGCCGAGCAGCGGACGCAGGTACCCGAGGCTGGCACCGAGGGCGGTCGCGATCGGCACCAGCGAGATCAACGCGTAGTACGTCATCTCGGCCGCGAGCCCCGGCACGCGCACGTCCCCGGCGCGCAGCACGGACCGCACCAGCAGCGGCGCGAGGTCCCAGCCACGCACGGTCAGCGGGTACCGCTCCGCGAGCGCCACGGCCCGGTCCCGCACGGTCGGGCGCGACTCGGCCCGTGCCCGACGGCGGGCCAGCGGCGCCCGGAGCGCCGCGGCGACCGCGGCCCCGGCGACGACGGCGAGCACCCCGGCGCCGGTCAGCGCGGTGCCACCGACCAGCACCCCGACGGCACCGGCGGGGACGGACGACGCGAGGGCGAGGCCCGTCGCGCCGACCGCGGTCCACGCGAGGATCGTGCTGCCCGCGACCGGGAGCCGACGCCGCACCCACGGCACGCGTCGCGCGAGCACGGCGAGCGCCACCGCGACGACGACGGTCGTGGCGAGCACGGGCCTCCTCGGTCGGACGGGCGCAGGACGCGGTCCAGTCTGACGCACCGTCGGCCCGAGTCCGCCTGCGGACGCTGCGCGCGCGACCGCTACCCGACGGCTGCGCGGCCCGCACGCCGGTGGCGCCCGGTCACTCGTAGCGGCCGTCGGCAGCGAACCGGTGGACCGCGATCTCCTCCCCGGTTCCGTCGCACCGCCGGGCACTGAGCACGTCGGTCGGCCCGCTGAACCCCGCGCGCTCGACGACCGTGACCTCGAACTCCGCGCCGTGCTTCTCGCGCAGGAACCGGGCGGCCTCGTCCTCGACGACCTCGGGCGGGGGCGCGAACTCGCCGACGGCACCCAGACGGGCCGCGACGACCTCCCCGACGCCCCGGCGCACCCGCTGTCCCATCG
>NZ_RFFI01000103.1 GCF_003696205.1 Cellulomonas triticagri
ACCCCGGCAGCGGGCATCTCGGCGTCCGACGGCCCGCTGCCCGGCACGGGCCCGTCGGACGCGTCGGTGCCGTACGGCGATCCGTCGGCGCCCGCGACGCCCCGCGAGGCGACGCCGGTCGTCCCGGTGGCCACCCCGACCCCCGAGCCCGCACCGACCCCGGCGCCGGCGCCGCTCCGGCGTCCGGGTGGGGGCGCGGGGCGGCACCTGCTGGGCGTGCTGGTCGGTCTGGTCGTCGGCGCCGTCGGGGTGTGGACCGTGGTGTTCGGCCAGTCCCGGGTGCTCGCCGCGCAGGCGCCGGAGTGGGGCACGACGTACGACGCCCTCGGCGTGGTGCTGGTGACGGTGGGTGTCCTCGTGCTGGCGCTGGTGCTCGGCCTGGGCCTGTGGACGCCCGCAGTGCCGCTGACGGCGGGCGGTGTCGCCACGGCGGTGGGGCTGGCGCTGCTGTACGTCCCCGCGACGACGCACCTCGACGTCGTGCGCTGGGTCGGGACGGAGGGCACCGCGTACACCGTGGTGCGCGCGACGGTCACGGCGACGTCCGGGGCGGTGTTCGTCGTCGGCGCCCTGCTGCTGGTGGCGGGCCTCGTGCTCGCGGCGGCGCGCCGGCGCTGGCTGCCGCGCGCCTGAGGCGGCGCCCGGGGGTTCGACCCGCGCATGGGACGTAGGTCCTACTAGAGTGCGAGGCAGACGCGACGTGCCCGTCGCGCCAGTCCGCACCGACGTCGTTGCGCTGGAGGAACACGTGGCCCTCGACCCTGCCCCCCGCCCCACGGACCAGGACGCCCCGCGCCCCGGCCTGGAGAACCTGCTGCAGGAGGACCGCCGGTTCCCGCCGGACGCCGCCTTCGCCGACCAGGCCAACGTGCACGCGGAGGTCTACTCCTGGGCGAACTCGGACCGGCTGGGCTTCTGGGCCGACCAGGCCCGGGCGCTGCTGGACTGGGCGGCACCGTTCCACGAGGTCCTCGACTGGACCGGCGCCCCGGTGGCCCGGTGGTTCGCCGACGGCCGCCTGAACGCGGCGTACAACGCCGTCGACCGGCACGTCGAGGCCGGGAACGGCGACCGCGTCGCGCTGCACTTCGAGGGCGAGCCCGGCGACACCCGCACGCTGACCTACGCGGACCTGCAGCGGGAGGTCGCGAAGGCCGCGAACGCGCTGACGGCGCTGGGCGTCGGCACGGGCGACCGGGTCGCGATCTACCTGCCGCTGATCCCGGAGACCGTCATCGCGATGCTGGCGTGCGCCCGGATCGGCGCACCGCACTCCGTGGTGTTCGGCGGGTTCTCCGCCGAGGCCCTGCACACGCGCATCCTCGACGCGGACGCGCACGTCGTCATCACCGCGGACGGCGGCTACCGGCGCGGCACCGCGAGCGCCCTGAAGCCCACCGTGGACGAGGCGCTGTCCAAGGGCAGCGCGGACGTCGTCCGGCACGTGCTCGTCGTCCGGCGCACCGGGCAGGACGTGCCGTGGACCGAGGGCCGCGACGTGTGGTGGCACGACGTGGTCGACACGGCGAGCGAGCAGCACGACCCGGTCCCGCTGGAGGCCGAGCACCCGCTGTTCATCCTCTACACGTCGGGCACCACCGGGAAGCCGAAGGGCATCTTCCACACCACCGGCGGGTACCTCACGCAGGCCGCGTGGACGCACCGCAACGTCTTCGACCTCAAGCCCGAGACGGACGTCTACTGGTGCACCGCCGACGTCGGCTGGGTCACCGGGCACACGTACGTGGTCTACGGGCCGCTGGTGAACGGCGCCACCCAGGTGATCTACGAGGGCACCCCCGACACCCCGCACCGGGGCCGGTGGTGGGAGATCGTGCAGAAGTACGGCGTCTCGATCCTCTACACGGCGCCCACCGCGATCCGGACGTGCATGAAGTGGGGCGAGGACGTCCCCGCCGAGTTCGACCTGAGCAGCCTGCGCGTCCTCGGCTCGGTCGGCGAGCCGATCAACCCCGAGGCGTGGACCTGGTACCGCCGCGTCATTGGGGGCGACCGCACCCCCGTGGTCGACACCTGGTGGCAGACCGAGACGGGCGCCATCATGATCAGCCCGCTGCCCGGCGTCACCGCCGCGAAGCCGGGTTCGGCGCAGACGCCGCTGCCGGGCATCGCGGCCGACGTCGTGGACGACGACGCGAAGCCCGTGCCGGACGGCGGCGGCGGGTACCTGGTGCTCACCGAGCCGTGGCCGTCGATGCTCCGCGGGATCTGGGGCGACGAGCAGCGGTTCCGGGACACCTACTGGTCGCGGTTCGCGGGGATCTACTTCGCGGGCGACGGCGCGAAGAAGGACGACGACGGGGACATCTGGCTGCTCGGCCGGGTGGACGACGTGATGAACGTGTCCGGCCACCGGCTGTCCACCACCGAGATCGAGTCCGCGCTGGTGTCGCACCCGTCGGTCGCGGAGGCCGCCGTGGTCGGTGCCACGGACGACACCACCGGGCAGGCGGTCGTCGCCTTCGTGATCCTGCGGGGCGACGCCGCGGCGTCCTCCCCCGAGGAGACGGCGACCGAGCTGCGCGCGCACGTGGCCCGGCAGATCGGGCCCATCGCGAAGCCGCGCACGATCCTCGTCGTCCCGGAGCTGCCCAAGACCCGGTCCGGCAAGATCATGCGCCGCCTGCTGCGCGACGTGGCCGAGCACCGCGAGGTCGGCGACGCGACGACGCTGGCGGACTCGTCGGTGATGGACCTCATCCAGCAGGGCCTGGCGGCGCCGAAGGACTGACGCGGCTCAGGCTCAGCGGCGACATCCGTCTGCCCTCGTCCCCGCGCGTCACGACCGCACTCGGAGCCGGTCGGCACGACCGGCGTGCGCCCGGCCGTACTCGGTCGCGAGCGGGTCGACGGCCGCGACCAGCGCGTCGTTGGCCCCCAGCACGCGCACGACGGCGAGGAACGAGTCGAGCCGAGGGCCCCCGTCGCCGCGTTCGAGGGCGGCCACGGTGGCGCGCGAGATCCCGGCCCGCTCGGCGAGCTCCGCCTGAGTGAGGCCGTGGATCTTGCGACCCGCCGCGAGGTGGGCGCCGAGCGCCCCCAGGTCGCGGCGCGTCCGAGGTGATTCGACGCGCATGATTCCTCCTGATGCTCGGGATAGCGTGCATGAGCGGCGTTAGTGCGCACTCCTCCACGCAAGAGCACCTCTCGGGCGCCGGGCGTGGGGCCGAGTACCGCGACGTGGCACTGGCGGGCGAGCGCCGGTGCAGACCCGCGCCCGTCAGCGCGAGCCCCTCTGCACGAGACGACTCCGAGGACGTGGGTAAGACCTGTCCCGGAGCCGATGCCACGGCCCGGGCGGGATGCGGTCTCGTGTCCACCACCCGGAGACCGCGACCAGCATGCCGAGAGCCGCTGCCGCCAGCGCCTCGGGCGCTCCGGGCTCCACGAGGAGCAGCGCCCATCGGGCGGCACCACCGTCTCCCGACCCGGAGCCGAAGCTGATGCAGGTCAGCGTGAAGACGAGCGGGAGCGCGAGACTCGGGACACGCCCTCCGGCGACCCAGCCCACGGTCCCCAGACCCGCCAGGATCCAGAAGCTGCACACCAGGGCGAGGGCCGTCCCGCTCCCCATGGCCAGCCAGGCCGAGGTGAAGACCAGCGCCACGGCGACGAGGCTGAGAACGCCGAGCAGCAGCATCCGCGGGTGCGCGAGACTGCGTGGCGTCACCGTCTCGATCCACCGGTAGTCGCCGTCCGCGCAGGACAGCACCGCCCACGCCTGGACGAGCGGAGCGAGCGTCCCCACGACGATCGGGACTTCCGCTCCCGGCACGGGGAGGTTCAGATCACCACCGAGCGCCACCATCAGCCCGCATGCGAGCATCGTCACGCACGCGGTGCCGACCTGGCGCGACCTGAGGAACACGCTCGCTACAGGCACTGCTGCGCCCGTTCGACACGTGTCAGCGCCCATGCGAGCTGATCCTGCTCGGGGAACGAACGGACGGCATCCAGCTCGGCGACCTGGTCCTCCCCGAGGTCCCAGGTGATCGTCTCCTCACCGATGAGCACCCCCACCCGCTCCAGGAGCCACTGGGTGTACAGGACGTAGTCGTCCGGGTCGTCGCTGAGGGTGCTCTCCGGGCAGCTCGGCACCTGGTCGAGCCAGGCCACCACCATGCTGAACGCGATGTCGGGGGCTCCTCCTCGCACGCTGACGGCGGAGCTCTCCTGGTCCATCTCAGGATGCCCCGTCGCCAACCCCTCCTCGACCAGCGGTGCCGGCGGAACCGGGACCGTCCCCGCGGCCGCACCGAGCACGGCCTCGGCGATCGAGGACACCTCCGTCAGGTGGTAGGCGTTGTCGGGCCACAGGCACACCCGCAGGTCGGTGTCGGTGCACACCTGCCCGTCCGAGACCGCGGCCGTCACCGGTGATCCGGCGGCCACCGCGCCCAGCGTCACCGCCGCGGTGAGTCCCGCGACCACCGCGCTCGTCGCGACGTGGCGTCGGGAGGCGACCGCGAGCAGGGTCGCCAGCGCGAGTGCCCAGACCGCCCGGAGCACCAGCACAGGCACCGACACGTCCAGCTGGGGCCACCCGTTGATCACGTACCAGAACGGCAGATCGGGAGTCGGCCACACGACGATGCCGAACAGCAGCGCCACAGCGAGCACCGGTCCCGCAAGGCGGAGTGCGACAGAACGCCCGACTCCGTAGCCGACCAGCGCGGCCAGCACGAGCGTCGTCGCAGTCAGCGCGGGGTAGCCGAGTCGCGGACTGCCCGTCGCACCGCTCACCGTGGCGACGACCCACGCCACGGCGTGCGCCGTCACCGCGACGGAGACCGGGACCAGGACGCAGGAGACGATCTCAGCCGCCCGTTGCCTGCGGACACCGCGCGGAACGGTGACCGGGAGCTCGGGCGAGAGCTCCGCCCGGCGGCGCTGGGTGATGAGGCACGTACCGGCCGCCACGACCGGAGCCGCGAACACCACCCCCTGGTCCGCGATCGCGGACGCGAGCGGCCACACGCGCATCCAGTCCGGCGCTCGTGCGACCAGCACGACCACGACCGTCGCGGTCGCGGCCAGCCACAGGACGACGAGCGATCGTCGAGATCGCCACCACCGCGGCGTCAACCGTCCACCTCGGTCTCGTCCAGAACCGCCCAGATCCCCTGCTCCAGCGCGCCTACCGAGTCCGCGGTCCCGCCCCCTCGCCCAGCCAGCTCCGCCACCGACCCGGTGAACCGCAGCCTGCCCTCGTCCAGGAGCGCGACCTGTCCGCCCAGGGCAGCCACCTCCTCGATCAGGTGCGTGCTCACGAGAACGCTCGCCCGGCGCGCTTCCTGGACGAGCAGATCTCGGACGATCCGACGCTGACGCGGATCGAGCCCTGCGGTGGGTTCATCGAGAACCAGCACCGTCGGCCGCCCGAGGAGAGCCTGCGCGACACCCAGGCGCTGCCGCATACCTCCGGACAGCGAGGACACGCGGGTCCGTCGTCGGTCCGCCAGACCGACCGCGCCCAGGACCCGATCGACCTCGCCGGCCGAGTCGGCGCGAGGGATCTCCTTGAGCCAGGCGATGTACGCCAGGACGTCACCGCAACGAGCGCCCCGGTCGACCGTGAACTCCTGCGGCAGGTAGCCGAGCTCCCGGTGCAGCGCCGTCCTGCCAGAGGCCGAGGCGAGATCGAGACCCGCCCACTCGACCGTGCCCTCGCTCGGTGCGTCCGATCCGGTGAGGATGCGCATGAGCGTGGACTTCCCTGCGCCGTTCGAGCCCACGAGGCCCGTGACGCCGGGACGGAGCTGCCACGACACCGAGTCGAGTGCGGCACGCTCCGCTCCGATGTATCGGCGACTCACCCCGTCAAGACGGAGCACTCTTCACCTCCAGGTCGGCAGGTCCTGTCAGCGACCGGCCCGCCGGTGCACTCCGGCGGGCCGGTCGTCGACGGCTTCTGTCGCGTCAGCTCTCTGCGCGGACGACGTCAGCTGATCTCCACGCTCGCCTTCTGCACGCTGAACGTGCATTCCTTGTACATGCTGCTGGTGCCCGAGCTCTGCTTGAGCCAGCTCGTGTACTTGTCAGGCTCGAACGCGCACGCCGCCTTGAGCCGCCACGTCCCGCTGCCGCTGCACGAGCCCTTCGCCTGCGTGTCCTTCGGCACGGACGCCGAGCACGTCAACGCCGCGTCCGCAGGAGCAGCCGTGGCGATCGACGCGCCACCGACGGTCAGAAGTCCCATCACCGTGAGAGCCAGCACTCGCTTCATCTCAACTCCGTTCCGCACATGGTCCGGTTACGCCCCGACGGGCACGGCTGAGACTCCGGGTCACGATCACCTTGACCGCGCGATCCCGAAGGTAGCGATGCGATCTCCACTCACAGCGAGTTCGCCGCGTCACCGGACCACCTACCCACCAGACCGACGGGTGGGGTCCGTCGGGGTGGCATAGGGTCGGGGGTCAGCAGCAGGGGGCGACCAGCAGGAGGACGTGCACGTGACCGGGTGGTACCTCACCGCGCGCCGTGCCGTCGACCTCCGTCGCGTCGCCAGCGCCCTGTGTCGGGGCCGCGCGACCGCCTGACGGTCCGCCCCTCCGCCCCCGCCGACCGGCCGCGCCCCGCGCCGCCGCCCCGGCTCCCCACCCGCACTCCCCGGGCGTCGCTGCCGCGCGCCCGCCGAAAGGCACACCCATGTCCTCGACCCCCTCCGCCCCCGCCGGGCCCGCGCCCACGTCGCGTGTCCGCTCGTTGCTGGGGAGCTTCGGCTTCCAGATCGTCGCCGCGCTGGTGCTCGGCGTCGCACTCGGCTGGGCGGCGCTCGCCATCGGCCCGGTGGACGCCGGCACCGACGCCGAGTCGCCGAACTGGCTCACCACGACGCTCGACACCATCGGCTCGTCGTTCGTCACGCTGCTGCGCGCGATCGTGCCGCCGCTGATCTTCGCCGCCATCGTGGCGTCGGTCGCGAACCTGCGGAACGTCGCGAACGGCGCGCGCCTGGCATGGCGGACGCTGCTGTGGTTCGCGATCACCGCGCTGGTCTCGGTGGTCATCGGCATCACCCTGGGCCTGGTGCTGCGGCCCGGTGAGCACACCTCGCTGTCGGTCGCCGACGGCGCGGAGCCGGGCCGCACCGGCTCGTGGCTGGACTTCCTCGACGGTCTGATCCCCGGCAACGTGCTGGGGCTCGGCGCGAGCACCTCGCTCGCGGAGGACGGCACCGCGTCGACGTCGGTCAGCTTCAACGTCCTGCAGATCATCGTCGTGGCGATCGTCGTGGGCATCGCGGTGCTGCGCACCGGGGACAAGGCCGAGCCGTTCCTCGCGTTCGTGCGGTCCGCGCTCGTCGTCATCCAGAAGGTGCTGTGGTGGGTCATCCGCCTGGCGCCGCTCGGCACGCTCGGTCTGGTCGGCAACGCCGTCGCGTCGTACGGCTGGGACTCGCTGGCCTCGCTCGGCCGGTTCGCCATCGCGATCTACATCGGCCTCGCCCTGGTGCTGTTCGTCGTCTACCCGGTGATCCTGCGGACCAACGGCCTCGCGGTGGGCCGGTGGTTCCGGGGGGCGTGGCCGGCGATCCAGCTCGCGTTCGTGTCCCGGTCGTCCATCGGCACGCTGCCGGTGACGCAGCGGGTCACGGAGCGGAACCTCGGCGTCCCGTCGGAGTACGCGTCGTTCGCGGTGCCGCTCGCGGCGACGACCAAGATGGACGGCTGCGCGTCGATCTACCCGGCGGTGTCGGCGATCTTCGTGGCGCAGATCTTCGGCATCGACCTGTCGGTGCTCGACTACGTGCTGATCGCCTTCGTGTCGGTGGTCGGCTCGGCGGCGACCGCCGGGCTCACCGGTGCGATCGTCATGCTGACCCTGACGCTGTCCACGGTCGGGCTGCCGCTGGCGGGCGTCGGGCTGCTGCTCGCGATCGACCCGATCCTGGACATGGGCCGCACCGCGGTGAACGTGGCGGGGCAGGTGCTGGTCCCGACCGTCGTCGCGAAGCGCGAGGGCATCCTCGACGAGGACCAGTACGCCCGCGCGGAGGCGTCCGACCTGTTCGAGGACACCCCCGCGCCCGTCTCGGCCTGACACGACCGAGACGGCCGTCGGTCGCGCGCCACCCGGGCGCGCGACCGGCGGCCGGGGGTCAGCGCGTCGGGTGCGTGAGCGTCCCGGTGCGGGCGATCTCGCCGAGCCAGTGCGCGCTCGGCTTCGGGGTCCGCTCGAAGGTGTCGCGGTCCCAGCCGATCAGCCCGAACGTGGGCTTGTAGGACCCCCACTCGTAGTTGTCGAGCGCGGACCAGTGCAGGTACCCGCGGACGTCGATGCCGTCGGCCATGGCGTCGTGCAGGCCCACCAGGGCGTCGTGCGTGTAGTCGATGCGGCGGGCGTCGTCCTGGGTGGCGATGCCGTTCTCGGTGACGACGATCGGCACACCTCCGGTGCGCTCCCAGGCGTTGCGGACGCCGATGCCGATGGCGGGCGGGAAGTACTCCCAGCCGGTGAGGGTCGTCTCGGCGCCCTCGGCGACCGGGAGCGGGTTGCCGTCGACGTCGACGAAGGTCCGCAGGTAGCCCTGCACGCCGATCCAGTCGTCGCCCTTCGCGGCGTCGAGGAAGATGTCCTCGCGCGGGTAGCCGTACGCCTTGGTGGCCTCCTCGGCGCCGGGGGCCGCGTGGTACGCCTGGGTGGCGACCGACCAGCCCGACTTCACCTGCGGGAGCTGCGACAGCACCTCACGCGACCGGCGGTGGCCCTCGATGAGCGCGTCGGTGATCTGCGGGTCCGGCGCGGGCAGCCGGGACGCGGTCATCTCGGTGCCCTCCTCGCCGCGGGTCATCGCGACCATGTTGGGCTCGTTGATCGTGCAGACCCACTCGACGTCGTCGCCGAGGACGGGCAGCGCGATCTCGGTGAACCGCTGGAACAGCTCCGGGGCGGCGGGGTTGCGCCAGCCGCCGAGGCGCGCGAACCAGCGCGGGTGCGTGAAGTGGTGCAGCGTGACCGACGGGGTCAGCCCGTGCTCGCGGCAGGAGTCGACCATGCGCCGGTAGTGCGCGAGCTGGGCCTTCGAGACGAAGCCCTGCTCGGGCTCGATGCGCGCCCACTCGATGCTGAACCGGTAGGAGTTCATGCCGAGGGACGCCAGCAGCGCGATGTCCTCGGGGTACCGGTGGTAGGAGTCGGCGGCGTCGCCGGAGGGCTCCGACAGGTCCGTACCGGGGGCGTGCTCACGCACCCACCAGTCGGAGTTCACGTTGTTGCCCTCGATCTGGTGGGCGGCGGTCGAGGCGCCCCAGAGGAAGCCGTCGGGGAACTGGCGGGAGGTCATGCGGGGTCCTTCCGGTGGTGCGGGTCGATCAGGGGCGTCACTTGAGGCCGGCGGTGGCCACGCCCTGGATGAAGTACCGCTGCAGCGCGACGAACAGCAGCAGGATCGGCGTGATGATCAGCACCGCCCCGGCGAGCAGCAGCCCGTAGTCGGTGCCCTGCTGGCCCGTGGCGTACAGGGACAGGGCGACCGGCAGCGTGTACATGTCCTGGCTCTGGGCCGCGACGAGCGGCCACAGGAAGTTGTTCCACGAGCCGAGGAACGTGAGGATGCCGAGCGTCGCGAGCGGCGGCCCGCACAGCGGCATGACGACGCGCGCGAAGATGCGCAGCTCGCCCGCGCCGTCGATGCGCGCGGCCTCCATCAGCGGCTCGGGGATGCCGAGCATGAACTGCCGCATGAGGAACACGCCGAGGGGCTGGGTGAGGAACGGCAGGATCAGCGCCGGGTAGGTGTTGAGCAACCCGAGCGAGGTGACCTGCACGAACAGCGGCACGAACGTGACCACGCCCGGGACCATGAGCATCACCATGACGAGCGTGAACAGCACCCGCTTGCCGGGGAAGTCCATCTTGGCGAGGGCGTAGCCGACCATCGAGCAGAACACCAGGTTGCCGAGCACCGTGATGACGGCGACGACGACCGAGTTGGTGAAGAACTGCCCGAAGTCGAGGTCGGTGAACCAGCGCGCGAAGTTGTCCCCCGTGGGGTTCTCCGGCCAGATCGTCGGCGGCTTGATGAGGATCTCGCGCTGCGTCTTGACCGAGCCGAGCACCATCCACACGAACGGCAGCAGCCACACGGCGACGCCCACGGTGAGCACGGTGTACGTGAGCGCCCGGCCGGTGGTGAACCGGCGGCGTCGGCGCCCCGGCGCCGGTTCCGCGAGGCGGTCGACGGCGGTGACGGGAGGGGTGGCGAGGGCCATGGGGCCTCAGTCCTTCGAGCGCAGCAGCCGGAACTGCAGCAGGCTCAGGAGCGCGATGGCCAGGAACAGCACGTAGGACGCCGCGGAGGCGAACCCGTACTTGCCGAAGCCGAACTGCTCGAACGTGTAGAAGGCCGTGGACAGCGTGGAGTCCAGCGGGCCGCCCTGGGTCATCACGAAGGCCTCCTCGAAGAACTGGAGGTAGCCGACGGAGATCAGCACGGCGCCGAGCAGCAGGGTCGGGCGCAGCAGCGGCAGCGTGACGCTGACGAACCGGCGCCACGGGCTCGCGCCGTCCATGACGGCGGCCTCCTGCACCTCGGTCGGGACCGCCTGGAGGCCCGCGAGGAAGATCACCATGAGCGTCCCGACGTTGCGCCAGACGGCCATCATGATCAGCGAGGGCAGCGCCCACGTCGTGTCGTTCAACCAGTTCGGCCCGTCGATGCCGACCCAGCCGAGCGCGGTGTTCAGCAGCCCGTCGGGCTGCAGGATGTACCGCCACACGACGGACACCGCGACGATGCTGGTGACGACCGGCGCGTAGAACCCGACGCGGAACGCGGCGCGGAACCGGCCGATGCCGGAGTTCAGCGCGACCGCGAGCGCCAGGGCGACGGCCATGGTCACGGGGATGCCGACCACGACGAACGTCGCGGTGACGCCCAGGGACTTGAGGAACCGGGCGTCGCCGAACAGGTCGAGGTACTGCTGCAGCCCGACGAAGTTCACGGCGAGCGGGCTGCGGACGTCGCGCGAGGTGAAGTCGGTGAACGACATCGCGAACGACGACACCAGCGGCACGAGCATGAAGAACCCGAACACCAGCACGAACGGCGCGGCGAACATCCAGGCCACGTAGCCCTGGCGGCGGCGGCGCGCGGCGGCGGGTCCCCGGGAGGCCGGGGCCGTCCGGCCGGAGCGGGGTCCTGCTCCGGCCGGACGGGTGGCGGTCGTGGAGGACACGGCGGTCAGCCCATGCCGATCGACGACGCCTGCTGCTGCAGCTCCGCGAGGGCGTCCGCGGGCGCCTCGCCGCTGACGGTCATCCGCTCCAGGACGGAGTCGGCGGCGGCGTTGACCTGCACCCAGGTGGTGGTGACCGGCGGGGCCACGGTGTCCTCGAGCTGCTCGCCGAACACGGCCAGCTTGGCGTCGTCCGCGAGGGTCGCGTCGTCCCACGCGGACTGCTGCGACGGGAGGTCACCGGTGACGTCGTACCAGGCGACCTGCGTCTCGGGCTGGCTCAGCCAGTCGATGAGCTTCCAGGCGCCGTCCTGGTTCGCGGAGTCCTGGAAGACGACGAGGTTGGAGCCGCCCGCGAAGGACGTCGAGGTCTCGCCCACGGGGATGCGCGCGGTGGCGTACTTGTCGGTGAAGCCCTCGCCGCCCAGCGTCTCGAGCTGGCCCATCATGAACGGGCCGTCGATGAGCATCGGGGTGGTCCCGGCGACGAACTCCGCCTCCTGCGCGCCCGGGGTGCGGTCGGCCTGCGCGTTCGCCACGCCGTCGGTGAAGAACGACTGGTAGTACTCGTAGGACTCGACCATCTCCGGCGTGTCCAGCGTCCACTCGGTCTGGTCCTCGTCGGTCAGGCTCGCGCCGTTGGACCACGCGGCCCACAGCGAGCCCTGGAACGAGTCGTTGCCGGCGGACTGCAGCCGGATGCCGTAGTCGGTGCCCGCCTTCTCCTGCAGGTCGGCGGCCATCTGCTTGAGGTCGTCCTGGGTGGCGGGCGCCTCGGTCCAGCCCGCCTGCTCGGCCAGGTCGGTCCGGTAGTAGAGCACGCGCGTGTCGACGTACCAGGGGACGCCGACGGAGGTGCCGTCGAGCTCGGTGGTGGCGAGCGGGCCCTCGAAGAAGTCCCCGGTCTCGATGCCGTCCGGCACGGGCGCGAACGCGTCGCCGAACTCGGCCATCCAGGTGGTGCCCATCATCGCGAGGTCGGGGGTGGTCCCGGCGGCGATGGCGGTCTGGAACTTGTCGCGGGCGGCGTCCCACGGGATGGGGACGACCTCGATGTCGACCTCGGGGTTGGCCTCCTCGAAGTCCGCGACGAAGTCGGGCAGGGCCTCGCCCTCGGCGCCCATCGCCCAGACGGTGAGGCTGCCGGTGGCGGGACCGTCGGTGAGCTCGGCGGCCTCGGTGCCGCCGCCTCCCGAGCCGGTGTCGTCGGCGCGGCCGCAGGCGGCCAGCGAGGTCACGGCGAGCGCGGTCACCAGGGCGACGCGCGCAGCGGGACGGATCATGGTGCGTTCCTCCTCGAACGTCCTGAGCGATGGCCGACCGGGGACCGGTCGTGTCTATGCGCTTAGATCGACTGAGATGCTAAGCGCATAGAATGTGCGGCGCAACCCACCCGCCCTCCAGGAGGACCTGCCGTGGCACGACAGCCGGGCCGCCCGACGGTCTACGACGTCGCCGAGCGCGCCGGCGTGTCCATCGCGACCGTCTCGTTCACCTTCCGCCAGCCGGACCGGGTGCGCGAGTCCACGCGGGACGCCGTCCTCGTCGCCGCCCGCGAGCTCGGCTACGTGCCCAACGCCTCCGCCCGCGGCCTCGCCCACGGGCGCACCGGAGCGCTCGGCCTGTACTCGTTCGACCTGCTGCTCGCGGAGCGGCAGCGCGGCGCCGACGAGGCCGACCGGATCCGCGACGGGCTGCCCCCCGACGACGTCGACCCCGACGCCGAGACCGTCGACCCGCGCGCGTTCCCGCTCTACGTGGACGAGGTGCAGCGCGGCTTCGAGCTCGAGTGCTGGCAGCGCGACCAGGCGCTGCTGCTCACCAGCGGCACCGGCTCCGGCGCGTCCGTCACCGACGTCGCCGGGCGCGTCGACGGGCTCGCCCTGTTCCCCGGGCCCACGCACGTCGACACCCTGGAGCAGGTCGCCCGGCGCATCCCCGTCGTCGCGTTCTCCATGCCCGACGTCGCCGACGGCCTGCACCACGTCACCGTCGACAACCAGGGCGGGACGCGCGACCTGGTCGAGCACCTGGTCGGCGTGCACGGCATCCGCGACCTCGGGTTCGTCGGGCGGCTCAGCACCCCCGACTACGCCGAGCGGTTCGCCGGGTTCGCCGCCGCACTCGGGGACCTCGGCCTGCCCGTGCCCGCCGAGCCGCTCGACCCCACGGACCTCGGTGAGCCCGGGCGGTTCGCCGCCCTCACCGACCTGCTCGACGCCGACCGGCTGCCCCGCGCGCTCGTGTGCGCGAGCGACCAGATCGCCCTGGCGGTGCTCGACCTGCTGGCGGCGCGCGGCGTGCCCGTGCCCGAGCGCGTGGTCGTCACCGGGTTCGACGGCATCCTCGCCGGGCGGCTCGCCCGCCCCACGCTCACGACGGTCCGGCAGCCGATGGCCCGCATGGGCCGCCTGGCGGTCGAGATCCTCGTGCGCCACGCCGGCGGCGCGGGCGGCGACCGGGAGAGCCACCGCCTCCCGACCCGCCTCGTCCCCCGCCAGTCCTGCGGCTGCTCCCCCGCCTGACTCCCCTCGCGGGGAGCGGGCGGCGTCACACGCCCAGGAGGCGGCGGACCTGGCGGACCGCCGCGCGGCCCGCGCGGTTCGCGCCGACGGTGCTGGCGCTCGGGCCGTAGCCGACCAGGTGCACGCGCGGGTCCGCCACGACACGGGTCCCGTCCATGACGATGCCGCCCCCGGGATCCCGCAGCCCGAGCGGACGCAGGTGGTCCAGCGCGGCCCGGAACCCCGTCGCCCACAGCACGACGTCCGCCGCGACGTGCTCCGGCCCCGGGACCCAGCCCTCCGGCGGGTCGGCGGCCGCGCGGGCGTCCCACACCGCGCCGTCGGCGACCAGCCGCGCGAACGGCGGCCGGGCCAGCAGCACCCCGTCCGCGATCCCCGCCCGGTAGGCGTCCGTCACCGGCAGCCCCGTGGCCGCGACGATGCTCTGCGGCGGCAGGCCCGCCCGGGTCCGCTCGTCCACGCGCGCGACCGCGTCCCGGCCGAGCTCCGGGGTGAACGCCGCGTCCCGCCAGTCCGGCGGGCGCCGGGTCACCCACGTGGTCCCGGCGGCGTGCGGGTGGATCGCCAGCAGGTGCTGCACCGCCGAGATCCCGCCGCCCACGACCAGCACCCGCCGCCCCGCGAAGTCCTCGGGGCGGCCGAAGTCGTGGGTGTGCAGCTGCGTGCCGCGGAAGTCCGCCGCGCCGGGGTACACCGGCCAGAACGGCTTGGTCCAGGTACCGGTGGCGTTGACCAGGGCGCGGGTGTGCCAGGTGCGGGCGACGGGCGCGGGGTCGGGGGCCGCCGGGAGCGGGCGGGTGGTGCCCGCTCCCCCGCCGAGCCCGTCGTCCTCGGGCAGCGCCCGCTGCGTCGGGAGCACCCGGGTGACGGTCTCGTCGGTGTCCACCGCGAGCAGCCCGTCCGGGCCGCCGAGGTCCCGCACCCGGCGCACCCGCACCGGCCGCCGCACGGCGAGTCCGAGGTCGTCCTCGTACGCGGCGAAGTAGCGCGGCAGCGCGTCGGCGGCGGGCTCGTCCGGGGCGAACTGCGGCAGCGCGCGCCCCGGAAGCTCGTACACGCCGTTGACGGTGCGCATCGTCAGCCCGGGCCAGCGCTCGCGCCACGCCCCGCCGGGTCCCGGGGCGGCGTCCAGCACGACGAACGTCGGCCGACCCGCGGGGGCGTCAGCGCCGGAGGGGTCGGCGGGCACCAGCCCGGCGCGCACCAGGTGCGCCGCGACGGCGAGCCCGGCCTGCCCGGCCCCGATCACCACGACGTCCGCGACCGCCACGTCGCCCCCGGGCGCGGGTCGCGGGGTCACCTCGGGCACACCCCTCCCAACGCCGGCGGGCGCCCGCACGTTCCCGCGGGTGATGAGATGGGGCGCATGGTCGACGCCTCCCCCACCCCCGGTCCGGACACCCGACGCGTGAACGGCGCGCTGGACGGCGCCGACGCCGCCGCGGTGCGCGCGCTCGCGGCCGCCGCCGCCGCGACCGACGGGGTACCGCCGCTGTCCGAGCAGCCGCTGCTCTGGCTGACGGGCGGCGGGCCGGACGTCGTGCACCTGCTCGCCGGGACGGGGTCCGACCTCGTCGGCTACGCGCAGGCCGACCTCCGGGACCCCGCGCTCGCGACCGCCGAGGTCGTGGTGCACCCCGCGCACCGCCGCCACGGCACCGGGTCCGCGCTGCTCGCCGCGCTCCGGGACGCCGCCACGGCGCGCGGCGCGGACCACGTGGACGTGTGGGCGCACGGCGACCTCCCCGCC
>NZ_RFFI01000104.1 GCF_003696205.1 Cellulomonas triticagri
GACGCCGCCGCAGCGCGCGAGGCGTGGGCCGCGGCGGTCGCCGACCGGTTCCGCGCCCTCGTGCGTGCGCTCGAGGAGCGGGCCGTGCTGGACGAGCGCCCCGGGCGCACCGCGCACGAGGCCGTCCGCGAGGCCGGGCTGCGGCTGCCCGCGCACGCCGCCGACCTGGACGCGGCAGGTCGCCTCTTCGACGACGTCGTCTACGGCGACGGCACGCCCGGTGCCGCCGACGACGCCCTGCTGCGCGAGCTCGACGCACGCGTGGCCGCCACCCGGCCCGCGCCCCCCGCGGGGCTGGCGGCACTGGTCGGCACGGGCGACGGAGGTGCCCGGTCGTGAGCGCGCCCACGCTGTCCCCCGTCGCCGACGGCACCGTCCTCGGCGACGGCACCACCGCCGCCGGACGCGCGCGGGGACGCTGGCGCCGGTGGCGCTGGGTCGTCGGCATCGCGGGCGTCCTCGCCATCGGCGTGGGCATCTCGCTGCTGCCCGCCCCGACCCGGTCCGTCGTCCCGCTCGCCCCCGACAACGCCGGGGCCGACGGGGCCATGGCCGTCGCGAACGTGCTGCGCGAGCAGGGGGTCGAGATCACCTACGTGCGTGGCGCCGCGCAGGCCCGCGCCGCCGCGACCGCCGGGACGACGCTGCTCGTGACCTCCGACTGGTGGCTCACCCCCGAGCAGTCGGCGACCGTGACCGGCACCGCCGCCGACCTCGTGCTGCTCGACCCCTACACGCTGCTCACCGACGCCGTCCCCGGGCTCGAGACGGGCTGGTCCGGCGGCGCGTCCGCGACCTCGCTGCCCGCCGCCTGCACCGACCCGGACGCCGAGGCCGCGGGGAGCATCACCGGCTCCGGGTCCGGCGTCGTCGCCCGCGACGCGACCGGGGCCGCCACCGACGCCCCCGACGGCACCACGCTCTGCTTCCCGCTGCCGGGCACCGAGCCGCAGGCGTACCTCACCTCGACGTCCGAGGTCGACGGCCGCCGGGTCACCGTGCTGGGCGACGCCGGGCTGCTCACCAACGCGCGCGTCGCCGAGGACGGCAACGCCGCGCTCGTGCTGCGCACCCTCGGCCGGAACCCGCACCTCGTCTGGTACGTCCCGAGCTCGACCGACACGTCGGTGGAGGCCGCCGCCCCCGGGCTCGGCGACCTGCTGCCCCCGACCGCCCGGGTCCTGCTGTGGCAGGCGCTCGTCGTGCTGCTCGCCGTCGTGGTGTGGCGCGGCCGCCGCCTCGGCCGGGTCGTGGTCGAGCGGCTGCCCGTCGTGGTGCGCTCCGCCGAGACCACCCGCGGGCGCGGGCGCCTCTACCGCACCTCCCGCTCCTACGGGCACGCCGCGGCGGCCCTGCGTGCGGGCGTCGCCGACCGGTGCGCGCGCCTGCTCGGCCTCCCCCGCACCGCTGCGGCACCCGACGTCATCACGGCCGTCGCCCGCGCCGCCCACCGGGACGAGCGCGAGGTCGCCGACCTCCTGTACGGACCACCCCCCACGTCAGACGCGGGCCTGGAGACCCTGGCCCGCCGGCTCGACCAGCTCGAGAGCGAGGTTCACCCCACGTGACCGACCACCCCGCCCCGAACCCGTGGCAGCCCGAGGGCGCGCCCACGCCGTCCGAGCCGCAGCACGGCCAGGCGCAGCAGCCGCAGCACCCGGCGCAGCCTCAGCACCCGGCGCAGCCCGGTCAGGCCCAGCCCGGTCAGGCGTACCCGCCGGGGTACGGCCAGCCCGGTGCCGAGTCCCAGGCCCAGCAGCCCGCGCACCCCCAGCAGCCCGCGCCCCAGCAGCCCGCGTACGCCGCGCCCGCGACCCCGGCGCCCGCCGCCGCGCCGCACGTCGAGCCGTCCGCCGAGCTGCGCGAGGCCCTGGGCGCGGTGCGCGCCGAGGTCGGCCGCGCGGTCGTCGGCCAGGACGCCGCGGTGACCGGCCTGGTCATCGCCCTGCTGTGCCGCGGCCACGTCCTGCTGGAGGGCGTGCCCGGTGTCGCCAAGACCCTCATGGTCCGCAGCCTGTCGGCGGCGCTGTCGCTGGACACCAAGCGCGTGCAGTTCACCCCCGACCTCATGCCGGGCGACGTGACCGGCTCGCTGGTCTACGACGCGCGGACGGCCGAGTTCTCGTTCCGCGAGGGCCCGGTGTTCACCAACCTCATGCTCGCGGACGAGATCAACCGCACGCCCCCGAAGTCGCAGGCCGCGCTGCTGGAGGCGATGGAGGAGCGGCAGGTGTCGGTCGACGGCACGCCCCGCCCGCTGCCGGAGCCGTTCGTGGTCGTCGCGACGCAGAACCCCGTGGAGTACGAGGGCACGTACCCGCTGCCGGAGGCGCAGCTCGACCGGTTCCTGCTCAAGCTGACCCTCCCGCTGCCGGAGCGCCACGAGGAGATCGAGGTGCTCGCCCGGCACGCCGCGGGCTTCGACCCGCGGCACCTGGACCGCGCGGGCGTGCGGGCCGTCGCGGGCAAGGACGTCCTGGACCGGGCCCGCGCCGAGGTCGCCCGCGTGCAGGTCGCGCCGGAGGTGCTGGGCTACGTCGTGGACCTGGTGCGCGGCACCCGGCAGTCCCCGTCGCTGTCCCTCGGCGTCTCCCCCCGTGGTGCCACGGCGCTGCTCGCGACCGCACGGGCGTGGGCGTGGCTCTCGGGCCGCGGCTTCGTCACGCCGGACGACGTCAAGGCGCTGGCCCACCCGACGCTGCGGCACCGCGTGCAGCTGCGTGCCGAGGCCGAGCTCGAGGGCGTCACCGCGGAGTCCGTGCTGGACACCGTGCTGGCGTCCGTGCCGGTCCCCCGCTGAGGTCGCGCGCGTGGCGATCACCTGGCGCGCCGTCGTCCTGACGGCGCTCGGCGCGGTGGCGGTGCTGGTGTGGCCGGTGCCGGGCACGGTGCTGGCCTGGGCGGCGCTGTCCGTCGTGCTGTGCGTGCTGGACACGGTGCTGGCGGCGTCGCCGCGCGCGGTCGCGCTGCGCCGCGAGGTCACCGGCCCGGTGCGGCTGCACGAGCCGGGCCGGTCACGCCTCACCGTCACGCACACCGGGCCGCGCCGCCTGCGCGCCCTGGTGCGGGACGCCTGGCAGCCGTCGGCGCACGCCGAGCGCAACCGGCACCGCGTGGACCTGCCGACCGGCGAGTCCCGGCGCCTCGACACGCCGCTGCGCCCCTCGCGGCGCGGCGACCTGCACGCCGACCGGGTCACCGTCCGCACCCTCGGCCCCCTCGGGCTGGCGGGGCGGCAGGCGTCCCTGGACGTGCCGGGGACGCAGCGGGTGCTCCCGGCGTTCGCGTCCCGCCGGCACCTGCCGAGTCGGCTCGCCCGGCTGCGGGAGATGGACGGGCGTGCCGCCGTGCAGGTGCGCGGGGCAGGCACGGAGTTCGACTCGCTGCGCGAGTACGTCATCGGCGACGACGTGCGGTCCATCGACTGGCGGGCGTCCGCGCGGCGTTCAGACGTGGTCGTGCGGACCTGGCGCCCGGAGCGCGACCGCCGGGTGCTCATCGTCGTGGACACGTCGCGGACCAGCGCCGCCCGCACCGGCGAGGAGCCCCGCCTGGAGGCGTCGGTCGAGGCCGCGCTGCTGCTCGCCGCGCTCGCGTCCCGCGCGGGCGACCGCGTCGAGCTGATCGCCTACGACCGCACCGTGCGCGCCCGCGTCGCCGGGGTGTCCGGCCCGCGGCTCATGCCCGCGGTCGCCGACGCGCTGTCCGGCGTCGAGCCGTCGCTGGTGGAGGCCGACTGGCCCGGGCTGGTCGCCCAGGTGCAGGAGCGGCTGTCCCAGCGCGCGCTGGTCGTGCTGCTCTCGGCGCTCGACCCGTCGGCCGTGGAGCACGGGCTGCTGCGGGTGGTCGACCGGCTCGCGTCCCGGCACCAGGTCGTGCTCGCCTCGGTGAAGGACCCCGAGACGGAGCTGCTGCGCACCGGGCGCGAGGACGTCGCCGCCCTCTTCGACGCGGCCGCCGCGGAGCGCACCGAGCTGGAGCGGTCCGCGGTCGCGCTGCGGCTGCGCGGCCACGGCGTCGAGGTCGTGGACGCCCTGCCCGACGACCTCGCGCCACGGCTCGCGGACACCTACCTGGCGCTCAAGGCGGCGGGGCGGCTCTAGGGCCGCGCCGGCTCAGCGGTCCTTGAAGTAGCGCAGGACGTCCCGCTCCCGGATCCGGGCCGTGGCGAGGGCGGCAGCGAGCACGCAGCCGACGGTCGCCGCCAGGGCGGGGCGGGCGGTCACGAGCAGAATCGCGGCGAGGTCCTCGGTGCCGGCACCTGCGACGACCAGGATCGTGAGGCCCCAGGCAGTCCCCGCCGCGACCGCCGACCACGCGAGCGTCTCCACCCCGACCTGCCCGACCAGTCCCGCCCGACCGACCCCGCAGTGCCGCGCGGACGCGAGCTCCAGACGGCGGACCCTGACGGCGACCAGCCCGAGGAGCGCACCCGCACCGGCCCCGATCACCGTGACCCAGCGGGTCTCACGCTGCTGGAAGAGCGTCTCGCCGTCGAACGCGCCGCCGGGCGAGGTGTTGAGCTGCGTCACGGCGACGTCGCTCGCCCCGGCCCCGGGGAGCAGCGCCAGCGTGACGAGGTCCGTGGCCGCCTCCGCGGGCGGCCAGACCGTCAGCCAGCACTCGTCGAAGGTCCCGGCAGCGGGCGCCGGAGCCAGGGCCGCGTAGGCCAGCGCCTGCAGGCGCCCGTCTCTCGGCCAGGCGTACGTCCCGCGGACGGCGGTGGCCGCGCCGGACTCCGTGGCGACCTGCGGCGCGCTGGCCGCGAGCACCTGGTCCGCCAGCGCCTCCGACAGCAGCAGCCCGGTCGCCGCCTCCCCGCGCGGTGTGACGTCCAGGAGCCGCGCGAACCCGGGCGTCACCTCGGACACGGTCACCGGGGACCGTGGCGTCGCGGCCAGCGCGAGCCGGTCGCTCGACGTCCGGAGCGCGCCGGAGGCCACCACGGTGCCGACGCCGGACAGCGCGTCGCACGCGCTGCCGGACACCCCGCCCGGGCTGGAGAGCACGTGGGTGGCGCCACCGGTGTCGACGAAGGTCCGTGCCCGCGACTCCAGCGTGAGCACCGCGCTCGCGTCGGCGGCGCACAGCAGGACCGTGAGCACCAGGAGCAGCAGACCCCACGGTCCCGCGCGGCTGGCCCCGGAGACGAGGTCGCGCCGGGCCTCGCCGAGCACGTGCCGGGGTCTCACCGCGCCGCCAGGTCCAGCTCGGCGTGGCAGGCTCGCCGGGCGGCCGGGTCGTGGGTCGCCACGAGCACGATGCTGCCGCTCGCGGCGAGGTGGCCGAGCGTCGTGGAGACGGTCGCGGCCGACGTCGGGTCGAGCTGCGCGGTGGGCTCGTCGACCAGCAGCAGGTCAGGAGCCGTCGCGACCGCGCGGGCGAGCATCAGCCGCTGCGCCTCCCCTCCGGACAGGTGCGCGAACGGCCGGGTACCGACCGTGCTCAGCCCGAACCGGTCGAGCAGGTCGCGGGCCAGGCCCTCGGCCTCCGGGCGCCCGTGGTCGCGGGCCAGCAGGGGCAGGACGACGTGGTCCAGCGCCGTGCGCCGGGCGACGCCGTGCGGGTTCTGGAACACCCACGCCGTCCGGCGGACCCCGGTGCGGTCGACACGGCCCTCGGACGGCCCGAGCGACGCGGCGACGAGCGCGAGCAACGTCGACTTCCCGCAGCCGGACGGCCCGGTGAGCGCGGTCACCGTCCCCCGCCGGAACTCGGCGTCGATCCCCCGGAACAGCCAGTCGTCGCCCACGAACCGGTGCCCCACCCCGTGCAGCGTCACCCGCACGGGCCCGACCCCGGGTCCAGGTCCACCGCCGGCGGCGGCCGTCGGTCGTCGGCGCTCACGACCAGCGTGGTCCCGAGGCTGGACGAGACGACCGTGACCTCGTACGCGGTCCCCGCGTGCGACACGCACCCCCGGCCCGCACGCAGCCCGTGCAGGGCGCGGGGCGGGACGCCGGTCGCCTCGACAGGCGTCACCAGCGTCCAGTCCAGGTCCGGTGCCGTCGGCTCGTCCTGCTCGAGCAGGATCCGGACCAGCTCGGACCCGTCCAGGGCCGCGAGCGCCGCCGGGTCCACGAGCATCCCGTCCTCGTCGGTGCGCACCCGCAGCACACCCAGGTCGAGCTCCCGCTCGCCGGGCACCCGTCCGGCGGGGACCTCCGTGACCTCGACCCCCCGGAGCGTGCTCCCTGAGGTCGCGACGACATCGCCCTCGGCGACGACGGACCCGAGGGCGACGGCACACGTGAGACCAGCGACCTCGACCTCCGGGACCCAGAGCAGGTCGGCGACGGACAGGGGCGCCCGCGTACCGACCGCGACACCGTTCCCGGCCAGCAGGCGACGCACCGCCCGGTGGGTAGTGGCGCCGTACACGCCGTCGGCCGTCACCCGGTGGCCCAGCCGCGACAGCTCCTCCTGGAGCCCGCGCACGTCGGCGCCCCTCGTGCCGACGACGAGGTCCCGCCACAGCGGCGTCGAGGTGTGCAGCGCCGTCACCGGCCGCTCGTCCAGGGCGACGACCGGGGCGCCCGACGTGATCGGCGCACCGTCGGCGCAGACGCCCGCGTCCGTGACCCGCCCCGCACGGGGCGCGAGCAGGTCGTGCCCCGCGTCGAAGGAGAACCGCGCCGTGACGCGACGGGGATCGGTGAACGCGACCTCGGTCGTCGGCGCGCTCACCGGGTCCGCGCCGCCGCGGAGCGGACCCGGTGGGCCGGGATCGACCCAGACGACCGCCGCCGCCCCGCCGGCGACGACGAGTCCCAGGGCGAGCAGGAGCACCAGACCGGACCGCCATGCCGACCTCATCGGCCGGCCGGTCCCGGTCGCGCGACGGAGCGGCTCATCCGACCGCGACCCCGAGCGGGACCAGGCAGGCCGCCGCGCCCTCGTCGGCCACGTCGAACGGCGCCCGGTCGAACCCGTCGACGACGTCGTCGTTGAACTGGGCGACCGTGTACGACCCGTCCGTCACCCCGGCCTCCGTGAGGCACTCCAGGGCGACCTCGGCGATGTCCCGCCCGTCGGGGTTGGTGATCTGCAGCTTGTAGAGCGCCTCGATGATCATCGTCGTCCCCTGCGCGCAGACGTAGGTGTCGTCCATGTACGCCTGCGGGTCGCTGTCGCCGCGCGGCAACCACTGGTAGATGCCGTTCGGCAGCCGCACGGTGTCGATGAGGTGACCCGCCTCGGCGGCGCACGCGAGGTACCGGCTGACCGCCTCCTCGTAGTCCGCCGCGACGATCTCCCCGGACTCCAGGGCGCGGCCGAGCACCTCGCGCTCGAAGTCGCTGCTCGCGTGCTCGCTCTCCGTCTGCAGGGCCTCGGCGAACGTCCGGTTCACCTGCGTCGGCTGCACGGCCTGTCCCGACGTCCCGCAGCCCGCCAGCACCATGCCGCACGCCGCCAGGACCGCGGCACCACGTCGTCTCACGCTTCTCCTCCTCGAGTGGTCGTCGCCCGCAGACGACGACGGCGCCCTGGGACCCGACGCCCCGGGGCACCACGTCGGGCTACTTGATGCCGGCGGACACCTGCGCGAGCGCCGTGACACCGCCGACCCCCCGGGCGGAGGCCCAGGTCGAGGCGGGATGCCACCCCGAGTCACCCTTGGCGATCCCCACCTGGGCGAAGGACCGGGTCGTCCCGGAGCGGCAGGACCCGTAGCTCACGCTCGCATCGGCGCTCACGAGCGACGTGCTGGTCTTCGTCGAGTAGCACGCCTTCGCCTGGGCCGGGCCCGCGACCACCACCGTGGACATCGGCAGCACCAGCATCGCGGCGAGGGCACCGCGCAGGACCCGCTTCGTCGTCGTCATCTTCTCTTCCCCTGCTCAAGTCGATCCCGAGAGCGGATCCACACGGACGACGCACGACGTCCGTGGGCGGCTGAGAAGCACCGTCGAGGAGCGGAGAAACCGCTCACCGGGAACCTAGACCCCGCGCGGATCCGAGGGCCATAGGCACAAGGTCCCTACGACTCCGACGCCGCGTACTGGGTCTCGTACAGCTCCCGGTACAGCCCGCTCGCGGCGAGCAGCTCCGCGTGGGTGCCCTGCTGCACGACCCGCCCCTCGTCGAGCACGACGATGGAGTCCGCCTCGCGGATGGTGGACAGCCGGTGCGCGATGACGAGCGCGGTCCGCCCCTGCAGCGCCTCGCCGAGCGCGCGCTGCACGGCGGCCTCGGACTCGGAGTCGAGGTGGGCGGTCGCCTCGTCGAGGACGACGACCGGCGGCGCCTTGAGCAGCAGCCGGGCGATGGCGAGGCGCTGGCGCTCGCCGCCGCTGAGCCGGTACCCGCGGTCCCCCACGACGGTGTCGACGCCGTCGGGCAGCCGGTGCACGAGGTCGGCGATCTGCGCGCGGCGCAGGGCCTCGTCCATCTCCGCGTCGGTCGCGTCGGGGCGGGCGTAGAGCAGGTTGGCCCGGATGGTGTCGTGGAACAGGTGCGCGTCCTGGGTGACGATGCCGACGGCGTCGCGCAGGCTGGTCTGGGTGACGTCGCGGACGTCGTGCCCGCCGACCCGCACGGTGCCGCTGGTGGTGTCGTACAGGCGGGCGACGAGCGCCGAGATCGTGGTCTTCCCGGCCCCGGAGGGGCCGACGAGGGCGACGAGGTGCCCGTGCGGCACCCGGAACGACACGTGGTCGAGCGTGGTGCCGGGAACCTCGGTCTGCAGGCGCGCGACGGACTCCAGGGACGCCAGGGACACCTCGGACGCCGCCGGGTACCGGAACGACACGTCGTCGAGCTCCACGTCGGCGACGACGTCGGCGGGCAGCGGGCGGGCGTCGGGGGCGTCGCGGACGCTGGGCTCGAGGTCGAGCACCTCGAGCACCCGCTCGAACGAGACCAGCGTGGTCATGATGTCGACCTGCACGTTGGACAGCGCCGTGATGGGGCCGTAGAGCCGGGTGAGGTACGAGGTCAGGGCGACGACGACGCCGACGGTGAGCGAGCCCTGGATCGCGAGCACGCCGCCGAGCCCGTAGACGATCGCGACCGCGACGGCCGCGACGAGGGTGAGGCCGACCCGGAACACCGCGGAGTACATGGCGCTCGTGATGCCGATGTCCCGGACCCGGGCGGCCCGGCCGGAGAACACGGCGGTCTCGTCGGCGGCGCGGCCGTACAGCTTGACGAGCTGCGCCCCGGCGACGTTGAACCGCTCGGTCATGGTCTGCCCCATGGCGGCGTTGAGCGTGTACGACTCGGCGGTGACGGCCGCGAGCCGGCGGCCCATGGCGCGCACCGGCAGCACGAACACCGGCAGCAGCACGAGCGACACCAGGGTGATCTGCCAGGACAGCGAGAGCATCGCCGCGATGACGAGCACGACCGTGAGCACGTTGGACACGACGTTGGACAGCGTGGAGGTGAACGCCTGCTGCGCGCCGAGCACGTCGCCGTTGAGCCGCTGGACCAGCGCCCCGGTCTGGGTGCGGGAGAAGAACGCGAGCGGCATCCGCTGCACGTGGTCGAACACCTGGGTGCGCAGGTCGAGGATCAGGCCCTCGCCGATGCGCGCGGAGAACCACCGCGAGGCGAGGGTCAGCCCGGCCGCGACCAGGGCGAGCAGCGCGACCACGCCCGCGAGGGCGAGGACGACGCCGGTACGGCCGCGGGAGATCCCGTCGTCGATGATCCGCTGGTAGACGAGCGGGGTGACGGCCCCCACGGCGGCGTCGAGCGCGACGACGACGAGGAAGACGGCGAGCAGCCGGCGGTAGGGCCGGGCGAACGTGAGGATGCGGCGCAGCACGTCGCGGGTGACGCGGCGGCGGGCGACGGACGGGTCGAGGCGGAACGACCGGTACATCGCCGGTCCGCCTCCCCCGCCGGATCCGTGCATGGACATGGGACCTCCTGGGGCGACTGTTAGTGAGGGTACCTCTCTATGTGGCAGCCTCGCCATTCGCTACGCTGAGGGCATGACCGACGGCGCACCCCACCCGCACCCGGGCGACGAGCTGTTCTGGCTGCTGCGTCGCGCGCTGCACACCATGCGCCGCGACGTGCGCGCGCAGGTCGACCTCACGCCGTCCCGGCACCGGCTGCTGCGGGTGCTCGCACGCGCGGGCGAGCCGCAGCGGCAGGCGACGCTGGCAGCGCTGCTGGACGTGGTCCCGCGCTCGGTCACCTCGCTGGTGGACGACCTGGAGGCAGCCGGTCTGGTCGAGCGCCGCGCCGACCCCACCGACCGGCGCGCGACGCTCGTGGCCGTCACCGACCGGGGCCGGGCCGTGCTCGCGGAGGCCGACGAGCAGCGCCGCCGGCACGCCGAGCACCTGCTCGCCCGACTCGACCCGGCCGAGCGCACGGAGCTGCTGCGCCTGCTGCACGTGCTGGTGGACGACGAGGCGGGCGACGGGACCTGCTGACACCGCCGGCCCGTCGTGCCCGCCGGGCACGAGGGCTCAGCGTGCGGGGTCGGGCACCCCGTGGGGCAGCCGGTGCAGCTGCTCGGCCTCGGCCGCCGTGCGCGCCTGGATCCGCAGCGCCGCCGCGTGCTCGCGGTCCCGCCGGGTGGCGACCACCGCGGCGAGGAACGCCTCCGGGTGCGTGCCCGGGGGCGGCGGCGGGGCGACGTAGCGCGCGACCTCGCCCGCGAGCTGCTGGCCGAGCGCGTGCCGCGAACCGGGGTTGAGCCCCGTGGCCCGCCCGAGGAACTGCCGCACCTGCAGCGCCAGCCCGTCGGGCAGCCGCGCGACGTCGGCGCCGTGCGCCCACCCGGCCAGGAACGGCGGCATCCCGATGACGACGGGGCGCTCGACGCGCCCGCGCACCCGCACCGCGTAGGTGCCGGCCGCGAGGTCGCCGAGCCGCTTGCCCTGGGAGTTCACCAGCGACGTGATGAGCGCGACCGACCCCATCGCGAGCCAGAGCTCGAGGACGCCCACCAGCGCCCGGGTGAACGCCTGCCGGAACCGGATCGGGCCGCCGTCGTCGCGCACCACCCGGATGCCGACGGCGAGCTTGCCGAGCGAGCGCCCGCGGGTCAGCGTGTCGACGGTGGTCGGGACCACGATCAGCACCAGCACCATGACGACGACCGTGACGATCCGCAGCACGTCCTCGGACGGCGCGACCGAGAACACCCGGAACGCGAGCAGCAGCAGCCCGAGCAGGAGCAGCCCGAGCGCGATCACGTCGATGATCGCGGCCGCCGCCCGGGTCACCACCGAGGTGGGGCGCGCGTCCAGCAGGACACCCTCGCCGATGACGACGCCGTCGTCCACGCCCGCGCTCATGCGTCCCCTCTCGACCGTCCGGCCAGGTCACCCGACCGGGGAGCGGCGCGCACCCGGTCGCGCGGCACCCTCGTGTGGCAGGGTATCGGGCGTGGACCTCGACGCCTTCACCGCCGTGCGGCAGACCTCGTGGGCGCGGCTCGACGAGCTGTCCCGGCGCCGCCGCCTGGACGGCGCGGAGTCCGACGAGCTGGTGCGGCTCTACCAGGCCGTCGCCACCGACCTGTCGACGGTGCGGTCCTCGGCGCCGGACCCCGACACCGTCACCCGGCTGTCGCAGCTGCTCGCCCGGGCGCGCGCCCGGATCGCCGGGCAGCACGAGGCGGCCTGGCGGGACGTGCGCCGGTTCGTCGTGGTGTCCCTGCCCGCCGCGCTGTACCGCATCCGGTGGTGGACCACGGCGGTGACGGTCGCGTTCCTGCTGGTGGGCACCGTCGCCGGGTGGTGGGTCGCGACCAACCCGGACGCGCTGGCGGCCATGGGCACGCCGAGCGAGCGGCAGCAGTACGTGGACGAGGCGTTCGCGTCCTACTACGACCCGGGCGCCGGGTTCGCGGCGGTGGTGTGGACCAACAACGCCTGGGTCGCCGCGCTGTGCATCGGCATCGGCATCTCCGGCATCGGGCCGCTGTACGTGCTGGCGCAGAACGCCGTGAACGTCGGCGCGACCGGCGGCATGATGGCCGCGCACGGCAGCCTCGACATCTTCTTCCAGCTCATCGCCCCGCACGGCCTGCTGGAGCTCACGTCGATCTTCGTCGCCGGGGCGGCGGGCCTGCGTCTGTGCTGGACGTGGATCGACCCCGGCGGCCGACCTCGCTCCCGCGCACTCGCCGAGGAGGGCCGCGCGCTGGTGACCGTCGCGATCGGCCTGGTCGGGGCGCTCGCACTGTCCGGCCTGGTCGAGGGCTTCGTCACCGGCTCGGACCTGGCGTGGTGGTTGAAGATCGTCATCGGCGCGATCGCGCTGGCGGCGTTCTGGACGTACACGATCGTGCTGGGCCGACGCGCGACGCGCGACGGCGAGACCGGCGACCTCGAGGAGGACGCCGCGGGCTACACGGTGGCCGTCGCCGCCTGAGCCCCGGCCCCGACCAGCAGCCCCGGTCGGCGCACCCCCACCCACAGCGACGCCGCGCCCAGCGGCGTCCGCCCGAGCTCGTCGAAGCCGAGCGCCCGCAGGTCGGCGGCCTGGGCGGGGTCGACCGTCACGGCGAGGACGTCGCGTCCCGCCGCGCCCTGCTCGTCGACCACGGGTGCCAGCAGGTCCGCGAGCAGGTCGAGGCGCTGCTCCCCTGCCGCACGGCGGTCGTCGGACAGCAGCACCAGCACCCGCCGCGACGGCGAGGTGCGCAGCAGCGCGAGCGCGTCCGCGGTGGCCCCGACGATCGAGCGCAGGGGCGCGTGCGCGGGCTCCGGGTCCGGCACGGGCGGGACGTCGAGCTCGCGGGCGATCACGCGGTGCAGGTCGGCGGCGAGGTGCTCGGTGTCCGGCGGCAGCCAGAACGCGGTGGCCAGCACCGCGTCGCCCCGCTCGGCCAGCCACAGCTCGCCGTGCTCCAGACCGCCGAGGCTCAGCACCATGCGGGTGGCTGACCCGGCCTGCTCCGGGTGCGGGACCTCGTCGGGCTGCCCGTCGCCGTCGAGGTCGATGAACGGCCGGTGCTCGGCCACCATGCGGGCCAACCGGTTCACGTCGAGCAGGCCGGCGCGCCGCACCTGCCACGGGTCCCCGGAGGTCGGGAGGTCGGCGGGGCGGCGGTCGTCGTCGTGCGGCACGCACCCAGTCGACCACCGGAACCTGGGAACCGGCTGACCGCGCGCTGCGGGCGTCGACGCGCCCGGGCTGGGTGGTCGAGCCCGCGACCACTCAGCGGACCGCACTGGGTGGCGCGGACCGGGTGACGGTGGCGGGGTGCCCCCCGCGCAGACCGCCGCCTCCCCCCGCCGCACCCGCCCCGACGGTGCCGCGAGCCACCACCTGCTGCTCGGCGCCACGATCACGCTCGTCGTCGTCGGTCAGGTGATGATCCTGTCCGCCTCGTCGGTGGAGTCCATCGCCGCCGGGGACGGCCCCTACGGCACCGCGCTCGGCCAGCTCCGGTACGCCGCGGTGGGACTGGTCGTGCTCGGCGTGGCCTCCCGGGTGCCCGCCCGGCTGTACCGCCGGTGGGCGGCCCCGGCGATGGTCCTCGCCCTGGTGCTCCTGCTGCTGGTGTTCACCCCCCTCGGGCTGTCGCAGGGCGAGCGCCGCTCCTGGATCGCGCTCGGGCCCTTGTCCGGGCAGCCGTCCGAGGTGCTCAAGCCCGCGCTCGCGCTCTGGCTCGGCCGGGTGCTCGCGGACCGGCAGGCGGACGTCCGGGACTGGCGGGTCGCGGCGTTCCCCGCGCTGCCCGGCGCGGCCGTCGGCATCGGGCTCACGGCCCTCGGCCACGACGTCGGCACGTCCCTGGTGCTCGCGACCCTCACCGCCGGGGCGCTGTTCGTCGCCGGGGCCCCGCTGCGCCTGTTCGCCGTCGCGGGCGGCGGCGCGGTGCTGGCGTTCATCGGGATGGCCCTGGCCGCGCCGCGCCGCGTGCAGCGGATCACCGACTGGCTCGGGGGCGACTGCGACCCGCTGGGCAGCTGCTACCAGACCACGCAGGGCCTGCGGGCGCTCGCCTCCGGCGGCTGGATCGGGCTGGGGCTCGGCCAGTCCCGGCAGAAGTGGCTCTACCTGCCCGAGGCCGAGAACGACTTCATCTTCGCGATCATCGGCGAGGAGCTCGGCCTCGCCGGCACCCTGCTCGTGCTGGCGCTCCTGGGGGTGCTGGCGTACGCGATGCTGCGGGTCCTCGCGCGGCACACCGACCCGTTCGCGCGCATCGTCACCGGCGGCGTGCTGGCGTGGATCGTCGCGCAGGCGCTGGTCAACATCGGCACGGTCGTCGGCCTCGCCCCGGTGATCGGGGTGCCGCTGCCCCTGGTGTCCGCGGGCGGCTCGGCCCTCGTGACCACGCTCGGCGCGCTCGGCGTCGTGCTCTCCTTCGCCCGGACCGAACCGGGCGTCCCGGAGGCGCTGGCCCGCCGCGGGTCGGTGCTGCGCCGCTCCGTCGCGGTGCTCGGCCGCGCCGGGCGCCGGTAGCGCGGCATCGGGCTCGGCGTCGGGCTCCGGCTCGGGGTCGACCAGCGGCCGGCTGTCCCGGATCCGCTGCCACAGGTCCTCCGCCTCGGCCGTCCACACGAGCCGGTTCCTGTCCGACGGGGCGGCCGCCGCCGGGACGGTCACCGACGTGAGGTCCGCCGCACCGAGGTGCCGCAGGCCGAACGCGAGCCCCGCCATCGTCCGCAGGTCGGCGAGGTCGTCCGACACCGACATCGAGCGGGCGACCGCGCTCAGCGTCGACAGCAGCCGCGCCGGGTCGAGCAGCACGCCGAGGTCGCGGACCCGCTCGACGAACGCGTCGAGGAACAGGTGCTGCCGCTCGATCCGCTTCAGGTCCGAGCCGATCTCCAGCCCGCCGCCCGTCCCGGTGCGCGCCCGCAGGAACGCGAGCGCCGTGGTCCCGTCGAGGACCTGCGGCCCGGCGGGGACGTGCAGGCCCGCCTTCGGGGAGTCCATCGCCTCCGGCAGGTCGATCGGGATGCCGCCGAGCGCGTCCACGATGTCGCGGACGCCGTCCATCTTCAGCACGACGCTCTCGTCGACCCGCACGCCCGCGTTCTCCTCGAGCGTGCGGCGGGTGCAGGCGGCGGCCGCGGCCAGGTCCTCGGTGCCCCCGGCGCCGACCGCGAACGCCGCGTTGAACATCGCCCGGGTGTAGGGCTTCGAGGTGCTGCCGTCCGGGCGGGTGCACTCCGGGATGCGCACCAGGGAGTCCCGCGGGATCGACACCATGTCCGCGCGGGACCGGTCGGCGGGCAGGTGGACCAGGATCGCGGTGTCCGCGTTCATCGTGTCGTCGTCGCCCGCGATCTCGGCGTTCTCCTCGTCCCGCATGTCCGTGCCCATGACCAGGACGTTCAGCTCGCGACCGGCGTAGCCGTCGACCGGGTCCGCGGGCCGCTCCTCCTCGTCGCGCACCAGGTAGGCCTGGACGTCGGCGCGCCCGAGGTCGCGCTGCAGCCGGTGGTAGAGCGCGGCGGCGCCGGACCCCGCGGCGAGGACCAGCGCCAGGGCCGCGGCGGTGGCGGCGCGCGCGACGCGCACCCGGCGGGGGCGGCG
>NZ_RFFI01000105.1 GCF_003696205.1 Cellulomonas triticagri
AGGGTCCGGCGCCGCGGTACTCGGCGCCGCGGGTTCCCGGGACGCGGGGTCCTGCGACGCGGGCGCCGCGCGGCCCGGCGCGTCGGCCGCGTCCTCGCCCGCCGCCCCGTCCGGCTCGACCTCGGCGGCCCGGGCCTCGTGCCGGTCCACATCGACCGGGGGACCGTCCAGCGGCAGTGCCCACGGGTCGTCCTCGGGCAGCAGCCCGCTCCACGGCCCCTCGGCGGCGGGCACCTCCGCGGGCTGCCACAGCGCCACGGTCTTGCGCCCGGCGGGCGACGCGTCGGCGGACACCGCGACCACGTCCTCGGGCCGGACACCGACGAGGCGTGCCGCGCTCGCGGCCGGCTCGGCGGTCGTCGCGGAGGCCAGCAGGAACACGGGATCCGCGCCGTAGGTCCCCGCGACGCGGCGCAGGCGCCGCAGGACCGCGGCGACGTGCGCCCCGAACACCCCGCGGAACGCGTGGCACTCGTCCAGCACCACGTAGCGCAGCGACCCGAGCAGCCGCGCCCACCGGCGGTGCTGGGGCAGCAGGGCGAAGTGCAGGAAGTCCGGGTTGGTCAGCACCACGTCGGCGTGCTCCTGGACCCAGCGCCGCTCCTCCTGCGCCGAGTCGCCGTCGCACGTCGAGACGCGGACGTCGCGGGTGCCCGACGCGGCGAGCAGCCGGTCCAGGGCGTGCCGCTGGTCGGCGGCCAGGGCCTTCGTGGGGCAGAGGTACAGCACCGAGCCGCGTCGGGTGACCGACTCGATCCGTCCCGGGTCGAGGGTGCGGGCGGCTGCGTGCGCGCGCACCGCGGACAGCGACGGCAGCCAGAACGCGAGCGACTTGCCCGACCCGGTCGACGTCGACAGCACCGTGTGCCGCCCGGACCACGCGGCTTCGGCGGCGTCGGCCTGGTGCTGCCAGGGCCGGTCGACGCCCAGCGCCCGGTACCCGGCGACGAGGTCGGCGTCGGCCCAGGTCGGCCAGTCCGCGGGGACGCCCTCCCGGGCGGGCAGGTGCCGGACGTGCGTCAGCCGGTCGGCCCGTCGCCCACCGGCGAGCAGGACGTCGAGCAGCTCACCGGTCCGGACCACGGCACCATCCTCGCCCCTGCCCGCGGGATGTCCGTGCCACGCCCGCCGGGCGCACCGCGTCGGCGCGCCCGCGGTCGACCACCGGCAGGATGGGGGCGTGGCCACGCACATCGACCTGAACTGCGACCTCGGCGAGGGGTACGGCGCCTGGACGCTGGGCGACCCCGGCGCGGACGACGCCCTGCTCGCCCTCGTGACCAGCGCGAACGTCGCGTGCGGGTTCCACGCCGGGGACCCCGCCATCATGGCGGCGCGTTGCCGCACGGCTGCCGGTCGGGGCGTCGCGGTGGGGGCGCACGTCGGGTACCGGGACCTGGTCGGGTTCGGGCGCCGCCCGCTCGACGTCCCCGCGGACGTCCTCGCCGCCGAGGTCGCCTACCAGGTCGGCGCGTTGCAGGCCGTGGCCCGGTCGGTGGGCGCCCGGGTCGGGTACGTGAAGCCGCACGGCGCCCTGTACAACCGGGTCGTCCGGGACGAGGACCAGGCGCTCGCCGTGGTCCGGGGGGTCGCCGGGGCCGACGCCGGGCTCGCGCTGGTGGGCCTGCCGGGCTCGGCGGTGCTCCGGCACGCGGCGGAGGCGGGGCTGCGCACCGTGACGGAGGCGTTCGTGGACCGCGGGTACCGCGCCGACGGCACCCTCGCGCCGCGGGGCAGCGCCGGGTCGCTGGTCACCGACCCGGACGAGGCCGCCGCCCGCGCCGTCCGGATGGCCCGCGACGGGCTGGTCACGGCCGTCGACGGCACGGACGTGGCGGTCGACGCCCAGTCGCTCTGCGTGCACTCCGACACCCCCGGCGCGGTCCCGGTCGCCCGGGCGGTGCGGGCCGCTCTGGAGGCGGCGGGCATCGACCTGCGGCCCGTGGCGCCGTGACGTCCGGTCCGGGTCCCCTCGTGCCGGACGCTCCGGACGCTCCGGAGGCGTCGCACTCCGCTGAGGCCCTGCCTGGCGCGACGCGCGCACCGGCGCCCGCGGACCCGGCACTCTCCGACCCGGCACCCGCGCGCGTGCAGACGTACGGCTCGGACGCCCTGCTGGTCGACCTGCCCGACCTCGCCGCGGTCCGGGCGCTGGACGACCGGCTCCGCGCCCACCCGCTGCCCGGCGTGGTCGACGTGGTCCCGGCGGCCCGGACGCTGCTCGTCCGGTTGTCGGGGCCGTCCCGCGTCGACGCCGCCCGCGACTGGATCACCGAGACGCTCCGCCAGGTCGCGCCCTCGGGACCCGCGGCGCCCGCAGCAGCAGCGACCCCGTCGATCCCGTCGGACGACAGGACCGACGAGGCACCGCTCGTCGTGCTCCCCGTGGTGTACGACGGCCCCGACCTGGACGAGGTCGCCGGGCTGACCGGGCTCGACGTCGCGGAGGTGGTCCGGCGGCACACCGCCGCGACCTACACGGTCGCGTTCGGGGGCTTCATGCCGGGGTTCGCCTACCTGACCGGCCTCGACCCGGCGCTGCACGTCCCGCGCCGGTCGTCGCCGCGCACGCGGGTCCCCGCGGGAGCGGTCGCCGTGGCGGGGGAGTTCGCCGCCGTGTACCCGGCGGCGACCCCCGGCGGGTGGCGGCTGCTGGGGACGTGCGACGTCCCGCTGTTCGACGTGGACCGGGACCCGCCCGCGCTGCTCGTCCCCGGGACGCGCGTGCGGTTCGCGCCCACGCCGTCCGAGGCCCCCGATCCGGCCAGCCCCGCAGCCGCCGCCGAGCCCGTGGCCGCCCCCGAGCCCCCGGTCACCGTCACGACCCCCGTCACCGTCGAGGTCCGGGCCACGGGCCCGCTCGCCCTGGTCCAGGACGCGGGCCGTCCCGGCCTCGCGGCCGTCGGCGTGGGCCGCTCGGGTGCGGCGGACGCGGGCGCCCTGCGCCGGGCGAACCGCCTGGTCGGCAACGCCCCGGGCGCCGCGGCGCTGGAGGTCCTGCTGGGTGGCGCGGTGCTCGCGTTCCCGGGCGGGGGCGTCGTCGCGCTCGCGGGCGCGGAGGTGCCGGTGGCGGTCGACGGCGTGCCGGTGCCGGCGCACCAGGCGGTGCGGGTGCCGCCGGGCGGGGTGCTGGTCGCGGGGTCCGCGTCGCGGGGCCTGCGGCTCTACGTCGCGGTGCGCGGGGGTGTGGCGGTGCCCGAGGTGCTGGGGTCGCGGTCGGCGGACCGGCTGGCGGGGATCGGGCCGGCCCCGTTGGAGCCGGGCGACGTCCTGCCCGTCGGGGGTGCAGCGCACGAGGCGGCGCAGCCGTGGCCGGACTCGCCGCGGGTGTGGCCGCGCGCCGGGGAGCCGGTGCGGCTGCCGGTGCTGCCGGGTCCGCGTCCGGAGTGGTTCGCGGCGGGGGCGCTCGACGCCCTGGGGGTTTCCCCGTACGTGGTGTCCCCCGCGAGCGACCGGGTCGCGCTGCGGCTGGAGGGCGCGCCGGTGGTGCGCGTCGAGGGCGGCGAGCTGCCGTCCGAGCCGGTCGTGCCGGGTGCCGTGCAGGTGCCGCCGGACGGCCTGCCGGTGGTGTTCGGTGCTGATCACCCGGTCACGGGTGGGTACCCGGTCGTGGCGGTGCTGACACCGGGGGCGCGGGACGCGGCGGCGCAGCTGCGCCCGGGTGACCGGGTGCTGCTGGTGCCGGGGAGCGGGTGACCTGGCGGGGACACAGGAGCCATGACCCTGGTGCCGGACGCTCGGTCTGTTTGAATGCTCCCAGGCGAGGGGAGCCCAGGTGGACGTGAGCGTGTCGAGCAGGACCGTCGAGGGTCGGACGGTCGTGGACGTGACCGGCGAGATCGACGTGTACACGGCGCCCACCCTGCGTGAGCGGCTGACGTCGCTGGTGGACGCCGGGCACGTGGACCTGGTCGTGAACCTGACGGAGGTCCGGTTCATGGACTCCACCGGCCTGGGCCTGCTGGTGGGGGTGCTGAAGCGGGTGCGCGGGGCGGACGGGCGGCTGCAGCTCGTGATCGACTCGGAGCGGCTGCTGAAGGTCTTCCGCATCACGGCGCTGACGCAGGTGTTCACGATCGTGGAGACGGTGGACGAGGCGCTCGCGGGGCAGCCGGTCGACTGACGGCGGGTGTCGCCCGGTCGGCGGTACGGGGGCGACCCTCCGGTGAACGACCGGGGAACTCTGCCTCCCGGGCGCGCTCTGCGACGTGGCGGGCGGTCGCGGGTCCCGCACGATACGGCTCGTGCCGAACGACATCGACCTGCTGGTCCGCACCTCCCGCGCCGTGGGTGGCGTGCACCGCTCCGTGGGGGAGATCGCCGTCCCCGTCGCGGTGGTGGAGCGCGACCTGCCGATGAGCGAGGTCGAGGTGCTGTTCCGCTCGCCGCACCTGCCGTGCCTGGCGGTGCTGGACCCGGCGGACGGGGCGGTCGGCATGGTGTCGCGGGCGCGGTTCGCGGACGCGCAGACGGGGCGCCTGGGCTACGGGCGCGCGGTGCTGGCGCGTCGGCCGGTGGGGGACGTCGCGGACTGGTCGCCGCTGGTGGTGGACGAGGCGACGGGGGTGGTGGAGTCGGCGACGCGCGCGATGGAGCGGTCGGACGAGACCCGGTACGACGACGTGCTGGTGCGCTCGGGCACGTGGGGTGCGGTGGCGACGTCGGACCTGGTGCGGGCGCTGGTGGCGGCGCTGTCGGAGCGGTCGCTGCACGACCCGCTGACCCGGCTGCCGGGCCGTGAGCTGGTGCTGCACACGGCGCGGGAGTGGGCGCGCCTGCTGGTGGGGAGCCGCCGTCGGCTGCTGCTGGTGCAGGCGGACGTGATCGGCTTCGCGCGGGTGAACGCGCGGTTCGGCGGGGCGGCCGGTGACGCGCTGCTGCGGCTGCTCGCGCAGCGGCTGCGCGCGGGGGCGCCGGAGGGTGCGATGGTCGGGCGGACCGGCAGCGACGAGTTCCTCGTCGTCGTGCTGCTGCCGAACGTCCCGGACGACCGCGCGGAGGTGCAGGTGACGGCGGTGCTGGACGGCATCGGCCGGGCGCTGGCCCCGCAGACGCCGGACGAGCCGGGGGTGCGGACGGCGGTGGTGGTGTCGACGCCGGGCGCGGCTGACGCGGACGCCCTGGTCCAGGAGGCGCAGCGCCGGATGCTGGTGCGCCGCGCGGAGCCGGTCCCGGTGGTGGCGCCGCTCTAGCCCGCGACGGCCGTGCGGCGCCCGCGGTGGGCGTCGACGATCGCGCGCCGGACCTCGGTCTCGACGTCCGGTCCGGGCGCGGTGCGGGCGCGCAGCCCGCGGGCCAGCGCCCGCACCAGCGCCTCCTGCCACACGTCCTCGGCCTCCCGGCTGCTGCCGGTGACCTCGACGGCGTAGCGGACGAGCGCGGCACCCCGGTCGTGCACCAGGGTGCTGAGCGCGTCCCCCCAGTCCGTCGCGCAGACCCCCTGCGGCTGCGCGGCTGACATCGTCATGGCTCCCCCCTCGTGGACGTGCGGTGCCGTCATGAGGGTGGACGCCCGGCGGCGGTCGGACGTTGGGTGCGGCGCCGGAGGTTCACCCGTCCGGCGCAGTGGTCCGCGCACCAGCCGCCTCGATCTCGTCAACCTCGACGCCCGGCCGGGACAACGCTTCCCGTAGCACACGCGGGTGAAGCCGCAGGTCACCGGGAATTCACCCGATCGCCGCCGGAACCGCCATGGTGACTTCACCACGGCTCCGAAGACTCAGTGAGTTCCCAGCCCGCTGAGAGAGGACACCCATGT
This sequence comes from Cellulomonas triticagri, assembly GCF_003696205.1. Lineage (GTDB taxonomy): Bacteria > Actinomycetota > Actinomycetes > Actinomycetales > Cellulomonadaceae > Cellulomonas > Cellulomonas triticagri. Next base: position 5,759 of record NZ_RFFI01000105.1, read on the forward strand.
CCGCATCACCCCCGCGCGCCGCCCGTCGGCGCGCGTCGGTCTCCCGCACCGCCGCGGTCCTGGCGGGGGCGTTGGCCCTGACCCTGCTGCCGGCCGCGGGCGCCCTGCCGCTGCCGAGCGCCGCGGCGGCCGACGTCACCCCGTTCGACGCCGTCGACCCCTTCATCGGCACCGAGCTCGACACCACGCAGAACAAGAGCAACGACGCGTACGGCAACACCTTCCCCGGGGCCGCGGTCCCGTTCGGGATGGTCCAGCCCAGCCCCACGACCTACAAGCGCGGCGAGACCAACGGCCTGGTGCAGGAGAAGGGCGGCTACGAGTACACGGCCGACCAGATCCGCGGCTTCGGCATGACCCGGTACTCCGGCTCCGGCTGCCACCAGCGGTTCGGCGGCTACGAGTTCCCGACGATCCCGTACACGGGTGCGCTGCTCGACGGCGCCCTGCCGAGCGACCCCGACGCGTCGCTCCGGGACTACTTCCTCGACTTCTCGCACGACGACGAGGTGGCCGAGCCCGGCTACTACTCCGTGCTGACCGGCAACGGCGTGACCACCGAGCTGACGGCGACGCAGCGCACGGCGGTCAGCCGGTTCACCTTCCCCGCCGAGGGCGACGCGACGCTGCTGCTCGACGTCTCGGGCGCGAACAACCGCGTTCAGGGCAGCGAGGTCACCGTGGACGCGGCGACCAGCACCGTCACGGGCTGGATGCGCGGCGCGGACATCTGCGACAACGGCAACTACTACCGCGCGTACTTCTCGACCACGTACGACCAGCCGTTCGCGTCCTACGGGACGTGGAACAGCGGCGCGGTCACGGCGGGCTCGGCGACCGCGACGAAGTCCAGCGACGACACCGGCGCGGACTTCCGGCACGACACCGGCGCGTGGGTGACGTTCGCCCCCGGCACGCAGGTCACCGCCCGCACCGGCCTGAGCTACGTCAGCATCGACAACGCCGCCGCCAACCGCGACGCCGAGGTCGGGGTCGCGGGCTTCGACGACGTCCGGGCCGCCGCGCGCACCGCGTGGGAGGGCGCGCTCGGCACCGTCGCCGCGACCGGCGGCAGCACCGAGGAGCGCACGAAGCTCTACACGGCGCTGTACCACGCGATGCTGCACCCGAACGTCCGCAACGACGCCAACGGCGAGTACCTGGGCTACGACGGCCAGGTGCACCAGGTCGAGCCCGGCCGGGACTTCTACCAGAACTTCGCCGGGTCGGGCTGGGACATGTACCGCAGCCAGGTGCAGCTCATCGCGCTGACGTTCCCCGAGGTCGCGGCCGACATCGCCCAGTCCATCGTGCTGCTGCACGAGCAGACCGGCGGCTGGCAGCCCGGGGCCGCGCGCATGCAGGGCGACAGCCTGCAGGTCATGCTCGCGACGCTCGACGACATGGGCATCACCGACTGGGACCGCGAGACGGCGCTCGCCGGGATGCTGAGCACCCAGGTGCTGCCCGCGTCCGGCTCCGACCGCACCGACGCGTTCCAGTACTTCGCCACCGGCATGATCGAGAACCGCAAGAACGACTTCGCGACGTCCCGGGTGCTCGAGTACTCCGTGGACGACTTCGCCATCGCGCGCCTGGCGCGCAGCCTCGGCGACGAGGACGCCTACCAGCGGTTCATGGCCCGCTCGCAGAGCTGGCTGAACGTCTTCGACCCGCAGACGCAGCACATCCGGCCGCGCGAGCGCACCGGGTTCGACCGGTCGATGAACCTGCGGGTCCGCGAGGACGGCGCCGGTCGCGGCCAGTTCAACCAGTCCACCGGGTTCCAGTACGGCTGGATGGTCCCGCACAACCTCGGCACCCTGATCGAGCGCCGCGGCGGCGTCGAGGCGTCGGCCGCCGCGCTCGACACCCTCATGGCGGACCTGGACGCCGGCGCCTACGACAAGACTGGCAACTACCTGTCCAACCAGCCCGCAATGAACACCCCGTGGGTCTACAGCTGGCTCGGCGCGCCGCACGACGCCACGGACGTGCTCTACCGCGCGACCACCGAGATGTACGACACCACCCCGTCCGGCCTGCCCGGCAACGACGACCAGGGCTCGCTGAGCGCCTGGTACGCGTTCGCGGTGCTCGGCGTCTACCCGGCGGTCTACGGCACCGGCGACCTCGTCGTCACCGCGCCGATGTTCGAGCACGTCGTCATCGACCCGGTCGGCTCCGACCGGACGATCACCCTCGCCGCGCCCGGAGCCAGCAGCACGAACCGGTACACCACCGGGCTCGCGGTGGACGGCGTCCCGCAGACGGCGTCCTGGGTCGGCGCGGACCTGGTCCGCGACGGCGGTCGCCTCGACTTCACCATGGGCGCCACGCCCGGCACCTGGGGCATGGGGGCGGACGACGTCCCGCCGTCGTACACCGACGGGATCGACGCCCGGAACAACATCGGCACCACCCCGGACGGTCGCGGCGAGCTCGGCTCCATGGACCTGTCCGACTGGTCGTTCTCCCGCGAGACCCTCGCCGCCGCGGGTGCTGCCCCGGGCGCGCAGATCCCGCACGGCGACACCGGCGTCGTGTTCACCTGGCCGGACACCGCGCCCGGCGAGCCCGACAACTGGATCCCGCACGGCCAGCGGATCGACCTCGCCGACGCGCAGGCGGGCGCCGTGTCGTTCCTCGGCCTCGCCACGAACGGCCCGGCCACCGGCACCGCCGTGGTCGAGTACACCGACGGCAGCACCCAGGACGTCACCGTGGAGCTCACCGACTGGGCGGCCGCGCCCGGCGCGGGCAGCAGCACGCTCGTCGAGGTGCAGGGCCGCAACAACGGCGCCAACGGCACGGGCACCGGCACCTTCCGGGTGTTCGGCACCCGCCCGGTGACGCTCGACGCCACGAAGACCGTCGCCGCCGTGCGGCTGCCGCTCGGCACGGACCAGGGCGTCATGCACGTCTTCGACGTCGCGCTGCTGGCCGGGGAGTGGACCGACCCCGACGCGCCCACCGGGACGCCCGAGCGGATCGTCCTCAACCCGACGGCGGACCCGGCGACCTCGCAGCACGTCACCTGGCGGTCGCGGAGCGCACTTCCGCTGACGGGCGACGTGGAAGTCCGGCCTGCCGGCGGCGCCAGCCGCACCGTGCCGGCCGTGCAGCAGCCCGAGCGCACCGTCGACGGCTACCCCGCCCGCAGCCACAGCGCCCGGATCGAGGGCCTGACGCCCGGGACGGACTACGAGTACCGCGTGCGGTCCGGCGACGCCGTCAGCGGGTGGCACTCGTTCACCACCCCGTCCGCCGACGCCGACCCGTTCACGTTCCTGTACTTCGGGGACGCGCAGGAGGGCATCGACACCGTCTGGCCCGGCACCGTGGACGCGGCGCTCGCCGCGCACCCCGACGCCGCGCTCGGCCTCTACGCCGGCGACCTGGTGAACACCGCCACGAACGAGCAGGAGTGGACGGACTGGTTCGCGGGCATCGAGGGCTTCGGCGACCGCACCAACGTCCTCACCACCCTCGGCAACCACGAGATCGGCGGGCAGCCGCGGATCGAGACCTACACCGACTCCTTCGAGTACGACGCCAACGGGCCCGTCCCGTCCGACGCGGGGGAGTACGCCGCCGAGTACGGCGAGCACCTGGCGCGGGTCCTCAAGGACACCGTGTACGTCACGGACTACCAGGGCGTGCGGTTCGTGAACCTCAACGCCAACCGCGACGACATCTGCACGATCGTCCAGCCCGCGGGTTCGTCGTCCTCGTGCGACACCGGGCGCAAGGCGTGGATGACCGCGCAGGCCACCTGGCTCGACCGGGTGCTGCGCGAGAACCCGCACGAGTGGAGCGTCGTGCTGGCCCACCAGCCGGTGTTCTCCACCGGGGTGTCCGGCAACGGGCTGCGCGACGAGGCCGACTGGCGGCAGTACGTCCTGCCCGTCCTCGAGCGGCGCAACGTCGACCTCGTGCTCCAGGGCCACGACCACACCTACGGCCGCGGCTACCACGGGTCCACCGGCACCGACCTGCCCGGCGTCAGCGCCGGACCGGTCTACGTCGTCTCCAACGCCGGGCAGAAGCAGTACACGCTGCCCACCGGCGACGACCACATCTGGAACCGGAACGGGGCCGTCGCCGTCGTGCGGGCCCAGGACACCTCCACCTACCAGGCGATCACCGTGGACGGCGACACGCTGCGCTACTCCTCGGTCGTCACCTACACCCGCCCCGGCGGCGCGGCCACGGTCTCCGTCGGCGACGAGCTCGACGCGTTCACCATCACCAAGCGCGCCGACGGAGCCAAGTGGGTCACCGAGCCCGGCACCGCCGTGCCCGGCCCCGGTGTCGCGCCCGTCAACACGCAGCACCCCAGCGGCGCGGCGTTCGACGACGAGACGTTCGGCGAGGTCGTCTGGGACGACGACTTCAGCACCGACCGGCTCGGCGAGTACACCGTGACCGGCGACGTCACCGAGCCGTCCGCGACCGTCGCGGTCGACACCGGCGCCGGGGTCCTCACCGCCACCGCCACCTCCCGCAGCTGGAGCCACGTCGCCGTCCCCGTCGACGCCTCCGACCGGATCGCGGTCGTCGTCGAGCCCGCCGCCATGGCGGGGACCGGCGCGTCCGAGGACAGCCTGTTCGTCGGCCTCACCGACGGACCGGGCAACCGGGCGCACTCCTGGTTCAACCACACCCGGTCCCGCGGCGGCATCGACGTCGTGGTGGACGGGCAGAACCGGGGGCTGTCCCAGGGCGTCGGGGACCGGGCCGTGGCCTGGGAGCCCGGCGTGCGGTTCGCCAGCGTGGTCGACCACGGCGAGCTCACCTCCTGGGTCGAGCGCGACGGGGTCTGGTCGCCGATCCGGTCCGGGATGCTCGACCTCACGATGACCCACGACCAGATCACCGGGTGGGCACCCACCGTCAGCCTGCGGCTCGACGGCGGGACCATCGCGCTCGACCGGGTGACCGTGCTGCGGGCCGACGGGGGAGCGCCGGGTGAGCCTGGTGAGCCGGGGGAGCCTGGCGAGCCGGGGAACCCCGGTGAGCCTGGTGGTCCGGGGACCCCGGGTGGGCCCGGCACGCCAGGCGGCCCTGTTGGGCCGGGGACGCCGGGTGCGCCGGTCGCTCCCTCGCCCGACGCCCTCGTCGACGCCGCCCGGGGTGGTGTCGCGATCGCGGGTCCGGTGCGCGCGGGCGGGACGGTCGTCGTGACCGTCGGCACCGCGTACGCCGGGGAGCAGGTCCGCGGCTGGCTGTTCTCCGAGCCTGTCGACCTCGGTCTCGCCACGGTCGACGCGTCGGGCCAGGTGCGGTTCCGCATCCCGGCGGACACTCCTGCCGGTCAGCACCGTCTCGCGGTCACCCGCGCCGACGGCACCCTGATCGGCTGGTCCGAGGTCACCGTCACCGCAGCGGGGGGTCGGAGCGGGCCCGGCGGGCTCGCCGTCACCGGGTCGACAGCGCTGCCGCTCGCCGCGGCCGCGCTGCTGCTCGTGCTGCTCGGCACGGCCGCGGTCGTGGTCCGGCGGCGCCGGGCCTGACGCAGGAGGCTCGGGCGGGACCGGCGGCGAACCGGTCCCGCCCGGGTCTGCGGCCACGGGTGTCACGTCGTTCTCCCCACGCGCGCGCCGGTTCTCTGGCTACAGTGGCCGCCTCACGCGGCGACGGAGCGGCGTGCAACCGGCGTCCGACCCGGGGGAGGGCCGAGCGCCGCGTCCGAGGAGGATGCATGGTCGAGCTCGGGTCGGGAAGCCTGCTGGTCGTCTCCGTGATCGCCGCCGTGGCGCTCGCGGCGCTGGTGGTGGCGGTGGTGCTCAGACGCCAGGTGCTCGCCGCGGACGAGGGGACCGCGTCGATGCGGGCCATCGCCGCGGCGGTGCAGGAGGGGGCGTCGGCGTACCTGTCGCGGCAGCTGCGCACGCTGGTGCTGTTCGCGGTGGTGGTGTTCGCGTTGCTGTTCCTGCTGCCGGGCGACGCGGGCGTGAAGATCGGCCGGTCGGTGTTCTTCCTGGTGGGTGCGGGGTTCTCCGCGTCCATCGGGTACCTGGGGATGTGGTTGGCGACGCGGGCGAACGTCCGGGTCGCGGCGGCCGCGAACCTGCCGGGGGGCCGGGCCGAGGGGGCGCGGATCGCGCTGCGCACCGGCGGGGTCGTCGGGATGTCGGTCGTCGGGCTCGGGCTGCTGGGCGCGGCCGGCGTCGTGCTGCTGTACCGGGGCGACGCGCCGGCGGTGCTGGAGGGCTTCGGGTTCGGGGCGGCGTTGCTCGCGATGTTCATGCGGGTCGGCGGCGGCATCTTCACCAAGGCGGCCGACGTCGGCGCGGACCTCGTCGGCAAGGTCGAGCAGGGGATTCCCGAGGACGATCCCCGCAACGCGGCGACGATCGCGGACAACGTGGGCGACAACGTCGGCGACTGCGCGGGCATGGCGGCGGACCTGTTCGAGTCCTACGCGGTGACCCTGGTGGCGGCGCTGATCCTGGGCCGGGCGGCGTTCGGCGAGCAGGGGCTGGTGTTCCCGCTCGTGGTGACGGCCATCGGCGCGGTCGTCGCGGCGCTGGGCGTCCTGGTGACGCGGGTGCGGGGCTCGGAGAGCGGGCTGACGGCCATCAACCGGGGCTTCGCCATCGCGGCGGTCGCCGGGGCGGTGCTGTCGGCGGTCGCGGCGTTCGTCTACCTGCCGTCGTCGTTCACGGACCTGGCGGGCACGGCGGGGCTGGGGGCCGACGACGGGGACCCGCGGTTGGTCGCCGCCGGGGCGGTCGCGATCGGCGTGGTGCTCGCCGGGCTGATCCTGTGGGTCACCGGGTACTTCACGGGCACGACGTCGAAGCCGACGATCCACGTGGCCCGCACCTCCCAGACCGGCGCGGCGACGGTGGTGCTGTCCGGCATCGGCGTGGGCTTCGAGTCCGCGGTGTACACCGCCGGGATCATCGCGGCGGCGATCTGCGGGGTGTTCCTGCTGGCGGGCGGGTCGATCGCGCTGGCGCTGTTCCTGGTGGCGCTCGCGGGCTGCGGGCTGCTGACCACGGTGGGTGTGATCGTCGCGATGGACACCTTCGGGCCGGTGAGCGACAACGCGCAGGGCATCGCGGAGATGTCGGGCGACGCCACCGAGGACGCGGCGCAGATCCTCACGGACCTGGACGCCGTCGGGAACACGACGAAGGCCGTCACCAAGGGCATCGCCATCGCGACGGCCGTGCTCGCGGCGACGGCGCTGTTCGGCTCGTACGCCGACGCGGTGGCCGGGGCGGTGTCGCGGCTGACGCTGTCGGAGGTCCCGGGCGACATCGTGCTCGCGATGACGGACTACCAGGTGATCAGCCCGGTGACGCTGGTCGGGGTGATCCTCGGCGGGGCGACCGTGTTCCTGTTCTCCGGCCTGGCGGTGGACGCGGTGACGCGGGCGGCGGGCGCGATCGTGTTCGAGGTGCGCCGCCAGTTCCGCGAGCACCCCGGGATCATGTCCGGCACCGAGCGCCCGGAGTACGGCAAGGTCGTCGACATCTGCACCCGCGACTCGCTGCGGGAGCTCGCGACCCCCGGTCTGCTGGCGGCGTCCGCGCCGGTGGCGGTCGGGTTCGGGCTCGGCATCGGCCCGCTGGCCGGGTTCCTCGCGGGCGCCATCGGCACCGGTGTGCTCATGGCGGTGTTCCTGGCGAACTCCGGCGGCACGTGGGACAACGCGAAGAAGCTCGTCGAGGACGGCCGGTACGGCGGCAAGGGCTCGCCCGCGCACGCGGCCGTCGTCATCGGCGACACCGTCGGCGACCCGTTCAAGGACACCGCAGGGCCGGCGATCAACCCGCTGATCAAGGTGATGAACCTGGTCGCGCTGCTCATCGCCCCCGCGGTGGTGGCCGTGAGCATCGGGGACGACGCGAACCCGGTGCTGCGCATCGGCATCGCGCTGCTCGCGGCGGCCGTGGCGTTCGGGGCGGTCATCGCGTCCCGGCTGCGGGCCGCCCGGGTCGACGCCGAGGAGCGCCTGGAGCGCGAGGTCGGCCTGCCCGCCTGACGCGCACGCGCGCCCGCCCGCCTCGACGGGTGGGCGCGCGTCCGGCAGGCTGGGCGGCATGACCTCGCCGCGCACCGCCCCGACCCGTCCCCGCCGCCTGCTGACGGGCCTCGCGCTCGGCGGGCTGCTGGTCCCGCTCGCCGCCTGCTCCGGCGGCGGCGACACCGAGGCGTTCTGCCAGGGCGGCGAGGACGCCACCGCCGAGATGACGGCCGCCGGGGAGCTCGCGAACGACCCCCAGGCGTTCGCCGACGCGATCTCCGCGGCGCGCGACGGCTTCGAGGACCTCGAGGCCCCCGAGGAGATCGCCGCCGACTGGGAGGTCTTCACGACGACGTTCGGCGAGCTCGACGACTCGCTGCAGGAGATCGACCCGACCGACCAGGAGGCGTTCCTCGCGGCGCTCACCGAGTTCTCCGAGCAGGCGGACTCCGACGACCTCACCGCCGCGAGCGACAACCTCAGCACCTTCTTCGCCGAGAACTGCGAGGCCTGAGCGCGTGCGGCTGCACCTCGTCCGGCACGGGCAGACCGGGTCCAACCTGATCCGGGCCCTCGACACCGCGGAGCCCGGTGCGCCGCTGACGGACGAGGGGCAGCGGCAGGCCGAGGCCGTCGGCACCGTCCTCGCCACCGAGCCGCTGGACGCGGTGTACGCGTCGGTCCTGACCCGGACCCAGCAGACCGCGGCGGCGCTGGCGGCGCCGCACGGGCTGCGGGTCGAGGTGCGGGCCGGGCTGCGCGAGGTGATCGCCGGGGACCTGGAGATGCGCACCGACGACGACGCGGTGCTGCAGTACCTGGGCACGATGATGGCGTGGGCGGACGGCGACCTGGACGCCGTGATGCCCGGCGGCGAGTCGGGACGCGCGACGCTCGCCCGGTTCGACGCGGTCGTGGACGAGGTCCGGGCGTCGGGCGCGGCCGTGGCGGCGTTGGTCAGCCACGGCGCGATGATCCGGATGTGGGCCATCACCCGCGCCGCGAACCTCGGCGTGCGGGACGAGGTGGTGCAGACCCTCGACAACACCGGCGTCGTCACGCTCGAGGAGGACGGTGCGGGCGGCTGGTACGCGACGCGCTGGCAGGACCACCTGGTCCCGCACGCCACCCCCACGCAGGGCGACGGCCCCGCGGGCGAGCCCCTCCCGCTCTGACCCCACCTGCCCGCCTGCCCCTCGCCCCTCCCGCACTCCGGCCCCTCCCGGAGCGGCGCGGGTGCGGCGGCTGAGCGGGGCGCGGGCGGGGATCGGGGAGGATGGGCGGGTGACCGATCCCGCCGCACCGTCCGTCGACCCCGCTCTCGTCGCGGCGCTGCGCGCCGACCTCGCGGACGCGGGGTTCACCGTGCCCGGGGTGGAGGACCTGCTCGGCCCCGTCGCCGCCGCGGCGCTGCACCGCGAGGAGCCCGTGCCCGCGCTGCTGGCGACGGACGCGGCCGGGGACGACCCGCGCGCGGCCCTGGTGCGGGCGTTCGTGCTCGGCGTGCCCGTGCGGGCCGCGGC
>NZ_RFFI01000106.1 GCF_003696205.1 Cellulomonas triticagri
GGGAAAGACAGCCCCTGACCGAACAACACCTCGATCTGCGCCCGCTCCTGCAGCGTCAACCTCGCACCAGCCATGCCACGCACCCTCTCGATGAGGACCACGTTGCAACAACCACCTGACGCCAAGGGCCCGGAAACCCGCACCTGCTGACCGTTCGGCGCGCGCCCCCGTGCGCGCGCGGCGGGGTCAGCGGGTGGGTGGGTCCAGGTGGGCGGTGTTCGCGTCGAGGTCGACCGGGGGTGCGGCGTCGCCCGCGTGCTGGCGGTCGTGCCGCTGGCGCTCCCGCTCCTCGGTGACGTGGGTGTTGCTCGGCTGGAACACGTCGATCAGCTCGCCCAGCGCCCCGCTCGCGCCCGAACCACCCTCGGGCCGGGGCGCGCGCGGGCGCGGACGCCGCCGGTCGAGCACCCCGTGCGCAACAAGCCGGTCGAGCACGACCAGCCCCACCACGACGGCCGCGCCGACGACGACCCACCCCGTGACGTCCACCCCGCCAGTCTGACACCGGGCCCCCGGCGGAGCGCGTCCTGATCCCGCCCGCGCCCGCACCTACGCACGCGAGCGAACTCCGCACCCGCACCTCTCCCCTAACCCGCGCGCTGACCCCGCGCGCGCCGGCGTCGAGTGGTCAGCAGGTGCGGGGATCCGGGCCTGGAAACCCACACCTGCTGACCGTTCGGCGCTATCCCGCGCTCGGGGTGAAGCGGAGCGTGAGGTCCGCGGGGGCAGGGTGCAGGGCCGCGTTCGGGAGGACGCCCGGGCCGCACGCAGCGCTGCCGAGGCCGTGCTGGGCCGCGTCGAGGTGGACGTGCAGCAGCCCGTCGGGGACGAGCTCGTGCGGGTGCGCCGCCCGGTCCAGCGCCTGATCCGACCAGGGGCGCAGGGAGAGCTCGACGCCCGCGCGCGGGACCCCGCCGTACACGGTCGGTCCGGCGTCGAGCACCAACCCCGAACCGTCGGCGAACCGCAGCGCCGCGTGGGTGACGCCCCGCCGCGCGCCGTTCTCCTGCGGGTGCGTGTACCGGGTCCCGAGGTCGGCGACCGTGTGCCGGTAGGTGCCCCCGACGGCGGCCTTCCTCGAGTCGGCGTAGGACTCGTCGGGCCCGAGGCCGGTCCAGGTGACGTCGACGTCCGCCGCGTGCTCCTCCGCGAGGGTGAGCAGCAGCCCGAGGCGCGCGACGGTCCCGTCCCAGCGACCCTCGGGGACGATGCGCGCCCGCAGGTCCACGGACCCGTCGGCGGCGGCCGTCCAGGTGTAGGTGGTGCGGAACCCGTTGCGGGTGCGCGGCCCGGCCGTGCGGGCCTCGACCACGAGGGCGCCGGACGCGTCGAGCGTCGCGGAGATCTTGCGCTCGGCCAGCAGGTGCAGCCCGGACTCCTGCCAGACGGTCTGGTCGGACGGCCCGGTCCACATGCCCGAGCGGCGGTCGTTGTCCGTGGGCGCACGCCATGCGTCGACCCGCAGCCCCTCGACCCGGCGGCCGCCCAGCGACAGCAGCGTCCCCACGGCGTCGAACCGCGCGGACCCCACGGTGAACGACCCGTCCGCCTCGACGGACCCACGGATCGGCGCCGCCGAGGGCACGGCGAGCGCCACCGCGGGCACCACCGCGACCTGCCCGGTCGCGATCACGAAGGACCCGTCGGCCGCGGCGTCGTCGCGCCCGTCGAACCACGGGGCGTCCAGCGCGTCGGCCTTCTCCTGCACCGCGCGCAGGGTCCACCAGGTCGGGGTGTGGTCGGCGGCGGGCAGCGGCAGCCCGGCGGGCGGCGCGACCGTGACCGTCGCCCCCGGCGCCAGCGCGCCCAGGTCGAGCACGCCGTCCGCGAGGACGTCGTCCCCGTGGTGCAGCGTCCACGCGAACGTCACGTGCGCGGTGTCCCGGAACGCGTACCGGTTGCGCACGAGGATCGCGTCGCCGGCCGGGACGACGTCGAGCCGCACCGGCGCGAACACCGCGGCGACCTCCCGCAGGGACGGCGACGGGGTGCGGTCGGGCAGCACGAGGCCGTCCGCGACGAACGTGCCGTCGTGGAACGCCTCCCCGAAGTCGCCGCCGTACGCGGAGAACAGGGTGCCGTCGGCGTCCCGCCGGGACAGGCCGTGGTCGATCCACTCCCAGATGAACCCGCCCATGAGGCGCGGGTGCGCGTCGAAGAGGTCGTCGTAGTCGGTGAGGCCGCCGGGGCCGTTGCCCATGGCGTGCGCGTACTCGCACTGCAGGAACGGCATCAGCCGGCGGCGCGCGTCGGCCTCGGCGCGGGCGAGCGGCGGCTCGATCCCCTGGCCGATCAGCGCGGTGTGCTCGCTGGTCGCGTACATGCGGGAGTACACGTCGACGTCGTCGGAGGACCAGTCGCCCTCGTAGTGGATCGGGCGGGTCCGGTCGAGCGCGCGGATCGCCGCCGCCATCGCCCCGATGTTGCGGCCCGCGCCCGCCTCGTTGCCGAGCGACCACAGGACGATGCTCGGGTGGTGGGCGTCGCGGCGGACCATGCGGGTGACGCGGTCCACGAGGACGTCGGTCCAGGCGGGGTCGTCGACGGGGTTGCCCTCCCAGCCGCGCTCGTCCTCGAACCCGTGCGTCTCGAGGTCGTTCTCGTCGATGACGTAGAGGCCGTACCGGTCGCACAGGTCGAGGAAGTGCGGGTGCGGCGGGTAGTGGCTGGTGCGCACGGCGTTGACGTGGTGCCGCTTCATCAGCAGCACGTCCTCCTCCATCAGCGCGGGGCTGACGGTGCGCCCGCGCAGCGGGTCGAACTCGTGGCGGTTGACGCCGCGGAGCTTCACCGGCGCGTCGTTGACCAGGAAGACGCCGTCCCGGATGGCGATGCTGCGGAACCCGGCGTGCAGGACCACGCGCTCCCCGGGCGCCGTGACCACGACCTCGTACAGACGAGGACGCTCGGCGCTCCACGGCTCCACCGGGACGGACGCGGACTCGCCGGGCGCGAGGTTCAGCCCGAGCTCGGGCACGGACACGCGCGTGCCCGGGGCTGCGCCCTCGACATCGACGAGGATCGTCCCGACGCCGCTCGCGGCGTCGTAACCGGCGGTGACGGCGGCGTGCCCGATGCCCGCCTCCGGCCGGTGCTCCAGGGTGACGGAGCGGAAGATGCCCGACAGCCACCACTGGTCCTGGTCCTCGACGTAGGAGTACGCGGACCACTGGGTGACGCGGACGGCGAGCAGGTTCTCGCCGGGGCGCAGCACGTCGGTGAGGTCGATCTCGGTGGGCAGGCGCGAGCCGTGCGACACGGCGACGACCTCGCCGTTGACGGCGACCTCGAACCAGGAGTCGACGCCCTCGAACCGCAGGGACGTCCGCCCGGTGGTCGGCCAGTCCGCGGGGAGCGTGACGGTGCGGCGGTACTCGCCGGTGGGGTTCTCGTCGGGCACGTGCGGCGGGTCGATGGGGAACGGGAACAGCTTGTTCGAGTACGCCGGGGTGCCGTAGGGCCACGCGTCCGGGGCCTGCGCGAGCTGCCAGTGCCCGGGGACCTCGATCTGGTCCCAGCCCTCCCCCGAGTCGGAGCGCTCGACGCCGGTGCGGGCGGTGGGCGACAGCCGGAACCGCCACGGCCCGTCGAGGCTGAGCGTGCGGGCGTCGGAGGACCCGGTCGGCGGGCGGAACCGGGCGGGCAGGACCCCGGTCGGCGGGCTGACGGTCTCGTGGCTGGTCACGGGCACTCCTCCAGGGTGGGGCACGGTCCGCCGGGAACGCCAGCACAGGGCGTCGTCGGCCTAGTTCAACGATGGACTATAGTCGGCGGCGCTGCCATGGTTCAACGCTGAACGCCGCCTCGTGCGGTCCCGGGACGAAGGGTCTTCCCCATGCACTCCGCCACCGTCGTCATCGACCCCGCCTTCACGATCGCCCCGGTGCGCCGCGGCACCTTCGGCACCTTCGTGGAGCACCTCGGCCGGTGCGTCTACACCGGCATCTACGAGCCCGGGCACCCCACCGCCGACGAGCACGGGTTCCGCGGCGACGTCCTCGCGCTCGCCCGCGAGATGGGCGTCAGCACCGTCCGCTACCCCGGCGGCAACTTCGTGTCCGGGTACAACTGGGAGGACGGCGTCGGCCCCGTGTCCGAGCGGCCGGAGCGGCTCGACCTCGCGTGGCACTCCACCGAGACGAACGCGTTCGGGCTGCACGAGTTCATGACCTGGACCCAGGTCGCCGGGGTCGAGCCGATGATGGCCGTCAACCTCGGCACCCGCGGGCTGCCCGAGGCCCTCGACCTGCTGGAGTACAGCAACCAGCGCCGCGGCACCGCCCGCGCCGAGCAGCGCCGCGCCAACGGCGCCGACGAGCCGTTCGGCATCACGTTCTGGTGCCTCGGCAACGAGATGGACGGCCCCTGGCAGCTCGGCCACAAGACCGCCCGCGAGTACGGGCGGCTGGCCGCGGAGACGGCCCGCGGCATGCGCCAGATGTTCCCGGACCTCACGCTCGTCGCCTGCGGCTCCTCATCGTCCGGCATGCCGACCTTCGGTGACTGGGAGCGCGAGGTGCTCGAGGAGGCCTACGACCAGGTCGACATGATCTCCGCGCACGCCTACTACCGGGAGCAGAACGGCGACCTCGGGTCGTTCCTCGCGTCCGCGCAGGACATGGACCACTTCGTCGCGTCCGTCGCCGCGACCGCCGACGCCGTCGGGGCCGCCCGCAAGTCGACGAAGAAGATCGGCATCTCGTTCGACGAGTGGAACGTCTGGTACCACGAGGACGAGTCGAAGCTCCCGAAGGGCGAGGACTGGCCCGTCGCCCCGCGCCTGGAGGAGGACGTCTACACCGTCGCGGACGCGGTCGTCGTGGGGAACCTGCTGATCTCGCTGCTGCGGAACTCCGACCGGGTGCACTCCGCCAGCCAGGCGCAGCTCGTCAACGCGCTCGCGCCGATCATGACCGAGCCCGGCGGCGCGGCCTGGCGGCAGACGACGTTCCACCCGTTCGCGCTGACGTCGCGGTACGCCCGCGGCCAGGTGCTCCGGGTCGCGATCGACGCGCCGACGTACGAGAACGCCCGCTTCGGGACGTCGGCCCTCGTGGACGCGGTCGCGACGCACGACGCCGAGACCGGCGAGGTCGCGGTGTTCGCCGTGAACCGGGCGGTCGACGGGCCGACGACGCTGCGGGTCGACCTGCGCGGGACCGGGGCCCCGGCGCTCGTGGAGGCGCTGACCTACGCGCACGACGACGTGCACTGGCGCGCGACGGAGGCCGACGCCGAGACGGTCCTCCCGACCGCCAACGCGACCGCGCGCGTCGAGGACGGCGTCCTGGTCGTCGACCTCCCGGCGGTGAGCTGGTCGGTCCTGCGCCTGCGGGCGTAAGCGATAGCGCCCCACGATCCTCGGACCGCACCTCCCGACGAGCGGGTGGCGGCACGGGGATCGTGGGGCGTCGTCGTGCCCGGCGTCAGGGGCGCTCGGCCGCCAGGACGTCCGTGAGGAGGCCGACCAGCGCGTCGAGCTGGACGTCCGCCGACGCGGCCGAGTCCTCCTCCGTGGCGCCGTCCAGCGCGCGGGCCGCGAGGCCGGACTTGCTGTCGATGAGCGCCGCGATCTTCGCGTCGATGGTCTGCGCGGCGATGATCCGCCACGCGGTGACCGGCTCGGACTGCCCGATGCGGTGGATGCGGTCGATGGCCTGGGTCTGCTCGGCGTTGGTCCAGGACAGCTCGGCGAGCACCAGGTTGGACGCGACCTGCAGGTTGAGGCCGACGCCCGCCGCGGTGAGCGAGCAGACCACGATCTGCACGTCCGGGTCCTCGACGAACGCGGTGATGTTCTTCTCGCGGACCTTCGGGGTCTGGTCGCCGCGGATCGAGGCGTACCGGATGCCGCGCTCGGCGAAGGTCTGCTCGGCGGCGTCCATGACGTCGACGTGCTTGGCGAAGAACACGACCTTGCCGACGTTGCGGGCCAGCTGCGCGGCGTAGTCCGCGGCGAGCCCGGCCTTGGCCTGGCCGATCCGCCGGACCATGGTGAACACGTTCTCGCCCTTGGCCTTGGAGCTGGAGTCCTTGAGCTCCGCGGCGGCGACCCGGCGCGCGAGGTCGAGGTCGACGGCGGCACCGAACGAGGTGTCGTCGCCGCGGGCCTCGAGCGCGGCGCGGTAGCGGCCGAGCAGCCGCTCGGCGAGCGCCGTCTCCGCCGCGCGGATGGAGCGGCCGACCGCGCCGTCGAGCTCGACCGGGAGGTCCGCGACGCGGCGGGCGGGGATGTCGGCGACGACGTCGACCTTGCGGCGCCGCACGATGCCCATGTCGACGACGGCCGAGCGCGCGACGGACGCGAACCCGGGGTCGGCGGGCGTGAGGCCGGAGTCCTCCAGCGCGGTGAGCAGCGCGCCCAGCGGCTTGGTGTCGTCGATCCAGCCGAGCAGCTGCCAGATCGCCCGGAAGTCCTCGATGTCGTTGACCAGCGGCGTGCCGGTGAGCGCCATGAGCAGCGGCCGCCCGACCCGGTCGCGGATCTTCTGGGACAGCGCGAGCACGTGCTGCGAGCGCTGCGAGGACTTGTTCTTGATGAAGTGCGCCTCGTCCACGACCATGCCGCGGAACCCGAAGTCGCCGAGCCACCCGGCGTGCCGGTCGAGGATCTCGTAGTTCACGATGACGACGTCGGCGAACGCGTCGACCCGGTCGCCGTCGCCGTGCACGACGGTGGCCTGCCGGAACGGCGTCCACAGCCCGACCTCGTGCGCCCAGCTCGTCTTGACGACGTTGGGGACGACGACCAGCAGCGGGAACGCGTCGGCGGCCTGCGCGGCCAGCAGGGCCTGCGCGGTCTTGCCGAGGCCGGGCTCGTCGGCGAGCAGGAACGTGCGGTGCCCGCCCGCGGCCGCGGCGACGACCTGCGCCTGGTGCGGCATCAGCGACCGGCCGGACGTGGTGGCCGCGGCGCCGACGGCGGGCAGCGGCATGCACGCGGGGGCGCCGGGGGCGTCGCGCTCGAAGGACCGGAACAGCGGCTCCAGCAGCTCCCAGCCGGCCAGGCGGCGGGCCTTGGTCTGCACCCGCGCGGCGGCGGCCTCGAAGTCGGGGGCGAGGAACGGGTTCGCCATCCGGCGGGAGATCACGGACTGCGGGACGACCTGCCTCGGCGCGGACCCCGTCGTCGTGCTGGTGGTCGTCGTCGGGGCGGCGGGCTCCGGCTCGGGCTCCTCCGGCGGCTCCAGGCCCCCGGCGCGCATGAGGTCGGCCTTGAGGGCGCGCGCCGCGTCCGACACGCGGGCGTCCTCGGCGAGCAGGGCGAGCAGCGAGGTGTCGCGCACGGCGATCTTGGCGAGCAGCGTCGCGACGCCGTCGAGGCGCTTGAGCTGCTCGGCCCGCTTCGCCGTCGACAGCCCCGGGTCCGCGAGCACGCGGGCGCGCTCCTCGCGGACCAGCAGGGACACCACCTGGAACCGGGTGCGCACCGCCGGGCGGGTCGGCGGGCGCTTCACGGCCCCGTCGACGTCGTGGGCGGCCGCCGCGAGCACGGGGATGATCCCCTGCTGCTGCGCGGCGGGACGCGAGGTGCGGCGCCGCTGGGCAGCGGGACCGGAACGCCCCGCGTCGCTCCCGCGACCTCGACCTGCTCGTGCCACTGGTTCCTCCTCCGAAGTCCTGCTGCACGCCGCTGGCAGCGGCGCAGCGTCCCGCACGGCCCGCGCGGGCCCGAGGCCCGCCGGACGGCCGGCGCACGCCCGGACGCACGACGAGCACAGGCCCGCCCCCGGACGGCGCGCACGGGCATCGACCCCGGCCCGACCCCGCCCCTGGGGTCACCCGGACCGGGTCGTCCGACCCGAGGTGCGCGAGAACGCTGTGCGCCTGGGCAGACTCGAACTGCCGACACCCGCTTTAGGAGAGCGGTGCTCTATCCACTGAGCTACAGGCGCGCGGGCCCCGGGCCGGACACGGTCCGAGGACTCGTCCGGGAGCGCCGATCCGCCTGCGCGGCGGGCCCGTGCGGCGCCGTCCGGGCCTGCGTGGTCCGGTCGGCGCGGGTCCAGCGTACCGGTGCGCGCCTCGGGGGTGCGCACCGGCGCCCCGCACGAAGGGCGCCCCGTCCTTGAGCGCGCACCGGGCCCTGCGCTACGTTCGCCGCACAGCCGCCGCACAGGTGGCACCTGTGCCACGACCCCGCCGGTCTCGGCGGGACGCACCACCTCGACGCCGGGGGGCCGGTGCCGAGCTCGCTCGGGACCACGGGGGACGCGATGAGCGATGACGTCCGCGCCAGCGCCTGCGCCCGCCACCGCGGGCTGACGCCGCCCCGCCGATGACCGCCGACGTGCGGGAGTCGCCGCCGGGGCAGGCGGTCGGCCGCACGCTGTCCCGGTGGACGCTGGCCGCGCTGACGGTCGGGACGATGGTGGGCGGCGGAGTGTTCTCCCTGCCCGGGGAGTTCGCGCGGTCCACGGGTGTGGTCGGAGCCGCGATCGCCTGGACCCTCGCCGGTGCCGGCATGCTCACGCTGGCGGTCGTCTTCCAGCGGCTGTCGGAGCGCCGCCCCGACCTGGACGCCGGCGTGTACGCCTACGCGCGCGCGGGCTTCGGCCGGTACGCGGGGTTCCTGTCGATGATCGGGTACTGGGCCGTCGCGGTCCTCGGCAACGTCGTCTACTGGACGCTCGTCATGTCGACGATCGGCGAGTGGGTCCCGGCCCTGCGGGGCGGCAGCACCGTGGCGGCCGTTGCCGCGTCGTCGGCGGGGCTGTGGTTCTTCCACGTCCTGATCGCGCGCGGCGTCCACTCGGCGACGGCCCTGAACCGGGTCGTCACGGTCGCCAAGCTGGTGCCGCTCCTGGTGTTCGTGGTGATCGTGGGGTCCGCCTTCGACCCGGCGGTCTTCGCCGACAACCTGGTCTCGGACCTCGACGGCGGGTCGATCCCGGCGCAGCTGTCCGGGACGATCGCGGTCACGGTGTTCGTGTTCATCGGGGTCGAGGGCGCGAACACCTACTCGCGGTACGCGCGGCGGCGCCGCGACGTCGGGTGGGCGACGATCACCGGGTTCCTGTCGGTGCTGGTGCTGTTCGTGCTCGTGGCGATGGTCGGGTACGGCGTCCTGCCGATGGCCGAGATCGCCGCGCTCGAGCAGCCGTCCGTGGCCGGCGTGCTCACGCACGTCGTCGGGGAGTGGGGCGCGGTGCTGGTCGCCGTGGGGCTGCTGGTGTCGGTCCTCGGGGCGTACCTCGCGTGGTCGCTCATGGCCGCGGAGGTGGTCGTGAACGCCGCCCACGAGGGCGACCTGCCCGCCTGGTTCGCCCGGGAGAACGCCCGGAAGGCGCCCGTCGGGGCGCTGGTGCTGACGAACGCGACCGTGCAGGTGTTCCTGCTGCTCGCCCTGCTCGCCGAGGACGCCTTCGACGCGGCGGTCGCGCTCACCACGTCGATGGTCCTCGTGCCGTACCTGCTGAGCGCCGGGTTCGCGGTCCAGGAGGCGCTGGCCGCCCCCGCCCGCCGGACCGGCCTGCTCGTCGTCGCGGTGCTGGCCGTCGCGTACACGGCGTTCCTGTTCTACGGCGCCGGGCCGCGGTACGTGCTGATGTCGGCCGTGATCTACGCGCCGGCGACGGTGCTGTTCGTGGCGGCGCGCCGGTCGCGGGGCGAGCGGGCGCTGACCCGGCCGGAGCGGGTCGTCTGCGGGGTCGTCGTGACGGCAGCCGTCGCAGCGGTCGGGCTGCTGGCCACCGGGGTCGTCGAGGTCGGGTGACGCCGCCCCGGGCGGGGCCGCAGCGGGGTCAGCGGGCGGGCCGGCTCAGGGGGAACAGGATCGTGTCCCGGATGCTCAGCCCCGTGAGGTTCATGACCAGCCGGTCGACCCCCAGGCCCATCCCCCCGGTGGGCGGCATCGCGTACTCGAGCGCGGCGAGGAAGTCCTCGTCCACCTGCATCGCCTCGGGGTCCCCCGCCGCGGCGAGCAGCGACTGGGCGACCAGGCGGCGCCGCTGCTCCAGGGGGTCGACGAGCTCGGAGTAGGCGGTCCCCTGCTCGGCCGCGAAGATCACGAGGTCCCACTTCTCGGCGAGGCGCGGGTCGTCGCGGTGCTGGCGGGTGAGCGGGGCGTTCTCCTTCGGGAAGTCGGTGTAGAACACCGGCGTCGTCGTGGTCTTCTCGCACAGCTCGCCGTAGATCTCCTCCAGGGCGACGCCCCACGTGGCGCGCGGGTCCAGGTCGAGCCCGATGCGGTCCGCGTGGCGGAGCAGGTCCCGCACGGGCGTGTCCGCCGTGACCTCCTCGCCGAGCTTCTCCGAGACGGCCTGGCAGACCGTCCGGACGGGCCACGTCCCGGACAGGTCGTACTCGGTGACCCGGCCCTCGGCGTCCACGCGGCGCGCGACCGGGGCCCCGTAGATCGCCACGGCGGCGTCCTGGATCATCTGCTGCGTCAGCAGCCGCATGGTGTCGTAGTCGCCGTAGGTCTCGTAGACCTCGAGCGAGGTGAACTCCGGGTTGTGCTTGAAGTCGACGCCCTCGTTGCGGAACTGTCGGCCGATCTCGAACACCTTCTCCATGCCGCCGACGACGAGCCGCTTGAGGTGCAGCTCGGTCGCGATCCGCAGGTACAGGTCCATGTCGTAGGCGTTGATGTGGGTCTCGAACGGCCGCGCGTTGGCCCCGCCGTGGATGCTCTGCAGCACGGGCGTCTCGACCTCGGTGAACCCGCGGGCGTGCAGCGAGTCGCGCAGGCTGCGCACGACGGCGGCGCGCTGGTACGCGATGTCCCGCGCCTCCTGGCGGACGATCAGGTCGACGTACCGGGCCCGGATGCGCGCCTCCGGGTCGGTGAGCCCCTTGTGCTTGTCCGGCAGCGGGCGCAGGGACTTGCTCGTGATCCGCAGCGACGTCGCGCGCACCGACAGCTCGCCGCGCCGGGTGGTGACGACCTCCCCCGTGACCCCGAGGTGGTCGCCGAGGTCGACGTCGTGGCGCCAGAGGTCCAGGTCGGCGGCGTCGACGCCGTCGGCCGCGACCATGACCTGCAGGTCGCCGCTGCCGTCACGCAGCGTCCCGAAGCCCAGGCGACCGCCGTCGCGCTTGCGGATCAGCCGGCCCGTGACGGAGACGTGCTGCCCGGTCGCGGTGCCGGGCGGCAGGTCCCCCGCCTCGGCGCGCACCGCGGCGAGCGTGTGCGTGCGCGGGGAGGTCACGGGGTACGGGTCGACGCCCCGGGCGCGCAGGCGCTCGACCTTGGCCCGGCGGACGCGCTGCTGCTCGGGCAGCCGGTGCGCGGCCATCGCCTCCTCGACGGCGTCGGGAGCGGCGGGGATCTGCGCCTCGACGGCCGCCGCGTAGGCCGCGCTCGCGTGCGCGAGCGGGTCGCCGTCGCGCCCACGCCGGGTGAGCAGCCGCAGGGAGGGGCGGGTGAGGAACCCCTCGGCGCTGCCGGCGGCGGTGCCGACGCGCGGCAGGTCCGAGGTGTACTCGAAGCAGATGAACCGCGGCTGCCACTCGGGCTGGTACTTGGCGTTGGACCGGTACAGCGACTCGAGCTGCCAGTTCCGGCTGGCGAGCACGAGCGACTGCCGCCACAGCCGCGCGATGGGCCCGGCGCCGACCTCGGCGCCGCGGGCGAACGCCTCGCGGAACATCGCGAAGTTGAGGGACACGCGTCCCGCCCCGAACTCGGCGGCCCGCTCGGCGAGCGACGCCACCATGAGCTCGACGAGGCCGTTGTCGGCGGACGGGTCGCGCCGCATGAGGTCGAGCGAGACCCCCGTGCGCCCCCAGGGCACGAAGCTGAGGAAGCCCCGCAACCGACCCTCGTCGTCGAACGCCTCGACCAGGACGCAGTCGCCGTCGAGCCGGTCGCCCAGCCGCCCGAGCGCCATGGAGAAGCCGCGCTCGTCCCCGCCGTCGCCGCGCCACTGCGCCGCGGCCGCGTCGAGGGCCGCGAACTGCTCCGGGTCGAGGTCCTCGTGCCGGGTCACGCGCGTGGTGAACCCCCGGCGCTGCAACCGGCTCACGGACTGCCGGACGGCCTTCATGCCGGGGCCGGACAGCGTGAACGCCCGCATGTCGACGATGGCCTCGTCGCCGATCTCCCAGGCGGTGAGGCCGGCGGCGCCGTACGCGAGCGCACCGGCCGTGTTCGCGCCCATGACCGCGAGCGACCAGCCGTTGGAGCGGGCCAGCCGGCGCCACTGCTCGATGGCCGCGTCCCAGTGCTGCGGGTCGCCGACCGGGCTGCCGCTGGCCAGGCACACCGACCCGACGACGCGGTACGAGACGCCGGCGCGCGCCGTCGACGGGTCGCCGCTGTCCCAGACCACGGCCTTGTCGCGGCGGGTGGCGAAGTACCCGAGCGAGTCCTCCCCGCCGAACTCCCGCAGCAGCGTCCGGACGCGCGCCTCGTCGGCCGAGTCCAGGGCCCGGGTGAACCCGGGCGAGCGGAACAGCAGGACGGTGGCGAGCACGACCGTCGCGGCGGCGACCAGGTTGATCACGCCCCGGACCCACAGCGGCGCGGTCGCGCCCGACGGGTCGCCGAGCTCCCCGATGTCGCCGAGCATGATGCCGAGCACGAGCTGCGCGGCGTCACCCTCGGCCTGCTCGGTGCCGAACCGCAGGACCAGCGCGGTCCCGGCGGCGAGCGTCACCGCACCCCCGAGCAGGAAGACGGCGAGCGCCCGCAGGAAGCTGCCGCGCACGGCACGGGCGGCGAACTGCCGGCGCACGCGCAGGAGCACCACGATCGCGGCCGTCACGACCACGAGGCCGACGGCGTCGGCCCACGACCGGTCCTCGAGGATGCGGCCGATGCGCCCGAGCTGCGGCAGCACCGCCCACCAGATCAGCAGGATCCACCAGGCGGCGCGCATCCGCCGGTGCAGGGCGATCCCGATGGTGGCGAGCAGGGCGGCGTAGACGAGGTTCGGGATCACCGGCAGCGTCAGCTGCGAGACCACGTCGTCGGGCTCCGCGAAGTAGCGCCGCCACGGCGGCACGACCGCGACCGTGACCACCAGCGCGCTCGCGAGGAACATCAGCGACGCGATCCGGTCGGGCCAGCGGTCGTCGGGGCGGGGCGCGTCCGGGACCGGGGGATCCGGGTCGGCCGGAGCCGCGACGGGTGCCGGTCGGGCGACGTCGACCATGTGAGCCTCGCTCCCCGAGCGCGCTCGTCCCGCGTGCTCGTCATCCCCTGGGGCGACCACGGAGCCGCTGGCCGCGTGCTCAGGAACATAACGGTCCCGCGACCGGTCACGCCAGGGTCGGGACGGCTGCGGCGGGGGTGCGCTAGTTTCCCGGTACGGATCCTCGGGGAACCTCCCGGAGCCCGGAGTTCGGCCTCGCGCCCCGGCCACGCCGGCGGCGCAGATCGGAGCGACCTGTGATCGTCTCGCTGCTGTGCGCGGTCGGCTCCGCGCTCGCGTACGGGTCCAGCACCCTGATGCAGGCGGTCGCGACGCGGCGCGCCCACGGCCTCGCGGTGGTCCTCACCCCGCTGGTCGTCGCCGCCTTCGCCGTCGACGGGGCGGGCTTCCTGCTGTCCCTGCTCGCCCTGGACAGCCTGCCGCTGTTCGTCGTGCAGTCGATCATGGCGTCGATGCTGGTCGTCGTGGTCGTCGGGGCGCGGTTCGTCCTGAAGGCGCGGCTGCGGCGTCAGGACGTCGTCGCCGTCGTCGTGGTGATCGGGGCGCTCGTGCTCATCGGCCTGGGGTCGGGCGAGCAGCCGGCGGTCGAGCCGCCGGCGGCCTTCGAGCGCACGATGCTGGTCGCGACCGGGATCCTGGTGGTGCTCGCGCTCGCGCTGTACCGGACGGGTCCGGGGTGGGCGCTGGCGGCGGTCGCCGGCCTGGGGTTCTCGGCCGCGGCGATCGCGGCGCGCGCCTCCCACCACCACGACGGCCTCGCGGCGATGGTGTGGCAGCCGATGACGGTCTGCATCGTGGTCGGCGGGGTCGTCGGCGCGCTGGCGAACCTGCGGGCGCTGGAGCGGCTCGCGGTGGGACCGTGCGCCGCGATCCTCTCCGTGATCGAGGTCGTGGTGCCCGGCGCGGTCGGCGTCCTGGTCCTCGGCGACACCATCGCGAACGGGATGCTGCCGGGCGTCCTCGTCGGGCTCGTGCTCGCGATCGGCGGCTGCGTCGTCCTCGCGCTCAGCCCGGCGAACCGCGCGGCCGAGGAGGCGCCCGGACCGGCGGTGGCCGCGACCTGAGTCAGCCGACCCCGGGCCGCCGCACCGCGCGCCGGTGCCGGAGCAGCACCGGGACCACCACCGCCAGGCACAGGCTGGCCGACGCGGTCTGCGCGCGCTGCCACCACCCCGTCCCGACCGTCTCGACCCCGAGGTTGTCGGCGACGGACAGGCCCGCCGAGACGAGGCTGGTCGCGGCGTAGAGCACCACCGGTGCCCACCACGCCAGGGCGACGCGCACGCCGCGCCGGCGGGTCCCGACCAGCAGCCCCACGATCACGGCCGCCAGCAGGACCAGCCCCGTCGTCGCCGCCAGGCTCGTCAGCGAGTGCGCGGTCCCCGCGCTCGCCAGCCCGTCGGCCTCCGCGCAGCCGGCGTCCACGGACGGCGCGCAGGGCAGCGGGCTCAGCACGTCGGCGATCGTCCCGATGCCGTACAGCAGCACCGGGACCGGCACCAGCCGCTCCAGCAGGGTGTCGGTGCCGCTCCGGCCCCGCCGCAGCAGCAGCGCGGCCACGACCGCGGCGACACCGGCGACGCCGTCGGTCAGCGCGAACAGCCAGCGGGTCGGCTGGTCGACGGCGGCGAGCTCGGACTGGAACGCCTCCGCCGGGTCCAGCGGGAACCCCAGCAGCGCCTCCCACGGCACCCCGGTGTACGCCACGGCCGCGAGCAGCAGCAGCCCCCACGCGACCCGGTGCACCGCGGCGGGGCCCGTCTCCCGGTCGTCTCCCGGGCCGTCTGCGGCCATCGAGCCCTCTTCCCGTGCGCGCGCCGCCCACGGCGGACCCGTCCGGGACGACGGTAGCGGGTGACGCGGCGCGCCGTCGGGACGTCGGCTGCGGCCCCTCGGCGCGCCGGCGGGGGTCAGCCGAGCAGCCGGGCCTTGGCGGCGGCGAACTCGCTGTCGTCCAGGACCCCCGAGGCGTGCAGCTGCCCGAGCCGCTCGAGCTGACCGAGCAGGTCGGCGCCCCCGGCGGGCAGGGCGGCGGCCGGGGCCGGGGCCGGCTGGGCGTACTGCGCCGCGGCCTGCTGCGCGGCCGCCTGGACCCGCGCCTGCTCGTCCGCG
>NZ_RFFI01000107.1 GCF_003696205.1 Cellulomonas triticagri
CGGCCTGCCGCTCGTCGCCCGACCCGCCCGTGCACGCCCCGAGCAGCGCGACCAGCGCCGCCGCCGTCCCCGCCGCGACCCACCGGGCCCCGCCGAACCGCACCCCTGCCGCCACCGTCGCTCCCGTCCCCTGCTGCCGCCCGGCGGCCGTCGTCGGCCGGGGCACCCGCTGACCTGGGCCGGGACGACCCCGGCGGCGGGCACCGTCAGCCTAGGGACCGCCGCCCACGCACCCGGGCCGAACGGCGCACGACTTCGGGCAGGATGCGTGGTGATCGTGTGCCCGCAGCGGTTGACGCCGGGCCCGCCGTTGCCTGGAATGGAGCGATGACCTCACCTCCGGCGGGCTCCGACCCGTCCTGCAGTCCCGTGCGGCGAGCCCGCACCCCGCGCACGTCCAGCACGGGGGCTCGCCGCTGATGGACGCCGAGACCTGGGGCAACATCGGCCTCGTCCTGCTCTTCATCCTCATCGGCGGGGTGTTCGCCGGGACGGAGATCGCTCTGGTCTCGCTCCGCGAGAGCCAGATCAACCAGATGGAGCGGCAGAGCGCGCGCGGCGCGCGGGTCGCCTCGGTCGCCCGCGACCCGAACCGCTTCCTCGCCGCCGTGCAGATCGGCGTGACCGTCGCCGGGTTCTTCTCCGCCGCGTACGGCGCCTCGACGATCGCCCCCGACTTCGCCCCCGCCATCGAGGCGCTGGGCGTCTCCGAGGGGCTGGCCAGCACGATCGCGCTGGTGCTGCTGACGCTGATCATCGCCTACCTGTCGCTGGTGCTCGGCGAGCTCGTCCCCAAGCGGATCGCGCTCCAGCAGTCCGGCCGGGTGGCCCTGGCCGTGGCGCCGCCGCTGGACAAGTTCGCCATCGCGATGCGGCCGGTCATCTGGCTGCTGTCGAAGTCCACCAACGCCCTCGTCCGGCTGTTCGGCGGCGATCCGCACGCCACCAGCGAGGAGATGTCCGAGGCCGAGCTGCGCGACCTCGTCATCGCCCACCAGGGGCTGCCCGAGGACGAGCGCCGCATCCTCGGCGACGTCTTCGAGGCCACCGACCGCTCGGTGGCCGAGGTGATGCGCCCGCGCGGCGAGGTGCACTTCCTCGAGGCGGACCTCACCCTGGGCGAGGCCCTGGACCGGGTGCGCGAGCAGCCGTGGTCGCGGTACCCGGTCATCGGGGACGACTTCGACGACGTGCTCGGCTTCCTGCACATCCGCGCGCTCCTGGAGGCCACCGACCGCGACGGCGCGCGCGTCCGGGACGTCATGCGGGAGATCGTCGTGCTGCCCGGCACCAACAAGCTGCTGCCGTCGCTGTCCCGGATGCGGCGCGAGGGCGTGCACATCGCCGTCGTCGTGGACGAGTACGGCGGGACGGACGGCATCGTCACCCTGGAGGACCTGGTCGAGGAGCTCGTCGGGGACATCCGCGACGAGTACGACACCCCTGGGTCGTCCGGGGCGGAGGCCCGCGAGGGCGCACCCGGCTCCTACGACGCGGGCATCACCATCGAGGAGTTCGCCGAGCTCACCGGCATCCAGCTCGAGGACGGGCCGTACGAGACGGTCGCGGGTTTCCTCGTCGCCCGGCTGGGGCGGCTCGGCGAGGTCGGCGACGCCGTCCCCGTCGACGGGCACCGGATCGAGGTGACCGCCGTGGACGGGCGCCGGATCGCCCGCGTGCGGGTGGTCCCCCCGCCCGAGGAGCCGACCACGACCCGGCCCGCCGACGACGCGGAGCCGGTGGAACCGCGCTGACCCCGGCCGGCGGCGGCGCACGACCGCGCCGCCGTCGGCCGCGCGCACGTCCGCGCGCGGGCCCGGAGGCCGGTCGCGGACGGGTCACCCCCGCTTCCGGATGCGCGGGCCCCGCGACGGCGGGACCCTGGACCGTCAGCAACCGCATCCCGACGACCACGACGAGGAGGGGACGATGACCGCGAACGACGACCGGATCGTCCTCGAGCCCGCGACCAGCTCGGTGGCCGAGGGCCGCCGCTGGGCCGTGCGGCAGGCAGCACGCGCGCACGCCGACGCCGAGGCGTCCCGCACGCTCGAGCTGCTGACCAGCGAGATCCTGACGAACGCCGTCGTGCACACCCGCGCGCACCGCCGGATCGCCCTGCACGCCGAGTGCCGGGACGACTGCGTACGGGTCGCCGTGACCGACCCCGACCCGACGCTGCCGCTCGTCCGCCCGGGCAGCCCGGTGCGCGCGGGCGGCAACGGCATGCGGATCGTGGACGCCCTGGCCTCGCGGTGGGGCGTCGAGCTGCACCCGGGTCGCGGCAAGACCGTGTGGTTCGAGACGCCGGTGCACCCCGCCGGCCACCTGCTCACCGCCTGAGCGCTGCGGGCGTGCCGTGCGACCTCGGGCTCGCGCGGGCGCCCGGCGGGCGCGGCTGATCGCCGTCGTCCGCGCCGTCCTCGGTGACGCGCTGCTCGTCGCGGCCTACGCGCTGCGACCGCTGGACCGGCCGGTCGCCGAGTCGCTGCTCCTGCTGGCCCTCGGGCTGCTCGTGCTGCTCGGCCTGGTGGTCCTCCAGGTCCGGGCGGTCGCGCGGTCGCCGTACCCGGTGCTGCGCGCCGTCGAGGCGACCGTCACCACGGCCGTGGTGTTCCTCCTGCTGTTCGCCACCGGGTACCTCGCGCTGTCCGGCGCCGACCCAGGGGCGTTCTCCGAGCCGCTCGACCACGTCGGCGCGGTCTACCTGACCACCACCGTGCTCGCGACGGTCGGCTTCGGGGACGTCGTCCCGGTGTCCGACCTCGCGCGCGTCGTCGTCACCGTGCAGATGGTGTGCGGGCTCGCCCTCGTCGGGCTCGTCGGGCGCCAGCTGCTCGCCAGCGGCAGGCGGGCACGCGAGGCCCGCCACGCACCGGGCACGGAATGACCGGGCCCGTCGCAGGGTTCGCACCGGTATGAAGGCGATCGCGTACACCGAGTTCGGCGGGGCCGAGGTCCTGCAGCTGGTCGACCGTCCGGAGCCGCACATCGGTCCGGACAGCGTGCTGGTGAAGGTCGTGGCGGCGGGGCTCAACCCCGTCGACTACAAGGTCCGCGAGGGGTACCTCGAGGGCCTCATCGACACGCACCTGCCCGCCGTCCCCGGGTGGGACGTCGCCGGGGTGGTGGTCAAGCCCGGGCTCGACACCCCCGAGCTCGCCGAGGGCGACGAGGTCCTCGCCTACGCCCGCAAGGACACCGTCTCCGACGGCACCCTCGCCGAGTACGTCGCCGTCCCGGTGCGCACCGCCGCGAAGAAGCCCGCCGGGCTGTCGTTCGAGGCCGCCGCGGCGCTCCCGCTCGCCGGGCTGACCGCGCAGCAGACCGTGCGCCGCGCGGGCGTCACCGCCGGGCAGACCGTGCTCGTGCACGCCGCCGCCGGCGGTGTCGGCTCGATCGCCGTCCAGCTCGCCGTCCGCGCCGGTGCGACCGTCGTCGGCACCGCCTCCCCCGGCAACCACGACGCGATCCGCGCGCTCGGCGCGACGCCCATCGCATACGGGGACGGGCTCGTCGCGGCCGCGCGCGCCGAGGCACCCGACGGGTTCGACGTCATCCTCGACTACGTCGGCGGCCAGGCCATCGACACCGCCCCCGACCTGCTCGCGCCCGGCGGGACCATCGTGTCCATCACCGACGCCCGCGCCCGCACCGAGCTCGGCGGCCACTACGTGTGGGTGCGCCCCGACCCCGAGGGGCTGGCCGAGCTCGCCGCGCTCGCCGCCGACGGGTCGCTGCGGGTCGAGATCGCCGGGACCTACGCGCTGGCGGACGCCGCCGAGGCGTACCGGGCGCTGGAGACGGGGCACACGCGGGGGAAGATCGTCGTCACGCCCTGACGGTCCTCAGATCCCCCGCGCCGCCACCAGGGCCCGCGTCACCGCGTGCGTGGGCGCCGAGAGCACGTCCGCCACCGGCCCCTCCTCGACGACCCGCCCGCCGCTCATCACGAGCACCCGGTCGCACACGCGCCGCACCACCCCGAGGTCGTGCGACACGAGCACCATCGCGACCCCGCGGGTGCGACGCAGCTCGACCAGCAGGTCGAGCACCGCGGCCTGCACCTGCACGTCCAGGGCGGACACCGGCTCGTCCAGCAGCAGGACCCGGGGCTCGGAGGCGAGCGCCCGGGCGATGGCGACGCGCTGCCGCTGCCCGCCGGACAGCGTGCGGGGCCGCCGGTCGAGGACGTCGGCGGGCAGGTGCACGGCGGCGAGCAGCGCGGTCGCGGCGGCGTCCCGGTCGGCACGGGCCGGGGGGTGCGGCGCGGTGCGCAGGGCGTCGTGCAGGACGGACCGGACGGTGAGGCGCGGGTCGACGGTGCCGAGCGGGTCCTGCGGGACCAGCCGGACCCCGGCGCGGGCGGGGCGCCGGTCGCGCTCGGGGCGCGCGGACCAGGGGCCGCCGTCGAGCAGCACCTGCCCGGCGTCGGGGGTGTCGGCGGCGAGCAGCATCCGGGCCAGGGTCGTCTTCCCGGACCCGGACTCCCCCACCAGCCCGACGGCCTCCCCGGCGTGGACGGTGAGGTCGACGCCGTCGACCGCGGTGACGCGCGCACCCCCGGGCAGCGGGAAGGTCCGGCGCAGCCCGGTCCCGGTGAGGACCGGCGCCCCGGCGGCGGGGACGTCGCCCGGGCCGTCGGCGAGGCGGGCCGCGTCGACCAGTGCCCGCGTGTACTCCTCGCGGGGTGCGGCGAGCAGCGCGGCGGTCAGGCCCTCCTCGACCACGACGCCGTCGCGGAGCACCACGACCCGGTCGGCGACGCGCGCGACGGCCCCGAGGTCGTGCGTGACCAGGACGACGGCGGTGCCCTCGTCGCGGAGCCGGGCGAGCAGGTCGAGGACGCGCGCGGCGACGGTGGCGTCGAGCGCGGTGGTGGGCTCGTCGGCGACGAGCAGGGGCGGCCGGGCGACGACGGCCGAGGCGATGAGCGCGCGCTGCCGCATGCCGCCGGACAGGTCCCCGGAGCGCTGCCGGGCGCGCACCTCGGGCTGGTCGAGGCCGGCGTCCGCGAGCGCCGCCCGCACCCTGTCCGCGGTGGTCGCGCGATCGAGGCTGCGCCGGACCTGGAGCGCCTCCGCGACCTCGGCGCCGACGGTCCGCAGGGGGTCGAGGGACCCGAGGGCGTCCTGGAGCACGAGTCCGACGTCCCGCCCGCGGGCGGCACGCCAGGCCCGCTCGGTGAACGCCGTCGCGTCTCGGCCGAGCAGCGTGAACCGGTCGGCACGCACGTCGGCGCGGGCGCCCTCCCCCGCGAGGCCGACGAGGGTGCGGGCGAGCACGGACTTGCCGGCGCCGGACCCGCCGACGACGGCGACGCACTCCCCGGCGGCGACCCGCAGGTCCACCCCGTGCAGCACCTCGCCGCCGCGCGGGAAGCCGACGCGCAGCCCGGCGATGTCGAGCACGGTGTCCCCCGTCATGCCGCCACCTGCCCGACCCGGCGTCCGAGCACGGTGAGCGCGGCGGCCGTGACGGTGATCGCGAGCCCCGGGAACACGGTGAGCCACCACGCCGACTCGATGTAGACGCGCCCGGCGTTGAGCATGGCGCCCCACTCGGGGGCGGGCGGCAGGGTGCCGAGGCCGAGGAAGCTCAGCGCGCACACCCACACGACGGCCTGCCCGACGCCGAGCGTCGCCACGGAGACCAGCGGCCACAGGGTGTTGGGCAGCACGTGCCGCAGCAGCACCCGCACGGGCCCGTGGCCCTCCATGCGGGCGGCCTCGACGTACCCCGACGTCGCGACGGACCGGACCCGCGCCCGCAGCATCCGGGCGTAGCCCGGCGCCGTGGCCGCTCCGACCGCGATGACCGACGCCTCGACGCCCGCACCGAGCACGGCGACGAGCAGCAGCGCGAGCACCAGCGTCGGCAGGGCGAACAGCACCTCCAGCACCCGGCTCACGGCGGCGTCGAGCCACCGGGGTCCGAGCCCGGCGGCGAGCCCCAGGACGAGCCCGGCGCCGACGCCGATGGCGGTGGCCGCCGCGCCGATGCCGAGGGACGCGGCGGCGCCGTGCACGACGCGGGTCCAGACGTCGCGCCCGGACTCGTCGGTGCCGAACCAGTGCGCGGCGCCGGGCTCGGCGAAGCCCGCGCGCGGGTCGATGGCGTTGGGGTCGCCGGGGGCGATCAGGCCGGGGCGCAGCACCGCGACGGCCATGCCGAGGACCGCGAGCGCCGCGAGCACGCCGGGGACGCCGAGGCCGCGCAGGGCGAGCCCCACCCGCCGCGTGCCCGCGGTGGTGACGCTCACCCGAGCACCGCCGGCTCCCCGGCGCGCGGCACCGGTGCGGCGTCGGTCACGGCCCGCAGCCGGGGGTCGAGCAGCCGCTCGACGACGTCGACCAGCAGCATCACCAGGACGTAGACCACGGCGACCACGACGACCGCCCCGACCACGACGGGGACGTCCCGCTGCATGGTCGCGTCCAGCAGCAGCCGACCGAGCCCGGGGCGGCCGAACAGCGTCTCGACCACGACGGCCCCGCTGAGCAGGGAGCCGAACGCCCACCCGGACAGCGCGACGGCGGGCAGCACCCCGTGCCGCAGGGTGTGCCGCCACAGCACCCGCGTCGGCGAGGCGCCGCGCGCGCGGGCGGAGGTCGCGAACGGCGCGGCGGCGGCCTCGGTGAGCGAGTCGCGCATCACCTGGCCGAGGAACCCGGCGACCGGCACGGTGAGCGTCACCGTCGGCAGCACCAGGCCTGCGAGGTCGGTGCCGCTGCTGGTCGCGGGGAACCAGCCGAGCGTCGAGGAGAACACCACGATGAGCACGGCCCCGAGCCAGAAGTGCGGCACGACGGCGGCGACGACCTCCACCCCCCGCAGCGCCGCGGCGCACGCCCGGCCGACCGGCCCGCGGGCGCGCACGGCGGCGGTGGCGACCGCGAGCGCCAGCACCCAGGCCAGCGCGAGCGCGAGCACGGCCAGCAGCATCGTGCCGGGCAGCTGCGCGAGCAGCAGGTCCGCGACCGGCACCTTGCGGGCGTACGAGTCGCCGAGGTCGAGGGTCAGCACGCGCCCGATCTGCACCAGGTACTGCACCACCAGCGGCTGGTCCAGGCCGTACTGGGCGCGCGCCTGCGCGACGGCGTCCGGCCCGGCCTGCGAGCCCGGCCCCCCGAGGATCGCCTCGGTGGGGTCGCCCCCGGCGGCGCGGAGCGCGAAGAACACGACGGTGGCGACCACCCAGGCGACCAGCAGCGCGGACACGAGCCGTCCGAGCAGCCAGCGCACCCAGGGCAGCCGCACGCCCGTCAGCCCG
Organism: Cellulomonas triticagri; assembly: GCF_003696205.1. Taxonomy (GTDB): domain Bacteria; phylum Actinomycetota; class Actinomycetes; order Actinomycetales; family Cellulomonadaceae; genus Cellulomonas; species Cellulomonas triticagri. Next base: position 7,274 of record NZ_RFFI01000107.1, read on the forward strand.
CGAGCCGCGCGTCGAGGAACGTCGGCGTGGACACGGTGTCCAGGGTGCGCATGCCGGTGACGCCGCGCGTGAGGAAGTGGTTCTGCTGGTCGTACAGCGGCAGGACGTAGTAGCCCTCGAGCACGATCTGCTGCGCCTGCGCGTACAGGTCGGCGCGCTCGGCCTCGTCGGACGAGGCGGACGCCTGGTCGAGCAGCGCGTCCAGCGCGGGATCCGTGATCCCGGCGTGGTTCGCGAAGTAGCCGCTGGGCGCGGGCACGGTGCCGTCCGAGTGGTACAGGATCCGCAGCACGTCCGGGCCGACCTTCGTGTACGGCGCGGAGACCGCCTCGTACTCGTGCGCGCCGAGGGCGGCGTACCAGCCGGACAGGTCCAGCGGGGTGAGCACGACGTCGAACCCGACGACCTTCGCGTTCGCCTGGATCTGCTCGAACAGCGACTGCTCGGCCGCGACGGACTGGTTCGTGCTGACCGGGAACCGCACGGTCAGCCGCTCCCCGTCGCGGGTGCGGTAGCCGTCGGCGTCGCGCTCGGTCCACCCCGCGGCGTCGAGCAGCTCGTCCGCCGCGTCCACGTCGGTGCCGAACAGCGACTCGTCGGCGTAGGCGGTCGGCTCGACGCTGGACAGCGGGGAGAAGGAGCGTGCGGTGGTCCCGGCGAACAGCGTCTCGATGCCCGGGTCGGGGTCGGCGGCGCGGACGAACGCCTCCCGCACCCGGACGTCGTCGAACGGCGGCTGCGCGCTGTTCAGCTCGATCCGGTTCACGGAGCCGGGACGCGGCGCGTCGACGTGCGTGATGTCGCCGCCCTCGTCGGCGGCGGCGGCGATGGTGTCGGGCTGCGGGTTGTCGATGACCTGCACCTCGCCGGAGCGCAGCGCGGCGTACCGGGTCGCGGCGTCGGGGATGAACCGCCAGACGATCTCCTCCAGGTGCGCGGGTCCGGCGTTCTCGGCCTGCGGGTCGCGGGAGACGTAGTCCTCGTTGCGCACCAGGACGACCTGCTGCTGCGGCACCCACTCGTCCACGACGAACGGCCCGGTGCCGATCGGCTCCGCGCAGTTGGCGTCCGCGCCACGCTCGATGCCCGCCGGGGACTGCATCGCGGTCCACTGCTGGCTCATCGACTCCAGCAGCGCGGAGTCGGGCTCGGTGAGGTGGAACCGGGCGTGGGTGGCGTCGACGGCCTCGACGGACGCGACCTTCTGCACCGCGAGGTACCCCGTGGACGACCCGGTGTCCGGGTCCTGCAGGTGCGCGACGTTCGCCGCGACGGCCTCCGCGTCGAACGGGGTGCCGTCGGTGAACGTGACGTCGTCGGCCAGCGTGAAGTCCCAGGTCAGGCCGTCCTCCGACACCGTCCACGCCGTGGCGAGCCACGGCAGGATCGTCCCGTCGGCGTCGCGCCCGACCAGCGGCTCCAGGTACTGCGTGCTGATCAGCGCCTGCGGGTAGTTGCCGCCGACGTGCGGGTCCAGGCAGGTGGGCTCGGCGTCACCGGTCGCGTAGACGAGGGTGCCGCCCTCGACCGTGCTCGTGCTGGCGTCGTCGTCCGCGCCGCCGGTGCAGGCCGCGAGCGCCAGCAGCAGCGCCAGGCCGGGTGCGGTGCGCGCGACCAGGCGCGCGCGGGTGGGCTGGGGCACGGGACCACCTTCGGTGACGGCGGGCGGGTCCCGCCAGGGCTGGGTCGGGCCGCCGGGGTGCCGTCGGCCTTGTTGAACTGCGTCCAAGAATATGTCGAGGGGCGCGGGCATTCCGCGTCGGCGCCTGTGACGGTCGTCTCGGCGGGCTGGCCGCCTAGCATGGGCGCCGTGCCCGACCCCGCTCCCCGCCGCTCCGGGCGCCCCCGCGCGTCGTCCCGGGCGATGCTGGAGGAGGCCGCCGGGGAGCTGTTCCTGGAGCGCGGCTACGCCGCCACCTCCGTCGCGGACATCACCCAGCGCGCCGGGGTCTCGCGCTCCTCGTTCTTCAACTACTTCGACGCCAAGGCCGACCTGCTCTGGGCCGCGTTCGACGACCGCGCCACCGCCCTGCGCGCTGCGCTGAAGGCCGCGGGCGACGAGGCTCCCCCCGGCGAGGTCGTGGCCGCCGCGCTGGGCACCCTCGCGAGCACCCTGCCCGCCGAGCACGTGGCCCTCGCGTTCACCCAGGCCGACACCATGGGCCTCGCGGACGACCTGCGCCTCGCCGCCGCGCGTCGCACCGCCGACCTGGGCGCGACGATCACCGCGTACGCCGCCGCGCGGGGCGTCGAGCCGCTGCGCGCCCGGGTCGCCGGGGCCGCGTGGGCCGGGGCGCTGGTCGCCGCCGTCGAGGCGTGGGCGCACGCCGGGGCCGACCGCACCAGCCTGCCGGACCTCCTGGACCGCGCGCTCACCCCGGTCCGCCCCGCACTCCCCTGACGCAGGGTCTCCACCCGAGCACCGCCCCTGTGGATAACTGCGGAAGGGCCGCGATCCCGCCCTACCGTCGGACGATGACGCCCTTCGCCGAGAGATCCGCCCGCAACAGGACCCGACCCTCTGGCGCTGACAGCGCAACCAAGATAACTTGGTTCTCCGACGAGGTACCGATCATCCTCGGCAGCGCTCACCGCCACGGCGTGCCTGACGAGGACATCCGCCACTCGCTCGACCACCACCTCGACGCGTTCGACGTCGGTGAGGGCATGACGATGGTCATCGGCCCGGACCGCGCGGCGACGCCGATCGAGTCCGGCGTGGTCGAGCTGTACGGCGGGTGGTGCGTCGTCCACGCCATGCGCCCCGCGCGCGCCAGGTTCCTCCGGAGGTGATCACCGTGCCCCGTTCCCTTGACGACATCCTCTCCCGGTCCGACGAGCTCGCCGACCGGTTCGAGTCCTACGACCCCGGCCCCGACGACCGCGACACCGTCTCGCCCCGGACCGCGCTGTGGCTCGCCGCGACACGACGCACCAACGCCGAGCGCGACCTCGCCGACGCCGTCGTCACGGCGCGGCGCGCGGGCCTGTCGTGGAAGGAGGTCGGCGCGGCGGTCGGCACGTCCGGGGAGGCGGCACGCCAGCGCTACGGCAAGCACGCGGCGAGCTGACCGCGGGCCCCGGACCAGCGCCTCCGGCGCGTTCACCGGCCGTTCGCTCGCCTCGGATCACCCGCAGTTCCTAGGATCAGGGTCATGAGCGACACCGGACTGCGGCAGGCCCAGGACAAGATGGCGGCGGCCGGGGTGGCCCCCACCGCCATCGACGTCTTCACCCACTACTACCGGGAGCTGGAGGGCGGCGCGACCGGCCTCATCCCCGAGGAGACCATCGACCCGCTGCTCGACCCCCCGCGCCTGGCGGACGTCGACATCGACGCGGACGCGGCACGCGAGGCCTTCGCGAAGACCGCGGTGATCAAGCTCAACGGCGGGCTCGGCACCTCGATGGGCATGGACAAGGCGAAGTCCCTGCTGCCGGTGCGCGACGGGAAGTCGTTCCTCGACCTCATCGTGGAGCAGGTGCAGCACGCGCGGGCCACGACCGGCGCCCCGCTGCCACTGATCCTCATGAACTCGTTCCGCACGCAGGACGACTCGCTGGCCGCGCTCGCGCGGCACGACGGCCTCGCCGTGGACGGCCTGCCGCTGGACTTCCTGCAGAACCAGGAGCCGAAGCTCCGCACCGACGACCTCACCCCCGTGTCCTGGCCCGCGGACCCGACTCTGGAGTGGTGCCCCCCGGGCCACGGCGACCTGTACACCGCGCTGCTCGCGTCGGGTGTGCTCCAGCGCCTGCTGGACGCCGGGTTCCGGTACGCCTCGGTGTCGAACTCCGACAACCTGGGTGCCGCGCCGAACCCGACCATCGCGGGCTGGTTCGCCGCGTCGGGCGCCCCGTACGCCGCCGAGCTCTGCCGCCGCACCGCCGCCGACCGCAAGGGCGGGCACCTCGCCGTCCGGAAGTCCGACGGTCGCCTCATCCTGCGCGACACCGCGCAGACCCCGGCGGACCAGATGGACTACTTCACCGACGAGCACCGCCACCCGTTCTTCCACACGAACAACCTGTGGTTCGACCTGGAGCAGATCGCCGCCGCCCTGGAGGCCCGTGGCGCCGTGCTGGGGCTGCCGCTGATCCGCAACGTCAAGACCGTGGACCCGACGGACTCCTCCTCCCCCGAGGTCTTCCAGATCGAGACCGCCATGGGCGCGGCCATCGAGGTGTTCGAGGGCGCGACCGCCATCGTCGTGGGCCGTGAGCGCTTCCTGCCCGTGAAGACCACGAACGACCTGCTGCTGATCCGCTCGGACGCGTACGACCTCGCCGAGGACTCGACGCTGCGCCTCGCGGTCGAGAAGGCGCCGCTGGTCGAGCTCGACCCGAAGGTCTACAAGACCGTCGGGAAGTTCGAGGAGCGGTTCGCCGCCGGTGCGCCGTCGCTGCGCGGCGCGGAGTCGTTCACGGTGCGCGGCGACTGGACGTTCGAGTCCGGGGTCGTCGCGACCGGCACGGCCGTGGTCGACGCCGACGGGGCGCCCGGCACGGTCGCGGCGGGCACGACGATCGCGGGCTGAGTCGCGCAGGCCCTGCACGAACCAGGACCCCGCCCGGCGCACGTGCCGGGCGGGGTCCTGGCGTCCGGGGTCCGCGACGCCATCGACCACGCGCTCGCCTCCGCCTGACTCCCGGCACCGGTCGGTGCGCGGGGGGTCCGACCCGTCCCAGAGGGTCGGCTGAGGCGGCGGCTCAGCCCAGCGGTGCGGGCCGCCGCGGCGCCATGCCCGCCGCGCGGTAGGCGGCGTCGACCACCCGCATCGCCCGCACCGCCTCGTCGGCATCCGACACGGGGTCGGCGCCGCGCAGCACGGCGCCCGCGAAGGCCCGCAGCATCCAGACGTAGGACGCCGTGGGGTCGACGGGCTCGACGGTGATGACGCCGTCGCGCTCGAGCTCGATGCGGCCGCCGTTCTGCGGGGCGTACGGCGCGTGCACGGTGAGGGTGCCGGTGGTGCCGACGACCCGGGCGACGGCGCGGTGGTGCACGGTCTCGACCATGGACGCGCGCAGCGTGCCCTGCACGCCGCCGGGCAGGTCGAGCTGGACGAGGATCTCGGCGTCCACGCCGTCCTCGTCCTTCGCCTCCGCCCAGCGGACGGTGGGGGTGCCGAACAGGTGCGTGAGCAGCCGCAGCGGGTAGACGCCGAGGTCCATGAGGGCACCGCCGCCCATGTCCTCCTGCCAGCGGATGTCGGAGCGGTCCGGGATGTCGACGCAGAAGTCCGCCTCGGCGCTGACGACCTCGCCGACGGCGCCCTCGGTGAGCAGGTCGCGCAGCCGGGCCCACGACGGGTGCAGCTGGGAGTGGAACGCCTCCATGACGACGAGGCCGGACGCGTCCGCGAGCGCCGCGATCTCCTCGGCCTCGGCGGCGTCGGCGGTGAACGGCTTCTCGCAGAGCACGTGCTTGCCGGCGGCGATCGCACGGCGCATCCACGCGCCGTGCAGGGCGGCGGGCGTCGGGATGTACACGGCGTCCACGTCGGGGTCGGCGAGCAGGGCGTCGTAGTCGTCCAGGACGCGCGGGATGCCCTCCGCCCGCGCGGTCGCCTCCGCCCGGTCCCGGTCGCGGGCCGCGATGGCGGTCACCTCGACCTCCGGGACAGCGGCGGCGGGCACCACCACCGCGTCGTGCAGGATGCGGGCCGCACCGAGGACCCCGAGACGCACCGTCGACATGCGCCGACCCTAGCGGGACGCGTCCGCCTCTGTGACCACTCCGGTGCTCGTCGACGGCTCCTCGTCGCCGGAGGCACGCGTGCGGCGCACGCGCTCCAGGTCCTCCGCGACGAGGTCCGCGCGGACGGTGTCCCCGATCTCCCGGCGCAGGGCGAGCGCGGCCTCCAGGTCGGCCACGGCGGCGACGGGGTCGCCGAGCGCGGCGTGGGCGCGGCCCCGCACGTGGTGCGAGGCGGCGGCGGTGCGGGGCACGCCGAGGTCCGCGGCGATGCCGAGGGCGGTGGTCGCCGCGTCGCGGGCCTCCGCCCACCGCTGGGCCCCGGCGAGGGCGTTGGCGAGGTAGTCGTGGGCGCTCGCGGAAGTGAACGCGGCGACCTGCGCCCGGGGCCGGGTCGCCGGGTCCTCCAGCAGCGCGACGGCCTCGCGGATCGTCGCGACCGCGTCCTCGTACCGGCCGAGGCGGGACTGCGCGCTGGCCAGCGCGAGCAGCGCCTGCGGTGCGGCCTCCCGGTCCCCGGACGCGAGCTGGCACGCGACGGCGGCGCGCGCGGACGCCTCCGCGGTCACCAGGTCCCCGACCCGTCCCGCGATCCAGGAGCCGTAGCTCAGGGCCCAGCCCTCCTGGGCGCGGTCCCCGGCCCGGCGTGCCGCCGCGAGCGCGCGGTCCGCCGCCGCGGCCGCGCGCCCCGCGTCGCCACGGCACTCCAGCTGGGCCCAGGCGCGGTAGCCCTCGTGGGTGGCGACGAGCCGGTCGTCGCCCAGGCGGGTCGCGGCGTCGGCGGACAGGTCGAAGACCTCGGGCCAGTGCCCCCACCGGGACCACAGGTCGGAGAACCAGTGCAGCGCCTCGGCGACGTCGACCACCCGGCGGTGGTCGCCCGCGGTGGCGGCGCGTCGCAGCGCGGCGAGCCAGCTCCCGGACTCGGCGCGCAGCCACGCCCCGGCGCCCTCCGGCCCCCCGAGGTCGAGGACGGGACCGGCGGTCGCGGCCGCGTCGCGGTCGGGGTCGTCGGCGAAGTCGGGCTCGAAGCGGCGTCCGGCGCGCACGGTGGTGGCGAGCAGCCAGTCGTCCGCCGACGCGCGGACGGCGGCCACCGTCGCCGGGTCCTCCTGCAGGTCGAGCTCGTAGCGGGCGAACAGCCGCAGCAGGTCGTGCAGCTGGAACCGGTCGCCGCGGTGGTGCTGCACGAGGCTGAGGTCGGTGAGCTCGTCCAGCAGGTCCTCGGTCCGCCACAGTGTCTCCCCGACCAGCACCGCCGCGAGCCCGGCACCGGTGTCGGGGGCGTCGACCAGGGCGAGCCGCCGGAACAGCCGCTGCGCTCCCGGGCCGAGCTGCTCGTAGGACGACGTGAACGCGGCCTTGACCCGCAGGTCCCCGGCCGCGAGCGCGTCGAGCCGCCGGTCGTCGCTCGCCATGCGCCGCACCAGGCCCGCGACCGACCACCCCGAGCGGGTGGCGAGCCGGTGTCCCGCGATGCGCAGGGCGAGCGGCACGTCGGCGCAGAGCTCGGCGAGCCGCGCGAGGTCCCCGGCGCCGTCCGCCCCGGCGCCCAGCATCCGGGCGAGCAGGGCGACCGAGTCGGCGGGGGTCAGCCGGTCGAGGGCGACCCGGTGCGTCGCGTCCAGGCCCGCGAGGGTGCGCCTGCTGGTCACGAGCACGGCCGAGCCGCCCTCCGGGGGCAGCAGCGGCCGGACCTGCTCCTCCCCGGCGGCGTTGTCCAGCACCAGCAGCACCCGCCGTCCGGCGAGCAGCCCGCGGACGTGGTCGGCCGCGGCGTGCGGGTCGGGCGGCAGGTCGACGACCCCGAGGGCGTCGGCGACCCGGCGCACCGCCGCGTCCGGGGTCACCGGGTCGGGGTCGACGCCGCGCAGGTCGAGGAACAGCACCTGGTCGACGTGCCCCCGGACGTCCCGCGCGACCTGCGCCGCGAGCGTCGTCTTGCCGAAGCCGGGCGGCCCGGTGACGACGGCCAGCGCGACGCCGGCCGCGGGCGCGCACAGGGCCGCGGCGAGCGCCGCCCGCTCGGTCTCGCGTCCGGTGAAGTCCGCGAGCGCGCCGGGCAGCGG